>NZ_CP081903.1:3483908-3797710 GCF_020091405.1 Bacteroides cellulosilyticus
GTGTATAAGTCGGCAGATGCTCCGTCATATTCCTGCATCATTTTGCGAAGCCCATACCCGCAGCGTGCGCGGTAATCGTTGGGCAGACAGTTGCCGCTCCAATCCGGGTTTTGCAGATGGCGATGCATAAGCAACTGGCTTCCTTCCCAGTAACTTCCATGATAAAGCAAAGTTTGATAGAAGCGTTTGTCACGGTTGGCGTATGGATCTTGCGGATTGTAAATAGATGTAGGATCAGTTATCAGTTTACCATCTGTAGTTTCGTAAGCATCGGCTAAGTTCTGGGTGGGATATAAACCGTTCCAGGAACCGCGGTCGGCATCGGCAGGGTCAAGACTCCATTGCATGTGGATGTTATGCGTGATTTCCGGGAACTGGAAGCGGCGCTCAAAGATAATCTCCGTGTTGGCATTCGATTTGTCGAAGAATAAAGAACCGTAGGCATCCTCACCGTTGCGGTAAAGATGATGCACTCCCAGAGTCATGACAGCTTGTGCGGCTTTGGCAGCATCTTCCCAACGCTCTTTAGAGTTGGAGGCATTGTTGAGCGGGCTGGCAAGATAGAGTAGGGCACGGGCTTTCAGCGCCAGGAAGGCACCACGGGTGGCACGCCCTTTCATGGCGTCGGAAACGGTTGGGTCGAGATCTTCCGCATAGTTATCGCTCTCGGTGGCAATGAAGTTTATCAATCCTTCGAAATCGGTGGCCGGTATCAGCAGATTGTCTTCCAGTTGCTGAGCTTCCGTAATCAACGGTGCCCGTCCGAATGTCCTGGCAAGGTCGAAGTAACAGAATGCCCGCAGGAAACGTGCTTCCGCTTCGTAATATTTCTTTTCGGTCGGTGTCAGCACCACGTCTTTGGTGTCCGGAACGGCGGCAATTATCAGGTTACATTTGCGGATAATGCTGTAATTGCTCTTCCATATTTCATCGATGAACGGAGTGCTTTGCGCTGTGATCTGCCCTGTATTGAACTGATTTACATTTGCATCGAACTTGCCGTCAAAGTCGTCGGCGCCGGCATCGAAGTTACCGCCGAAAGCGGCGGCCCAGTCCTGATCCCATCCCTGCGTATTGCGGTTGAAGCCGCATACCAGTGTACCGTACGTATTGGCTACGAATTGGTCGATAAGCTTTTTGTCCTGCCAAATCAAGTCGTCGGAGACAAATGTCGTAGGCTTGATGTCTAGCATATCAGTACAGGAAGTCATGCTGATAGCGGCAAGTAGTATGAATAGGGGTTTAAATATTTCTTTCATGATATTGTCTGTTTAGAATTGAATACTGATACCTGCGTTAAATGATTTCATTTGCGGATAAGACCAACCTTGTGAGTTTACATTCTCGGGGTCTATCTGAGGAACATCGGTAATGGTGAAGAGATTCTGCCCGCTGACGTACACACGTACATTCTCTAAACGGAGGTTATTCAACCATTTGCGCGGGAAGTTGTAACCTACTTCAATGTTTTTCAGTCTGAAATAAGACGCATCATACAGATAGGTCTGCACGGGCGGGAAATCCGTATTCGGGAAGTTGTGCGTGGACTGTTCCAGACGCGGATAACGTGTGCCGGGATTGTTCTCGCTCCATGCTTCTTTTACCCAGAACTGAGGCAGATTGCCATCATTGAAGTAAGGCATTACTACGCCGCCATTCAGATAAACCTGCGCATGGGCTGCTCCCTGGAAGAGGAAACTGAGGTCGAAATTCTTCCATGCCAGACTTCCGTTGATACCGTATACGATTTCCGGTACGTTGCCGTATCCCAGATAGGTCATATCACCGGCATTTACCACTTCGTCACCGTTTACGTTTACATATTTGATATCACCGGGGCGGGTCACATAGTCGCTTCCTGCCACTTCCTGTTTGGCATACGCATCTATTTCCTGCTGGTTCTGGAAGATGCCGTCTGTCTTATAACCGTAGTAGCTGTAGATGGGACGTCCGGTTTTTCTCAGGTACTCGGAGGTTCCTGCAGCCTCAGCCATTTCCAATATCTTGTTGCGGGCATAAGTGAAGTTTCCGCCTATGGAGTAACGGACTTTACCGATGTGATGATTGAACGTCAGGTTGGCATCGATACCTTTATTCTCCACCTTGCCGATATTTTCAAGCGGGAGTTCTCCACCGAACGACCAGGGCACTTCGGCTCCTCGCTGTGCAAGGATGTCGGAACGGGTTTCTTTAAAGAAATCTAAAGACAGGTTGAACCTATCAAACAAACCTGCATCTATCGCGATATTCATCTTCTTGGAAGTTTCCCAGGTTGCCAGTGCATTGGCTATGGGGCCGGGAACCAAACCCTTGGTAACCAATTCTCCGAATACGTAGTCGCCAAGGTTGTTCGCCAGTCCGCCATTGTGCGAACCGCGTGAAGCGTACAAGTCGAAGCGGCTGTAATACGGGAAGGCTACGCCACCGGTATTGTCGTTACCCAATGTACCATAGGATCCTCTGATCTTCAGAAAGTTTATCTTATTCTTCAAAGGTTCGAAGAACTTCTCTTCCGAAATCACCCAGCCGATAGACGCGGATGCAAATGTTCCCCAACGTTTGTCGGGATCAAAGTTTTCGGAAGCGTCCCGGCGGATATTCGCTTCAAACAGGTATCTGCCGCCGTAATTATAGTTGATTCTACCCACATAGCTGAGGCGTGCCGACTCTCTGTCATATCCACCCAATTGTTGTCCGGTACTGTTACCGGCACTGATCTGATCCATAACGTCCGAGTCGAATGAGTTGCGGGATACCCATACGTTGTGGTATTTTTCTTTGCGTCCCAATGCCATCAACAGGGCCGAAACGGTATGGTTGCCGAAAGAACGGTCGTAGGTAAGATGTCCCTGCCACTCTATGTATTCGTTGTCATTCTGATTCTGATAGAGTGAGGCGCTACCCCGTGGCTGCAAGTTGTAGTTGTTGTCTTGGTCGCGTACATACAGGTAAGGGGAGAGTGACCAGGTCTTCTGGGCGTAATTGTTTTTATCGTATGAGAAGACACCCTTTATTTTCAATCCTTGGGTTACGAACGGCAGGTCTTGAGTCAGTTCGAGGCGGGTTAACAGACTGTTGTTTCGTGAGTCACTGTATCCCGCGTCCTTGCTGGTTTGCGCCATGATGTTCGGGTGAGTGGCATCGGGTACTGTGTAAAGGCCATTGTCATACTTGGCAAGTAGCACAGGAGTATTACGGATCAACTGCTGAAAGACATTGGTACTGCTCTGTGGGCTTCCATGACGGTATTCCACACGACCGGATGCATCTACCGAGAGCTGAGTGGTAGAAGTGATCTTTACGTCGATATTGCTTCTTAAAGAGTAGCGTTCGTAGTTCAGATTGTCCCACAAACCATCCTGATGTACATATCCGAAGCTGGTAAAGAACTTGATGTTATCGCGTCCGCCATCCACGGTAATGTTGTGCTGATGCTGCACTGCATTCTTTGACAGCATTTCTTTGTACCAGTCGGTATTCGGATAGCGTTCGGGATCAGAGCCGTCAGCGAATTTTCTGATTTCCTCGTCTGTATAGATTGTATTGCCCATGTATATGTTCTTCATCCGGGCATAGTCGGTAGAATTGGCAAACTCCGGCAGACTTGTAGGCTTCTGTATCGATACGTTTCCCGAATACTTCACGTGGATTTTCCCGGTATTACCCCGTTTGGTAGTGACCAGTATAACTCCGTTGGCACCGCGCATACCGAAGATGGCGGCTGAGGCGGCATCTTTCAATACGTTCAGCGATTCTATTTCATTGGGATCTATGCGGGCAAAGTCTTCTGCCTGGCGTTCGATGCCGTCGATGATATAGGTAGGTGAAGTTCCTCCCTGGAAAGTGGCGACACCGCGGATATAGATTTGTGAGCCGTCCAGTCCCGGTTCTCCGGTGGTTTGTTTGGCTATCAGTCCGGGAATCTGTCCGATAAGTGCGTTGGAGGTATTTGCTGATTGGGCTTTCAGAATCTCGTCGCTTTTTACGGAAGCTACGGCACCCGTCAGATTTACTTTCTTCTGGACGCCATATCCCACGACTACTACTTCATCCAGTTTCATGTTGTCTTCACTCATAACTACACGCATATCTTTGGCAGCGGCAAGTGTTACGGTGCGATATCCTATATAAGATATCTTCAGCATGTTTCCTATGCGGGTTTCGAGCGAGAATTTACCGTCTATATCGGAGATGGTACCTTTTAGTGTCTTCTGGTCCTGTATGGATACACCAATCAGCGGCTCTCCGTTTTCGTCAATCACCAGACCTTGAATAAGACTCTCTTGTGCGTACCCGCTTGCCGTTATAAGAAGAAATAGTATCCATGCAAGAGGCCGCAGTGTGATAAGTGGCAGTCTTTTCTTCATAATATTAAAAGATTTAATAGTTAATAATAGTGTTTTCATGCAATACAGGGAAAAGGGATATCCGAGGTTACCGCGCGTTGTAGTCCGTCCATCCTTTGGCCTGTTTGGCTGATACAAAAGTAGAGGATGGGAGGAGTAAAAGCAAGCGAATCACTACTCTTTACATACTTTTGTCGGAGGTAAATTATACGTTTGAAATACGTTTGCAGATTGCTAATATATTGATAAATAGTTGCGTATGTAAGCATGGACTTTGTTCGTGTATAAAAATAGCCTTCATATTTTCATAGAATCAACCGAATATAAAAAAGAGGGGAAGCGTTGGCTTCTCCTCTTAAAGATAGGTTTGTGAAGTATGTGATTACCTTCTTTCATTCAGCATTTTCGGTGTCGGACATTCATGGTTGTCGATAGGAAGCTTCACTTGTTTCAAATCGTCCAATTCATGTATTGGTCTTTCCACTTCGTAAGGGGCGCGCATACCCGAAAATTCCTGGAAGTATAGCAGGCAGGCGTCTTTCCACCATACGGCATCACGTGCCTGTATCTTCAGGCGTGACTGTACATCCTTGAAACGTTCCGCATCAATGTAGTTCTCGGCCAGATCCCATTTTTTCTGAAAGCTTCTTACCTGCTGTACACCATGATCGTAGCGATAGCAAAGCTCGTCCCATAAAGTACGTCCACTTTGCATGGTGTGTTGCCAAGGGGCATGATGGAACCACAAGAGATACTCATCCGGACAAGTACGGATGTCATCGTAAAGGTGGCAGAGTGAATCGGGATATTGGGCTGTAGCATTGCTACCCGTATGACTGCGGTCGAAACCTATCCCCTGTTTGTCTGCTTTATGATAGTAAGACGGCATCCAGTCGGGGCGTGCACCGGGCACGTCGCACCAAGGTTCCGGACCGTAATGGTGTCCCCATGCAAAGAGGTGATGCAGACCGAGCGGCATCATATAGTCTACCACAGCCTCGCGGCTTTCCATCATCATGTTATGTATTTCATAGGCAATGGGTGCATGTTTGGGATTGCTTGCATCGAAGAAAGTCTGTTTCAGCCATTCTTCTGCGATTGTTCCTGATGTCAGGGAAGGATTCCAGGCCATGCGTCCGAAAGCGTACCAGTTGGCTTGGGCAAAAGGATGACCGCACCAGTTTGTATCGGTACCTATATTGGCGACACCTGCTATGGCTTTCAGTGAAGACGGCTTCACAAAGTCGAAGAACTCTTCCCACATCGGGGCAAGATAGGCAAGGTGATTGGAGAAGCCCAGATATTCTTGTGTAATCTGGAATTCGACCATCTGCGGAGTCCGGGGCATAGCGCCGAATAAAGGACTATACGGTTCGCGAGGCTGGAAGTCGACCGGACCGTTCTTTATCTGTACGATGACATTGTCGCGGAATTGTCCATCCAAAGGCTGGAATTCCAGATAGGCTTGCTTAGCGCGGTCTGCATCCGTTGGGCTGTAGACGAAAGCGCGCCACATGACAATACCTTTATAGGGCTTCAATGCATCTGCCAGCATATTGGCACCTTCGGCGTGTGTACGGTTGAAGTCGCACGGGCCGGGCTGTCCTTCGGAATTGGCTTTCACCAGGAAGCCACCGAAGTCGGGAATGGTGCGATAGATCTCTTTGGCTTTCTGCTTCCACCAGGCGATGACATCTTTGTCCAAAGGATCGGCTGTGGAAAGCCCGCCCAGTTGCATGGGGGAGGCAAAGTTGATAGAGAGATATACCTTGATGCCGTAAGGACGGAATATGTCTGCCAGAGCCTTTACCTTTTCCAGATATTCGGCGGAAAGGATTTTAGAAGAAGCATTTACATTGTTCAGCACCGTTGCATTGATTCCGATGGAGGCATTGGCACGCGCATAAGCTTCGTATCTGTCGGAGAGTGTGCCGGGCAGTTCTTCCCAGTTCCAAAGAGATTTGCCGGCATAACCGCGCTCGATGCTGCGGTCGAGGTTATCCCAATGATTGAGAATACGCAGGTCATAGGCAGGGTTCTCCGTTATTTCCTGGTCTGTTTCCGAAGGCTTTCCAAAGTTCCGCATTTCTTGCAGGCGGATCAGGTGATAGGCAGCATAAAGCAAACCCGTTTCGCTGGGAGAAGTGACGGTGAGTTTTCCATTTACTTGTCGTATACGGAAGCCTTCGGGAGATAGTTGTTTGTCTTTCTTCAGTGCAAGCGTAACGGGGAGCCCTTTCCATGCCTGTTTTAGTTCACGGACGGCTATGTTTAGTGTCGGAGACTGGCGAGGCGCTGTAATCTGTGCGTGGGCATCTGTCGATTGCCGGAGCCACAAGCGGCTGCCGTCTTCCGCGGATACGGGTCCGAGTAAACAAGATAATAATAAGAATAAAGAGAGCAGTTGTTTCATAAACAAAAAGTATTGGTTGGTTTATTCATCGGCGGGGTAGCGTACTCCCCATTCGCGGCGTAAGTCATCCATCATGCGCATGATGCGCAGGGTTTCGGCGTGAGGCATATAGGGAGATTCGAGCCACCCGTTCCTCAGAGCTTCCATGGATGCATATACCTGGTATTCGTATCCGGTGATTTGTGGTGGACAGTTGTAGACAACTGCCGTCTTATAATCTTCTGTTACCACCCTGATTCGTTGCGGATTGTTGATATTTTCAATGATCAGATGGCCTTTGTCACCGGAAATGATGCCTTGGCGGTCGGTCATACTCAGCATACTGCTGTGCAGCACGGCGATTTTTCCATCCTTGAATGTAAGAGTGATACTATTCTGTGCATCTACTCCGGTATCGGTCTTTACGCAGGTAGAGGTGACACGTTCTACCTCCGTCCCGAAAACCATGGAAGCAAAGTTCAGTGCATACACTCCCAGGTCGAGCAGAGCCCCGCCTGCCAGTGCCGGTTGGCGGAGGCGCTCACGGTTGCCGATTGGGTAACCCAAATTGGCAGACAGCGTCATGGGGCGTCCGATGATTCCACTGGTTACAAGATCATTGATGGTATGCGATAGAGGCATGTAACGTGTCCAGATGGCTTCGGTGATGAAGAGTTCCTTTGCTTTGGCAAGATTCAGCAGTTCCTCCGCTTGGCGGGCATTGGCGGTGAATGCCTTTTCGCATAAAACCGCCTTGCCTTTCAGCAGACTCATACGGGCATGTTCGAAATGGTGGGAATGGGGAGTGGCAATATATACCAACTCCACCTCTTCATCATCCAGCATTTCTTCATAAGAACCGTAGGCACGGGTGAAACCCCACCGGTCGGCAAAGTCACAGGCAGTCTGCAACTGGCGGGAAGCGACTGCATAAGCTTCTACTCCCTCCATTCCTTCGAGGGTGATTGCCATCTTTTCGGCAATCCACCCGGTACCTATAATACCTATTTTGACAGTATCCATACTCTATCGGGCAACGGTTAATCCAGTCCTTCAATGGTGACGATCTTTCCGTCGGTGTCGTATTCCAGTTCGCATACTTTCAGGCTGCGCAACCAGGTGCGTCCGCCGGAAGGCACACTGTCGTGATGGAACAGATACCATTTGCCCCGGTATTCCACAATGGAGTGGTGGGTAGTCCAGCCTACCACCGGAGTCAGGATTACTCCCTGATAGGTGAAAGGGCCGTAAGGATTGTCACCAATGGCGTAGCACAGGCGGTGGGTATCACCGGTGGAGTAGGAGAAGTAATACTTTCCGTTATACTTGTGCATCCAGCTTGCTTCGAAGAAACGGCGTTCGTTGTCTCCGGCTGTCAGCGGTTGCCCGTTTTCGTCCAGGATCACTACGGCTTTAGGCTCTTCGGCAAATTGCAGCATGTCCGCACTGAGGCGGGCAACCCGTGCGGGGATGGACGGCTCGTTGTCTGCGGGGAAAGTAGCTCCACTTTCCAGGGCTTTGTTGTCGCGATAGCGTTGCAACTGTCCGCCCCACAGACCACCGAAGTACATGTAATAGTTACCGTCTCCATCATTCAGAACGGCAGGGTCCATGCTGTAACTTCCGCGCATCGGGTCGGGTTGGGGAATGAACGGACCTTCGGGACGGTCGCTGATGGCAACGCCGATACGGAAGATGTCGTTCTGGTCCTTCAGGGGGAAATACATATAATACTTGCCGTCTTTCTCAGCTACGTCGCAATCCCAGAGTTGGCGTCCTGCCCAGGGAATATCTTCGGTGGTGAGTACCAGTCCGTGGTCTGTGATTTCACCTTTCATGGGGTCATCGGTAGAGAAGACGTGGTAGTCTTTCATATTGAAATGGTCGCCATTATCATTTTCGGGAATACCACTTTCCCAATCGTGGGAAGGGTAGATGTAGAGACGGTCGTTGAACACATGCACGGCAGGGTCTGCCATATAATCTCCGGGTACCAGGTATCTTTTTTCTTTCTTCATGACTCTATAATTTTAAAGGTTAATATTCTTATTTGTTTCATCTTATTGGGATAATAGTTTCAACTTGAAGAAACTGTAGTTTCTCCTTATTGAAAATAGAGTTTCTCCTTACTGAAACAACCGTTTCTATTAAGATGAAACGGTCGTTGATCCTTGCTTCCTAATTCTGATAGCCTCCTGTAGCATAAATGCCGACCATGGTTCCGGTGAAACCGCCAGCTGTCTGCGTGCTTATCAGGTCGGCGGATACGGGGTCGCCTACTTGCGTCCAGCCACCTTTAGGACTGGTGGAGTAGCTGAAGGTATAATTTACTGCATTGTCTCCTTCTACTTTCAGATATACTTTTTCATCTGTCCGGGTTAGCGGGCTGTTTGCCTGGCTGCACAGTCTGCCATGGCTGTATGTTTCCAGAAGCATGACGGGTTTGCCGTCTTTGTCCAGTGTCTTTCCGAAGCGAATATAGCAATTATCATCATGGAAACAGATGATGCCTGCGAAATCTTTCGGCTGTTGTGGCACAAAGTCCAAGCCGGTCTGAGCTGTGAATGTCCAATTGCTAATCCAGCGACCGATGGCGGCGGGCTGACGCTTTTGGTTAAGATCAGTGCGGCTGGCGGTCATTTCCAACTGTCCTTTACTGTTTATACTGTAGCAGGGCACCAGTGGAGTGCGGATAAAAAATGCTTCTTTAGCCAGTCCGTTTGCTGTCCATAGTGGGGCAGGACCGTAGGAGCGGTCGGCGGTATAAGTGATGACGTCACCCTCAGGAAGAATAATGGGTTGATTTTCTTTCCAGGTCACCGGGAGCATGAAAGTCTCGCGTCCCATCACGTCATGGCCGTCGCGATAGGGGCGAACACCAAGGAAGACGGCGTACCAGTCACCATCGGGAGTTTCCACCAGGTCGGCATGACCGACGCAGGTAACCGGATTGGGGCGGTCGCCCGGTAAGCCGCGTTGCGTCAATATCGGATTGATGGCACAAGGTTTGAAAGGGCCGAATGGAGACGCAGAGGTGAAGATCACTTCCGAGTGGTTGGGGCCTGTGCCACCTTCGGCAGCCATCAGGTAGTACGTGCCGTTGATGTGGTAGAGGTGTGGACCTTCTATCCAGCTGGGATGCTGGGTTTTGTCTACGCCCCCGTCAATAATCATCTTCTGTTTTCCTACGGTACAACCGTTTTTCCAGTCGAATTCGCGTATCCAGATAGCGCGGTGACCGTCATATTCGGGCTTTCCTGCCGGAGCGTCATTGTTCACAATGTATGCTTTCCCGTCTTCGTCGAAGAGAAATCCGGGGTCGATGCCGCCCACTTCGGGCAGGAAAGTGGGATCACTCCAGTTGCCTTTCTTCGGATCATCCGTGGTGACGAAGAAGTTGCCGCCACCGTCTACGGCTGTAGTGATCAGATAGAACAGTCCGTTGTGAGGATTGTATTTGATGTCCGGAGCATAGATACCGCCGCTGATGCGCAGGCCGTCGTACATAGGCAACTGTGAGGGACGGTTGAGGACGTAGCCCAGTTGTTCCCAGTTCGTCAGATCTGTGCTGTGCCAGATGGGTACGCCGGGGTAGAAGGCGAAAGAGGAGTTGACCATGTAATAGTCGTTTCCTACGCGGCAGATGCTCGGGTCGGGATAACACCCCGGTAACACGGGATTCAATGTGCCCGGTGTGGTAACCTGATCAGTTGCTTTATCGGTATCCCTGGGGGCTACCGTATACGTAAATTCATCGAACACGGCCTTTTTAGGTTCCAGAATTTCTTTCAGGAAGGGTTTGGGCTGATAATTGCGGTCGAAGAGTAGGGGATATTCCCGTCTTCCCGGTACGGGCCAGTCGTTCTTCCAGGAGTCGCTGTCCGATACTCCCCAGGCGGTTACGCGCGTAATGACGTCCGAGTGCTTTATGAAAAGTTCCATGAACGATTTCATACGTGCATTCCACAGATTGGAAACACTATCCGGCAGAGCTTCGGGATAGGGATTCAGGGCTTTCTCAAAGGCTACTTTATCGGCAATATTTGCTCCGCGGTTTACGGTTGGCAAAGCACTCATGTCCCATTCCGTTATCATCACTTTTGCACCTGTGGAGGCAAAGGCGAGAAGGCTGGTTTCATATTCACCTATGCTTGGGTAGTCCAATCCCATGTGTCCCTGCATACCTACGGCATCTATGCGCAATCCTTTTCCTTTAAGTGAATTGACCATGCGCACCACTGCATCGCGGCGCCCCGGTTCGTGCATGCCGTAGTCGTTATAGTAGAGCTCCGCTTCCGGGTCTGCCTCATGTGCATATTGGAAAGCCAGCGGGATATATTCTTCTCCCAGTATCTCGTAGAACTTGCTCCGGCGGTAGTTTCCGTCTCCTTCGATGGCTTCGTTTACTACGTCCCAGCCTTTAATGCGACCTTTGTACCGGCCCACGATAGTATGGATATGGCTTTTCAGCCGCTCTTTCAGGACTTCGGGTGAAACATTCTTTCCTTCGGCATCTACGCAGAACCAAGGTGAGAGTTGGGAATGCCACACCAGGCAATGCCCGATGATGAACATTCCGTTGTCCTCGCCGAACTGAACGAATTCGTCTGCCAGGCTAAAGTCATATCTGTCTTCTTCCGGGTGTATCACTTCACTCTTCATGCAGTTTTCGGCCACAATGGAGTTGAAGTGGCGGCGCACTACATCGACTGCGCTGGTGTCGCGACCCGCAGCCTGTTCGGAATTAATGGCGACACCAACGAGGAATTTATCGCCGAGAATATTTTTTAGAGTCGGATCCGCCGCAACAGGTTTGTCACTATTGCAAGATATAAATGCGGCAGCACAAACTGATAATGCTAAATACTTTAATTTCATGCTACTTATTTGGTATTATTTAGTTGCTGAAGTTATTTGTATAGGTTATTCAATTTCACCACAGAGGACGCAGAGTTCACAGAGTTTTTAGGCTTCTAGTTCAGAGATAATTATAACCTCTGTGTCCTCTGCGTCCTCTGTGGTGAAATTGAATAACCTCCATCACCTTTACAATTAATAATCTTCTTTACTTCTGCGTTCCGTCAGTTCAGCCTGCATCTCTTCATTATACTTCTTTGTAATAGGATAGAAGTACAGCGCTATGACACCGATAAAGAACGTAACAGCCGGAATAATACTGGATGAAAGCACGATACCATGAATAGCCGATTCGCTTTGTGCGATCCCTGCACCCGATACATAACCGAAACCGGAGAGCAGGAAACCCAAAATAGCGCCGCCAATACCCAATCCGGCCTTCAGGGCAAACACCACACCTGCGAACACGAAACCCGTTGCACGGCGGTGATTGACATATTCCGAATGATCCGCCACGTCAGCAATCATAGCCCAAAGCAATGGAACGGTGGGAGCGTATGCCAAACTCTTGAGGAAGTTCAGGACGAACATTGTTTCTACATCCGTTTCATTCGGGAAATAGAAGAAGGCGGTGAACACTGCCGTCAGTGCCAGACAAACGATAAACACCGATTTCTTTCCGAACCGATTGGCTAAGAAGCCGGACAGGAAGATAACGCCGAAGAACTGTACCACTGCTCCCAGCATATTAAACACACCGAAACCCACTTCATAAGCCCTTTCAGGACTGCTGACAATAAGGCCGAAAGCATTCAGTATCGTATAGCCCACCGAATCACTGGTCTGTGTAGCCACTAACCCCAGTTTATCGAGGAAGGCAAATAATGCGCCCGAATCCACATAATTCTCAAAGTAGTAGTTCATAGCGCTTCCCCACATGGCAAGGGTAGTGAAAAGGAAGAGCGTCAGGATGAACATCGCCCGCCAGGGAATATTCTTGAATACATCCTTGATATCTTTCCGGGTATCAGTTTTCTGATTGGCGGGCGGTGTGATACGTTCGCGGCTGGAGAAGAAGGTAATAACCAGGAACACGAAACCGATGACTGCAAACAAGGAAATAGTGCATAGCCAACCGTGCCCCTTATCACCGCTTTCACCTGCAAACTTGCTTACCAGCGGGAGAGTCAAGCCCTGTACCACAAACTGCGCAATAGTAGCGGCTACGAAACGGATAGACGTAATGCTTGTACGTTCCTTGATGTCACTTGACATTACACCACCCAACGATGCATACGGTGTATTGTTGAACGAGTAAAGCGTCATCAACAAGGTATAAGAGATTGTAGCGTATACCGCTACCAAACCCTTATCCTCGATACCGGGATTGTAGAATGCCAGCACATAGAACACCATGAACGGCAATGCAGTCCAGAGTACCCATGGGCGGTATTTGCCCCATTTGGTTTGTGTCCGGTCGGACAATATACCTACGGTAGGGTCTACAAAAGCGTCCACAATGCGGGCAATCAGCATCACTGATCCTGCAATGGCGCCTTCCAGACCGAAGACATCGGTATAAAACTTGGTTTGGTAAATCATCATCATCTGGAACACGAGGTTCGCAGAGCAATCTCCTAAACTATAGCCAATCTTCTCGGCCATAGACACTTTTTGACTTAGTGCGTTCATAGTGCTGTATTATTCAGTTATTAATAGTCAGTAATCAGTTGTTCGTTTGCTGTTATCCGTTTCCGGCTGTCCGTCATTTATTATTCTCCAACGCACTTTCTGCCGCGCGTTGTCCCAGGGTTTTCTTATCCAATGGATGTATATCGTTCCATTCGCCCAGGTCGCTGTTGCGGATGAGTCGGGTGTTCCGGTTGGTTTCAGCTACTTTGGCCTGTTCCTTGCGCATCTCAGCCCAGGCCTGCCGACCGCTGACGTCATCTCGGGACAGGAAGTCTGCCAGCTCTACAATGTAGAAAGGTAATTCCGGGTTGTTGAATGTGCTGCGCCAATCAGCAATCATGGCTGTCAGTAGGGCGGCGTATTCATTGCGGCGGTCCACATTGGACTCTCCCTGATACCAGAGGACACCACGGATGCCATAGTTTTGTAACGGGGCAATCATGGCATTGTACAGGCATACCGGTTTGTAACAGAAGAACATCATTCCCGGAGCCGGAGGCATGGAAGCGCCTAGTCTGTATTTCCATTCTCCTTGCAGGCTTACTTCTTCATTTCCGCAAATAATCTTATAAGGTTTCTCCTTCACAAAGTGCGGATAACCGTTGTTGCTGATGAGGCGTATGGTCACTGTATTCTTCTTTCCCGCTTTCAGTACACCTGCCGGAATGGTATAGATGCGTGGAGGATACTGATAGGAAATAGTACCTATGAATGTACCGTTCACATAGACGGAGTCTGCATCTACAATGCAACCTAAGCGCAAGGTCGCTTCTTTTCCGTTCCAATCCTGCGGTACTTCCACTTCCTTGCGGAACCAGTGCGAACCGTTTATCGGATTCAAACCGTTGGTTCCCCAGTCGGTAGAGAATAAATCAACGGTCTTCCAGTCTTTATCATTGTAGTTGGTGGCATACCAAGGTGTTGCTTCGTGTAGCCCTGCGTCTCCCCGGTATAGGGAAGTGTTCCAGCGATAGAAGCTCAAACCTTCTGTCTGCTTAATGCTTTTCAGATACGCATCATCTTCATATTGTCGTTTATCATTTATATACTTTGGAAATTCTTTCAGTCCTTCTTCGCTTATCCATGCCTCAACGGGAGTCCCGCCCCAACTGGAGTTTATCAGTCCGACGGGTATGTTGTTCTTCTCATACATGGCTTTGGCAAAGAAATAGCCCAGAGCGGAGAAGTTCATTACGTTGTCCTGTGTCAGCGGTTTCCAGGCAACGCTTTCCGGCAGGTCCGTTTGCGGTGCATGGAAGTTGAAGATATTGGGTACTTTCAACTGCCGTATATTCGTGTTCTCATAAGCGGCGATTTCATCACGGAACATATCCGTAACCCGGCTGACAGGCAGTTCCATATTAGATTGACCGGAGCATAGCCATACATCTCCCACCAGAATATCTTTCAGTTCGATGTCATTTACTTGAAGGATGTAAGGTCCGCCCGGTTTCATGGCAGGCAGGGTGAGGGACCATTGGCCGTTTTCATCCGCTGTGGCTGTGTAAGTGGCTTTCAGCTTTCCACCTTTTACACCTGTAGGAGTGGCATTCTTCAGGAACTTAACCAGTACGCTTTCTCCGGCATCTGCCGTACCCCATACTTTAATGGGTTGTTCGCGTTGCAGTACCATTCCGTCAGAAATCAAGGCAGGTAACTTTACCTTTGCGTCCACCATGGAAGTAGCGCAAAGGCAAAGTAACACTGCCAGACTCAACCTAACTTTATTAAAACTAACCTTATTCATATCTTGTTTATCTTTTTAATTCTTCTGCAGATAAGCCGTCAACCTATCTTAGACTAACCGTCTTCTTACCTTAGACTAATTGTTAGTCTAACTCTTAAAATATATTACTTATACTCGTACAACTTCACATGAAGTATCTGGAAGTCTCCCACTGAGATACGCACATGGCGTCCCTGATGGTTTTGATCACCATTCAGACGGCGGATATAAGAGAACGTACCATCCTCGTTTACCTTCACTTCATCTACGGAACCGATGCCGCAACGTGCCCCTTTCCACATCACCTTATCACTTATCACTCCATCACTTATCACTTTATCACCCTTTCCTCCTGTCTGGGCAAATCCGTCTTCGCCCAATGCCCGGACTTTGGCCTGATTTTCTGTAGCTTTCTCAAACTCGATAACGATACCACTACCAGCTACTATATACTCATTAGGTGCCAATTTTAATAATACACCTCCACCTTCGGGCCATACACTGCCATCAGTGGCACGCACATCCCATGGAAGAGTAAAGAAATGGCGGCAAGTTATCTTCAAATCATCCTGATATAGGATGCGTTCTTTATTTTCCTGATCGAAGAGTAATCCTTTCATTGCGCCTTTACCCTGATACTTAGCCAGCAGAGGCATGAACTCTTTTAGCGTACGATAGCTTTTCACCAACGGAGAGTTGGGAGAGTCGGAACCTCCTTCGATGGAGAACGGGCTGATACCGATGGCATCATGTTCGCCAAAGATATAGAAAGCTCTTACGCCATTATTATCTGTCAGTTTGATTTCGGGAATAAACAACGGGTTGTTGTGTAACTTATATTTGGCTACCCAGTCTGTAAAGCCATTGTCATACAGGTCGGGAGCAAGAAGGTCGATGTTGGGCGCTCCGCAATGCCATATATCAATAAGGTGTGCCAGCGGACCGGCAGAAGGATATTCTCCCGGCTTCCGGTTGCGGCTGTTCATGGCAGCGTTCACATATAGTGGAATATTGTAGATGGACCGTGCGCTTTGTGCCATTCTTTCCACATAGCGGGCGTAGTGCCAGGCCATAAATAATTCATCGGTGTAAATATCGGCTCCGAATACTTCTTGCCAGGTGCCTTGCTTCTTGCTACCTTGGCTTTCCCATTTCTCAAGCATCCGGGGATGGAGCGTTTTCTTATTTTTCTGCAAGTAGCTCATTAATTCCGCAGGTACCGGTGCATTGAACAATGCGTTGGCCTCTTTAGAATAGTCTCTTGCATCTTCCAGCATACCTATCTCATTTTCTATCTGTATCATGATGACGGTACCTTCCTCTTTATCAATGGCTGCGATGTGTGCCATCCACCCGGAAAAAGCACGGTTGTCGGCTTGGAATACATTTTCAGAGAATGCGCTGGCTATTTCGAGTGGTTTTCCTTTTTGTGTATAAGCACGCGGGTATTTCTTATAGTTTTCTTTGAACCAGAGGGGAGCGTAGCAACTCATGGAGTTCTTCCAGGCACCGAACCAAAGAAAGATAACTTTCAGATCGTTCTGCCGGGCTTGACGGATGACTTTATCTGTGAGGGTGAAGTCGAATTGTCCTTCCTGCGGTTCTATCAAATCCCAGTATGCGGGAACGAGTACTGTATTCAGTCCCATTCGTTGCAGCTTCGGGAAGATACGTTCGATATCTTCTATGCATGCTGCCGATGAATTTCCTAATTCACCGCCTAAAATAAGAAATGGTTTGCCGTCTACTACTAATTGAGTAGCGGTGCCTTGTTTTTGTAATGTACTTTTTTGAGCATTTACATACCCAACTGACATTACACTTAAAACTAAAATGAAAATCCAATTCTTCATCGTTTGTCTCTGGTATTGATTTGAGATGTTTTCCATTGCAACAAAGATAGTGAGCTATAATTTAGAAAGCTTTTCGCAGTGTTGCAGAAAACTTCATTTCGGTTACATCATTCCTCAATGATGTTACATAATTTTTTGTTTATCGTACATTTCCCTGTTTCAGGGGGTAAAATGGGTGTTTTTACCGGATTCGGGAATGTTTGGTAAATGGTTTGATGAATGGAATCCGGTAAGGCCGGAGCCTTACCGGATTTCCTGTCTTCACACTTTATTCAGCCGGAGTTTCTTCTCCTTCTGTTTCATACGCATTCTTCCAGTCGTCACCGCTGAAATCTTCACTGATATCTTTTCCGGCAATACCATCGCATACGCCTTTATAGGCATGTTTGCGTTCATAGTTTGCGTCGAAAAGGTTCGGTGCATCGTTAGGCAGCCAGTATTCATGTTCTTTTTTGCTGTCGGTCAGCGTCCAAATGGTGATACCTGATTGTTGAGCCTGCGGTACATTAATCCGGTAAGAGTCAAAAATCATTTGATATACTTCCGCCTGTGTGGCCAGCTGTTCAGCCGATGGAGTAGTGGTTCCTACCTGTACGTCCAATTCCGTTACTCGAATCAGTTTGCCGGTTGCAGCCATAGTCTTGAACATAGCGTCTACCTGATCTTTCGTGATGCTGGATGATACGTGCATCTGAGTACCGATACCGTCTACCTCCTGACCATTATCTTCAATATACTGTACAAAGTCAATCAGAGCAGCCAGTTTGTTTGGACTTGATTCGAGGTTGTAGTCATTTACATACAGCTTGGTTCCTGTACTACAGTACTTGCGTGCGTATTCAAATGCCTTTGTTGCATATTCCTTGCCAATGTAGTAACCCCAGTAGAAATGTCCGTTACCGGCTTCATTGCCCCAGTTCAAGGTTAGGCCGCTTTCTTCGTTTTCTACAGGTGCGGAATCTCCATCCATGAAGGTATTGTCGAATCCACGCCATTTGCTGTTATCGCCGATAGGTTCGTTGATAACATCCCATTCAGTGACACGTTCCATTCCCGGATGTTGAGCCATACCTTTTATCCACGCTTCCATAGCTGAGAGTAAAGCGGCTTTCTTTTCTTCTGCTGATTTAGGAACATAGGTGATGGAAGTTCCACGGGTTAGGGCACGTGCAGTCGCTTTCTTTACACCAAACTTGATATTGTCTAAATAGAAAGTAGCTGCATTCTTGCCAAAGTTTATGAGGATGCGGTTTATGCCTTCTTTGGAGCATGTATATTCGTGCTCGCATAATACCCATTCACTGCTTAAAGGAATGGCATGATATCCTTCACCGGAATAGTCATTGCTGTTTTGAGTTGCAAACTGTACTCCGGCTCCTGTCAGGGATGTTTTGGCATAGAACTGGATGACATAGGTTTCGCCTACTTTCAACGGATCGTCAAAAGTATAAGCCAACTGTGCTGCATAGTAATCGCTTCCGTCTGTAGGATTAACCAGTACAATACAATAGTTGCTGTTGTAGCCTTCTCCACTTGCCGATACCGAAGTGGTTGAATTGTTACCCCAGCTTCCCCAACTGCCTTTTGTACCACCTTCAAAGTCACTGTTGTCACCGGATAGAACATTAGTCATCGGGTCTTCTACTTTAAGGCCGAACTGAATATCATCGATGTAATATGTGGCGCCTACCTTACCAAAATTTAATATGATGCGGTTTATATCTTCATAATCGGGGGTAAATTCATATTCAAAGTCATTCCAGTCGGTACCGATATTAAAATCGTTGTATCCGCCTTGGCTGCCGTAAGTCGTTCCGTTCTGGTATTGGAATTGTAAATATCCGGCACCTGAAGTCGATTTAGCTTTGAACTTAATCATGTATGTTTTACCAACTTGCAGAAAATCACTGAGAGTATAGCCACATTGTGCTTCCCAGGCATTACCATCTCCTAAGTTTTTCAATACCATACATGGTGTGCCGTCCGAGCCTGCACCTTCTTCAATGGTCTGGCTGTCTTTGTTGCTACCCCAGCTTCCCCAACCTCCGGTAGTTCCGCCGTTAAAGTCTGTTGCGTCACCGCTGAGTATATTGGCAACGCCTCCGCTGCTTTCCACTTTCATGGTAGGAGCAATGAGCGACTTCAAATAATTCTGATTCTGCTGGGTATGCCATAGGAAGTTATGCCCGTAGATTTTTATGTCGGTGGGTACAGCTTGCAGAAATGCGTCTATAGTGGTGAAGTCAAGGCTACCGTCAGACTTTACTACAGCCTGATGTTTCATAGCATTGCCAGTTGTAAACAACTGGAAGTTATCGTCAGCCACCTGCTTGTATTGTGGATCGCTAATGTACTGGTCGGCACCTAAACCGAGGCCGATGGTCATATGCGGTGCATACTGTTTGGCGTACGCTTTGATATAATCATAGTTTGCCAGTTTCTCTTTCAATGCGAGGGGAATATCGGAGATGTTGACGTCACCGTGGCCGTCGGGTTTGCCCCATTCCATCTTTTCGTCGTAACAGCCGCTCAATGTCAGTGCACAAGCCATTACCGGAAGAATGATTTTATTTAGTTTCATAATCTATATTCTTTTATTCATTTACAATGTGATTCATCCTTATTCTTCATCGTCGAAGTCCGAAACCGTGACGCTTGCGCAAGGAACCACGCGCCAGTTGTCCAGATAGATCTTCGTCTTGAAGAGTGTGGAAGTAATGCTTACTCCGCCATACGTGAAGTCGGTATTCACGAAACCTACACCAAAGTTCTGGTATGTGGCAGCCAGACGGTCATCGACAACTGTCTGGAAAGTAGGAGTTGTGGTACCCTCTTCCAATTGCTTCTTGTAGTAGCCGAATTCGCTGAAAGGAATAGTAACAGTCTGCCAGCCAGCCGTAGTAAAAGGAACTACTGCGCCATCCTGGATGTAAGGCACATAGAATGCGGTGCGCTGTCCGTCGTCATCAGAACCTATTCCTCCATAATTGAAATTATTGAATAGGCAGATCTGAATATGTCCGGTTCCGATCCACGCATCGGGCACATTGATGTCAAACTGGAAGGCGACGTCCGTCAGGGCGGTAGTGGCCGGAATGTGGGAATACATGTAGGTCCAATCCACCGTTTCGTCTTCACCGGCACCCACTGTCCAACATTCGGTAACACGCGGTTTACCAGCGGCTACTCCATTTCCGGTCAGCAGGCGGTCCGGAACAATCTGCAGGCACTTGCCGCGACCGGAATCATCCGGATCATTTACAAGATCATCCGCACTGATCATAGAGCCTGTCTCGCTCCAGCTCCACGAACCTTGTGCGCCTTTGCCGTCGAAGTTAAGTATCATGCAACTGCTGTCATTGAAGTAAGCGGGAGTGATGGCGATACCGTTAGCGCCTTCCGAAGTGATGGATCCGCTGGCTGTGATACCTGAAGGCATTGTGAATGAATACCATTCACCATCTTCATCGCTTTCTATGTTGGCGGTGATTTCTGTTCCGTCGGGCAAGGTCACTTTACTTGTTTCGTGCAGTCCGGTGCCATATACAGTCACTTTTTCCTGTGCTTGCGGCAGCGTGTTGCTGATGCGTGAGATGCTGGGGGCTGCGGAGCGGATCTCAAAAGGGTACTCTAATTCCGCGCCCGATTTTACCAGACGTATCTTATTGCGTACATTGTCCGGTGCATCTACAACGGGAGTTTTGCTGTCCACGGTAATTAGCATGGAGTTATCGGCCACGTATGCCACGTTGAAGAAGGTTTCATAGCCGTTGATATAAACCCGCTTCATCCCCAGGAAACCGCTGCCCTCGATACGGATCAACTGTCCCAGGCGGGCGAACTGGACTTCACGGTCGGGCACTGCCGACTTGTAGTCTTCCAGATAAATCTTTGTGATTACGATAGGTTTACTGTCCTGATTGTCATCGTCGTCGCAGGATGCGAAGCAGACGGCGGTCAGCGCAAGACATAAGAGCCATATATATTTCAAGTTTTTCATATCTGTTTGGTATTAAAGTTATTTGTATAAATCAGCTACAGACACTTCTCTTTCACCGAAAGCATAGGGTACGGTTTCAATGGTGCCGCTGAGATAGTGGTTCTTGTTTTGGTCTACGTCTGAAACAGGAAGCGTCAGGCTGCTGGCCGTAGCTGTGGCCACACCCTTTCCGGGAGCAACGTAATCTTCGCTGATTTCATACTTTCCGGTAGTTTCGTTATAGTCGTAGCTGGCGTTGCGGTTCTGGTTGTTCATGTAGTTCACCACTTCCTGCTGTTTGTAGTAGGAGCGGCGGATTAAGTCGTACCAGTATTGTCCTTCAAAGGCCAGTTCGATGCGGCGTTCGTAGCGCAGATCCTCGTAAGTGATGGCTTCATTGGTAGCCTTTGTCGGCATGCCTGCACGGGTGCGCACTTTGTTATAATAGAATAAGGCTGTAGGATCTGTAGTCGAAGCATCATTCCCCAGGATGGCTTCCGCCAGGTTCAGATAAACTTCCGCCAGTCTGAGCATGTGCGTGTTCAGACCGCTACTCTGCTGATAACTTACGCCATTGTCGGCATTTGTCCCGATCACATACTTCTTGATGTTTGCACCCTGGCTTCCGCGGTTTTCGGTCACACCATACGTGTAGCCGCCGCCACGGACATTCATATCCGGATAATGTTCGCCATAGGAAGCCACAGAGTAGTGGCGGCGGATGACATCTTTCGGATCATATTCGTCCCATAAGTCCCAGGAACAATAAGTGGCACCGCCCCAGTTGGTGGCATCCGTCACCATAGTAGACCAGCCGAAGAAGGTAGTGATAGCCTGCATGCTTCCCCAGGGAAGAACGTCTTTGGAACCGGAGAGCCATTGCAATTGGAAGAGCGCTTCTTTGCAATTGTTGTTTGCATACGTGAAGAGGTCGCCATAGTTATCCATCAGATCATAATTGGGAGTGCCCACAACTTTCAAGGCTGCTTTTTTGGCCAGATCCAGATAATATGTGTTGCGCGTACCCCGGTTCGGGTCGGTAGCTATGTTGCTTCCATTGTATTCGCCGTTGTCAGTCAGTCCGGCCATGGAGAGATATACACGTGAGAGCATGCCGAAAGCACTGTACTTGGTGACCCGTCCGGTCTGTGCAGGAGTGTCCGAAAGATATGCGGCTGCATATTCCAGGTCGCGGATGGCAAATTCCATCACGTCGGTGCGGTTGTTGGCGGGAACTACGTAGTTGTTCACCAGGTCAGAAGTGTTCTCGTAGATGATGGCCAGTCCCCAGAGGGAGGCCAGATACCAATAGGCTGTTCCGCGCATGAAGCGTGCTTCGGCTATGCCTTGGGTCTTGGCTGTCTCACTTACGTTGGCAGAAGCATGATTCCGGATGTTGTTGATCGTATTGTTGGCTTGCGCCACTACCGAGTAGAAAGCTCCCCAAGCATCGTCGAGTCCGGCGGCGAGTGAAGTTTCGTTCAGGTTGGTATACGGATAGATATAGTCCGAATATTGAGCGGTGATGTTATTGGCACGACCGTCGCCCATGGAGTAATAGGCTTTCTCGTTGAAGCTGGACCATACATAGTTGTAAAGCGGAGCTGTTGCAGCTGTGATAGCCGCATCGCTGTCGAAGAAAGTTTCCTGGTTGAGGTTCGTAGTGTTTTCCTGATCCAGAAAATCCTCGCAGCTTGCCAGTGCCATTCCACCGGCCAAAGCCATTATAAGTATTAATTTGCTTTTCATTTGTTTTCTCATTTTTAGGTTAGAAAGAAACGTTTAAACCGAATGTATAAATACGCGGTGAGGGATAGCGGCCGTAGTCCAGACCGTTCATCAGAGCATCGCCATACATACAGCCCACTTCGGGGTCGTAACCGGAGTAGTTGGTCCATGTGTATACGTTTTGCAGGTTGGCATATACTTTCACATTCTGCAGGTTCAGCTTGTTCACCCACTTCTTGGGGAGTGTGTAGCCCAATGAGATGTTTTGAATACGCAGGTACGAGCCGTCTTCGATGTAAAGGTCGCTGACGCGGTTGTTGGCATTCGTGGTAGAAGCCGAGATGCGCGGCAGAGTGGTGCTTGTGTTAGCCACACGCAGGTTGCGGAAATCATCCGGACCGTCCGGGTTTATTCTTTCCAATACGGCATAGTTGGCTGCGCTCTTCAGCAGGTTGCTGTTTACGCGCGGGTTTTCTATGTAACGGCGATTGTAGTTCAGCACATCGTTACCGTAAGAGCCGGAGAGGAAAATAGTCAGGTCGAAACCTTTCCAGGAGAATGTATTGCCGATGCCGTAAGTAAACTTGGGTTCGGGATTACCGATGAAGGTACAGTCGTTGTTGTCGATGACACCGTCATTGTTCAGGTCGGCAAAGATGTAGTCGCCGATCCAGGTCTTTCCTTCTTCGATGGAAGAACCGGCAGGCAGAGCGACGGGTTTCACGTTCCCCTCTTTATCTTTATAATAGAAGTCTTCGGCTTTGTCGAAACGGCCGATCACTTTGTATCCCCAGAATTGTCCGATAGGCTGCCCTACAACGGTACGGGTCACTACGCTGTTCTCGCTGCCTACACTGTAGGTCTTTTCGATAGAAGCGCTTTCCGTATCCAGTTCCAGGACTTTGTTGCGGTTCAATGAGAATACGAAGTTAGAACGCCATTGGAACCCTTTCTTATCAATGTTCACTGTGTTCAAGGTCAATTCTATACCTTTATTTTCGAGTGATCCGACGTTTGCCCATGGATTGCTGGCCGAACCGGCACCTGCCGAACCGAGGTAAGAGGGTAACGGAAGTTGAAGCAGCAGATCTTTGGTCTTCTTGTAATATACGTCTGCAATGAACTCGATGCGGTTCTGGAAGAGACTGAGGTCCAAACCGATGTTGGTGGAGTAAGTAGTTTCCCATTTCAGTTCGGGATTGGGGGTGTTTCCTGTCAGCACACCTACGCCCCACGGGGTGGTTTTGGATGAAAGCATGGCCATATAAGCCCAGTTCTCTACATTCTGGTTACCTGTTGCACCCCAGCCGAAGCGGAGTTTCAGGTTATTGATCACGTCGTTGTCTTTCAGGAAAGATTCATTGGAAAGTTTCCAACCCAATGCAGCAGACGGGAACCATCCCCAACGGTTGCCGCGGGCGAATTTAGAAGAACCGTCGCGGCGCAGGGTAGCGGTAAGCAGATAGCGGTCGTCATACGAATAGAAGGCGCGTCCGAAGAATGAAGCGATGGAGTTGTCGCTCTGTGATCCGGTACCGCTTGATTTGGACACGTCACCTGCACTGGGGTCTTTGGTTGAGTTGCTCAGGTAGCCTGTTGCGTTGCTCACCTGTGTTTCCCAATGTGACTGCGACATTTCCTGTCCCAGCATGACGTTGATGCTATGCACTTGTGCGAAGGTCTTATTGTAAGTAAGGATATTGCGCCATGACCAGTATTTGGTGTCCGTCTTTGTCCAACGTCCGGTACGGGTGTCGTTGGTGATTACCCCGAACTTGTAGTCGGGTTCGTAATAATAGAACTTATTCAGATTGTAATCGGCAGAGAGCTCCGTCTTGAATGACAGTCCGTCCAGCAGTGTGGCTTCCAGATAAGTATTAAAGCGGAAGTTTATCTTCTTATTATAATTGTCGCGAATGGTTGCGTAAGCTACCGGGTTCACCGGCATCCACACGTCGTCCGGTCCGTCGAAACCGCCATCAGCATTGGTTACTGCTACGGAAGGCTGCTGTTGCAAAGCATTCATAATAATATTGTTGTCGCAACCTACCTTTTGTTTAGAGTCTGCCAGTGAGAAATTAATTCCCGCCTTCAGCCACTTCTTTACCTGTGCATCAAGATTTCCGCGCAGGGAGAGGCGTTTGAAGCCTGAGCCCAGCGCTATACCATCCTGGTCCAGATAACCGGCACTGATGGCATAAGTAGCCTTATCGCTGCCGCCTGTTATAGACAGGTTGTGGCTGGTCATCATAGCGTTCTGGAAAAGTTCGTCCTGCCAGTCGGTTCCTTCACCCAGCATGTCGGGGCGTACGAAGGCGCTGCTTTGGGTGACGATACCTGCTGCGGCACGGGCATTGTGATGTTCGGCATATTCACGCAGGTTCATCATATCCAGGTGCTTGGGCATATTCTGCCAGCCGATGTAACTGTCATAAGTGATGGTGGCTTCACCTGCTTGTCCGCGTTTGGTAGTAATCATGATGACACCGTTTGAGGCACGTGCACCGTAGATGGCAGTGGCGGAGGCATCTTTCAGTACGTCCATTGAAACAATGTCCGACGGGTTGATGCTCGACAGCGGGTTATTCGTTTCGTCATCTGTGGCGGCATCCACTACTACTCCGTCAATCACGAAGATAGGTTGGTTGGTGGCGTTCAGTGAGTTGATACCACGGATACGGATGGCAGAGCTTGCACCCGGTGTACCGGAGTTTGCCTGAATCTGCACACCGGCAGCGCGGCCTTGCAACACCTGATCGATAGAAGTCGGAACGGACTTCTTGATGGCCTGGTCGTTTACAGATACCACCGAACCCGTCAGGTCCGAACGTTTCATCTGTCCGTAACCCACTACCACGACTTCGTCCAGCATCTCAGTATCTTCCTTCATCGTAACATTGATTTGTGTCTTCCCGGCTACAGGAATTTCTTGTGTCTTGTAGCCCACAAATGAAATTACGATGGTACTGTTGGATGGAACATTCAGTGTAAAGTTACCGTCGATGTCGGTAATAATACCGTTGCTGGTGCCTTTCTGCACTACGCTCGCACCGATAACCGATTCTCCTGTGGCGTCCTTCACCACACCTTTCACAGTGATATTCTGTGAAAATGCCCATAGAGGTATCAGGCATAATAAGAATAGAAGCCCCAAAGGCTTAAAACAATAATTTGTGCATTTCATACTGAAATTAATTTAGTTGGATAACAATAATATTCTCTTTCTTTATTAAAGATGTGAAGACATGTTTTTCATTTTCAAGTTTCCATATTTACATTTATCAAATTAAAGGGTTAAACATTGCTTTTCGCTTGTGACAAAGGTATTTTATAAAATGGAGAAACAGGTATTTAATTGTAGCCTGTGTTACATTTAAATGTAACATGACTTTTCCCTATGTTACAAAATCATTTGCTGGTGTTACGTCCCGCGGTTGTTGATGCCCGAAAGATAAATAATTAAGTGATAAATCCCATATTCCTTTCACTTATATCATTTATTCCTTTCATCTGCATCAATAAGAGGGCTGATGCAAAAGGTGGCATCTTTTGCTGTAAAAGATGCCATCTTTTGTATCATTAGATGCCACCTTTCGATGTAAAAGATGCCATCTTTTGCAATGAATGTATAAGGCTTCCTGGTGAAAGGGTTTAAGGTTCCGTTCCTTTAGGTATAATGCGGAAGAGATAAAGAGCATATATGCAATGGCTTCCCTGCCCATTTCGAAAGTTTTTCTTATCTTTGCTTGCCTTTAAGTATAAAATGCCATGAAAACAGTTCTTAACAAAGTCCTCCTTATAGTCTTATTGCTGTGTTTGACTGTCCTGCCTTTGGCGGCACAAACCGGTAAGTTCTATTCTACTAATAACGAATTGTCCAGCAGTCTTATCAACCAGATCTTTCAGGATAAGCGCGGGTTTATCTGGATAGCTACTGAGTATGGACTGAACCGCTTCGACGGACTTCGCTTTTCTAACTATAAACATGTGTCCGGCGATTCCACCTCCATCAAAAACAATTATGTGCGCACGCTTTTTGAAGACAGTCGGCAGAATTTGTTGGTAGGTTGCATTGACGGGTTGATGAAGTATGATTCGGAAACGGATACTTTCCGGGAGATTCCAATGATACGCGCGGGCAAGCGGGTTTTTCCGCACATCACGCAGATGCAGAAATTGCATAATGGTGAGATCTGGGTGGTAACTACCGGACAGGGTATTTTCCGCTTGGACGAAGAGAAGCAGCAGGCGGAGTCCATTGATGCCATCATGAGGCAAGTGAATTATAACTTCCAGTCGAATTTATACGAAGATTCTGATTATAATATCTGGATTGGTACGGAAGGGCATGGGCTGATTTGCTATCTGCCCGCTACGCAGGAAGTTCGTGTGTTCAGATATCCGGTGATTAATGATAACTATGTGTCGGCTATCGGTGAAGATAAGTACGGGAATCTGTTCATCGGCACTCAAAAGCATGGCTTGTCCCGTTATGATCGTGAGCAGAACCGCTTTATTCCTGTACCCTATACGGGTAGCGAGGAGTTGTCCATCTATTGTCTGACGCTGGTGGACGACCGTCTGCTGATAGGCACCGACGGCCAGGGCCTGAAGACTTACAACCGGATGACCGGGAAGATAGAGGATTATAGCATCAATTCCGCGCCGCTGGATTTTTCGGAGGGAAAGATACACGCTATCATGGAAGACCGGGACAAGAACCTGTGGGTGGGGTTGTTTCAGAAGGGTATTGTACTGATGCCGAAGCAGGAGAATCCGTTTGAGTATTATGGCAACAAGTCCATTTATTATAATCCCATCGGACAAGGATGTGTAATGTCCATCTATCAGGACAGTAACCGTCACCTGTGGGTAGGAGCGGACAATGAGGGAATCTTTGAACTGGATGCGGAAGGAAAGAGGCTGCGGCATTATCAGCCCGGCAATAACCCGCGTTCGATGGCTAATACTATTATGTGTATGTACGAGGATACGGACGGAGATTTCTGGCTCGGCACGTACACCCGGGGACTGGCAAAACTAAACCGGAGAACCGGTGAGTGTGAATATCCGCTACCGGTGGATAATGAGAAGATTTTCTCGATTACGGAAGACCGGCATAAGAACCTTTATATCGCTACTTTCGGTTCGGGTTTCTACCGCTATAATCTGGTGACGAAGGAGTTGAAGCATTATGAGTCATCTAAAGACGAGTCGGGCGACCTGACCCGGAATGAACTGGCAAATGACTGGGTGAACTACATCTTTTGTGATAGTGAGGGAATGATCTGGCTGGGGCATTATAAAGGTATCAGTTGCTTCAATCCGGTGAATGAGAGTTTCATTAACTACCGCAATGTGAATACTCTGATTGAAGACCGGGTGGGATATGTCTTGCAGGAAGACCATGCCGGAAATATTTGGGCAGGTACGACGGACGGACTCTATCGCTTCAACAAGAAGACCGAAGAACTGACCTGTTTTACGGTGGCGGATGGTTTGCCTAATAATGTAATCTGTGGAATTTGCGAGGATGAGGAACATAATATGTGGATCAGTACCTATATGGGTATCTGTAAGTATAATGTTGAAAACAACCGTTACATCAATTATTATGCGGGCGACGGATTGCAGGGAAACGAGTTCACGCACGGCGCATTCTATAAAGATCAGGCGGGAAAAGTCTATTTCGGCGGTATAAATGGTATTACCTATTTCCAGCCTTTATCCATAGGGAGTGTGCTGAAAGACACCAAGGTCTGGATTACGGACTTCTTTATCTTCAATCAGCCTGTGCGGAAAAATACGCGTTCGGGAAGACATACCGTTATCTATACGTCTGTGACGGATGCGAACATGTTTCAACTGGCTCATTACGATAATACGTTCAGTATCGTCTTCTCCACGTTGCAGTATAACAATCCGGAGCAGATATCCTATCAGTATAAGATTGGAGAACTGAGTAACCAGTGGCTTAGCACCGAGCCGGGTGTGAACAGGGTGACTTATAATAATCTTCCGCCGGGCAAATATACTTTCCATGTGCGGGCGCTGAGTCACGGCAATCTTTCGGAGATACGTACGGTTAAGATTCTGATTACTCCGCCCTGGTATGAAATGTGGTGGGCATATTGCATTTATGTTTTTCTGCTCGGCTTGCTTGTATTGGGCATTGTGAACTATATCCTGTCGCGTATGCGCCACCGCCGTGAAATCATGAAGCGCGAACATGCCGAACAACTGAATGAAGCAAAGCTGCAGTTCTTTATCAACATCTCGCATGAAATACGTACTCCGATGACGCTGATCATTAATCCCCTGGAGAAATTGTTGGCTGAAAAGAAGGGAGGGGAAGTACAAAAGACTTATCTGATGATTTACCGGAATGCACAACGTATTCTTCGTCTGATAAATCAGTTGATGGACATTCGTAAACTAGATAAGGGACAGATGTTCATGAAGTTCCGTGAAACGGATATGGTTGGTTTCATTGATGATGTGATGCTTACCTTCGATTATATGGCGCGGAAGAAGAAGATACATTTCAGCTTCGAACACACTATGCCGCAGTTGAAGGTATGGGTGGATATGAATAACTTCGACAAGATATTGATGAATATCTTCTCCAATGCCTTCAAGTATACACCGGAGCAGGGTGAAATTACGGTTTCGCTTTCTACCGGGCGCGATGCCACCCGTCGCGATCCTCTGAAGGAATATTTTGAAATAACGGTCACGGATAGTGGTATCGGACTCGACCGGGAGAAGATAGAG
This sequence comes from Bacteroides cellulosilyticus, assembly GCF_020091405.1. Taxonomy (NCBI): domain Bacteria; kingdom Pseudomonadati; phylum Bacteroidota; class Bacteroidia; order Bacteroidales; family Bacteroidaceae; genus Bacteroides; species Bacteroides cellulosilyticus. The sequence goes on from NZ_CP081903.1 coordinate 3,513,256, forward strand.
CGTATATTCGAGCGTTTCTATCAGATAGATAATGATGTGACGAAGTCGAATTTCGGTACGGGTATCGGCTTGCATTTGTCCCGTTCATTGGTGGAACTGCATCATGGCATTATCTTGGCAGAGAACAGGGAGGATGCTCCGGGCAGTCGTTTCGTGATTCGTATTCCTTTAGGTTCAGCCCATCTGCGTACGGACGAACTGGAAGATGTGGAAGCACTCATCACCCCTCATGCCGTGCTGGTTAAACCGGAAAAAACGGACTTGGAGGAAGTCTTTGAAGAAGGAGAGGGTGAAGAGGATGAGGAAAGCAAGAAGACCGGTAAGGCAAAGAACCGTATGCGCATATTGATAGTGGAAGATGAGGAGGAGATTCTTTCTTATCTGAAAGAAGAATTGGAAGGGGACTATCGGATAATGACCCGGAAGAATGGCAGGGAGGCTTATGATACTATTCTTGCAGATACTCCTGATCTTGTAATCAGCGATATTATGATGCCGGAAATGGATGGTCTGTCACTTTGCCGGAAGATTAAGCAGAATACGAATGTCAATCATGTGCCTGTAATTTTATTGACTGCCAAGTCGAAACCCGAAGATACCATGGAGGGAATGGCAACCGGTGCGGATGCTTATATGGTGAAGCCTTTCAATACGGAACTGCTGAAGAGTACGATTGCCAACTTGCTTGCTAACCGTAAACTGCTGAAGAGTAAATTCAGTGGTGCACAACAGCAAGAGGACAAGGTGCAGAAGCTGAGCATGAAATCGGCGGATGAGATATTGATGAGCAAGATAATGAAGGTTATCAATGAGAACCTTTCCAATCCGGATTTGAATGTAGAGATGTTGGCGGCAAATGTCGGTTTAAGTCGCGTCCATGTACATCGGAAGCTGAAAGAACTGACCAACCTTTCGGCACGTGATTTTATCAAGAATATCCGTTTGCAACAGGCTGCCGCACTGCTGAAAGAGAAGAAACTGACGGTTTCCGAAGTGGCGTATGCTACGGGGTATACGAATCTGTCACATTTCTCCAGTTCTTTCAAGGAGGTGCATGGGATGTCGCCTAAGGAGTATATGTTGGCGCATCAGGGGTAAGTTTTAGGAATTTATTTATTATTGAGCGGTTATGAATCAGTTACGAGCTACAGGCTACAAGCTACAAGTGCCTTTCGGAACATAGCGCAGCTACTTGTAGCCTGTAGCCTGTAGCTCGTAACTGATCAGTTTTGCTTTATTGCCAACCTTCACTTACAAAAACTTGATTTAGCCACTCCTTTTAGTACCACATTATTAATATTTACCTGTGCCGCTTGTGCATCAGTTATCACTTCTTTCTTGGCTAATCTTTCCGCAATCAGGCGGAAGTAGCCTTCCTGGCTTTCTTGCAACCGCCCATCTGCCGTAAATGAGTTTTTGAAGTGTTTCGGTTTAGGAACGATAGAAGCCAGGAAAATACTTTCTTCTAAACTTAACTGTGAGGGGCGTTTGTTAAAGTAGAAAGATGCCGCTTCGTGGATGCCGTAAACCATAGGCCCCCATTCCGCTATGTTCAGGTAAACTTCGTACATGCGTGCCTTCGGAGTGAGGTGTTCGGTTTCGATGAGCCAGACGATAAGCGCTTCTTCCAGTTTGCGGGCAATGTTTTTGTTACGGTTCAGGAAAACATTCTTCACCAATTGCATGGAGATCGTGCTACCTCCGCGGGCAAACTTGCGAACTTCCAGGTCATGAATCAGAGCTTCTCGCATGGCATCCGGAAGGAATCCCCGGTGATAGAAGAAAGCTCCGTCCTCGCTCTGCATGACAGACATTTGCAGCAGAGGAGAAATACTGTCCAAGGGTGTGAAATTCTCCCATGACGGACCGACTGGGAAGGTGTATACGGGTTGTCCGCTCTCGTACGCTGTATAGATAAACTCATCGGACATCTTACCTAAATCCGTCTTTCCATAGTGGAGAATACGGAAATCTTTTTCTTTCAGTTCCGACTCAAACTTCAAGCTATCCAGTTGCGAGAAATCCACATCCAATAGAAAGTGATAAGCTAATTGTCCGGTAGTACCGAGACCTTCCAGGTTTTCGAAAAGTCCTTTGGGCAATGAACCGAACAACTCTTCCGAAGGGAACCAGGGTTTCCGAACAGAAGCTATAAAATGCCACTCTTTCTTGCCTGTACTTTTTCCGACACGTTCTGCCTTTAAATAAGGATGGAAGGTCAGTGCATTGAAACGTACAAGGCTGGTACTATCCAGTTCTACGGCTTGCGGACTGACATTTACGTGGAAATCCAGTTGTCCGCGATCCAGGTTGATCGTCTCGGGCGACAACCGCTTATGATATACCTGCAATCCCCGTACTTCCGATTGGCCAACCAGATATGTGAGCCCGTTGCTTGCTTTTTCTTGTGAGAAGTTGCACGTCAGACTGTCGAACTGTACTTCTGCACCGAATCGGCGGTGGATATAAGGAACAGTCAGTTGTGGAGCATGTAAAGTTGCATGCAATCGCCTTTCCGAAGGATTAAATTCTCCTTCGGTATTCCATTGTTGGTTCAGGCTGTCTTCCAGAACTGTTATTTCTGATTGGAAATGATAGTCATCAATCACAAAGCGGGGAATACGGAAGCTGACGAAATTACGGTCTTTCCGCTCAGTGATTGTAAGATGGGTGAGTTCACCGTTTCCGGGTAACAGGCCGAAAAGGAGATTTAATGTTGTATTGATGCGACGGGTGTAATCGGTACTGGTATTGCTTTCATTGGAGGCAGTTACTTCGGAAGAGGGCAGGAAAAGGAAATCATAGTTGGCTGTAGAGTCTTTTTTTATGAAATTGAGTGAGAGTCCGTCCAGGCGGACTTCTTTGATCTTGATATCTCCCCACAGCAGTTTCCAAAGACCGATACGGATATTGAGAGATTGAAGGGAAAGCAATGTATCTCTTTTCTGTGGAACCACATTCAGTCCGTCGATAGAAATCGTATTCAACCCCTTCATGTGGAGTTTATTGTAACTGATGTCCAATCCGTAACGCTGTTCCAGTCTGACAATGCGTTTATCTGCGATATGGCGCAGTAGGCTTCCCCGGAAGATGAAAATACCTGTTGATAAAAGAAATAGCAGCATGAGACATGCTACTATTACTTTGGTTATTTTTCGTTTTATCATACTCTTTACTTTTCTCTGTTTCCTTTCCAGATGGAGAGAACTTTCTTTCGTATCAGGAGGATGTTTAAAGCGGATACCACTATAAATAAGATACTTCCGGCAAGGATACAGGGCAGAAGAGAGCCTGTTTCCAGTTGTGGAATAAGAGTTTGCAGGACTCCGGTGTAGTAAGATCTTAACCAGACTACACCAATGACGGCGAGGAGCAGTACCAGTAAATTCAAGCCTACAGTCAATACATGATAGGGCAATGCGACTTTAGAAGGGCTGTAACCTATTAATAGCAGGTTTTCTAACTTTGCCGTATTCTTCTGAAGCAGCAAGAATACACTTAACATCAGGATATAAAAAGACAAGATACTGATAAATAGTCCTACCCCCGAAACAATACCTGTGATGAGGCGGAGGAAATAGGTTGTTTTTCCGGCATCCAGATTGTCTCCTTCGGTTTCATAGTTCTTTTGTTGGAAGTAGTCGGTGATGGCTGTATCTGTGGGATTCTTTACTTCCACGATGAGGCGGGAGGGTTGCGCTTCCCGTTCGGGGGAGAAATTCTGATTTGCCCACTCCATAAAGGATTGAGGAACAAGGATGGTATTCAACCGGTTGGAGAAACCGACGATATTTCCTTTGTATTGTTCTGCACGTCCGTTGCCACGCATGTTGATATCCATTTGTATCAGTCCCATCACACCTTCCGATAATTTCGGCAAGTTACGGCTTTGCGCAAAACCAAAGTTGTAAAGGTTCAGATAATTGCGGGGAATGATGATAGGTATGGTTTGTGTACCTTCATCAAAGTGCCACTTGTCCAGGCTGACATCGACAAAAGCATCGGGAACAGATTCAAAAAACATATCCGTAGAAATACGGATACCGGCTTGTTGCATTCCCAACCCTGCCGATACTTTGAAAAGGGTAGGTGTGAAGGCGCCTACGCTGCGTGTAAAAGGTTGTGCTTCCAGCTCCTTGATTTCATCTTTGGAAAAAGTATTGCTTTGTCCGGTAATGCTGCCAAGAGTGCTGATCTTTTTGGTAGCGATGATATAATCCTTCTTCATGAAACTGTCTCCCTGCGTGAAGACGGGAAGAACGTCTTTATAAAATTGCACGCTCAACAGTACAATCAGCATACCGAAGATGTTGGCGAGAAAAAAGCCACTTAATTGTCCGATGCTGATGTGCTGGCGAAGAAGTTTCCAAACAAGCTTGTTCATTGAAATTATATGTTTTTGTTAAATGATAATTTAGCGGCAAAGCGCGATAAGTAACGAGCTACAAGCTACAAGTGACAAGTACCTTTCGGCGTGATAGCCGGGCGAATTATTATTCGCCCACGAGTACAGCGCAGCAACTCGTTACTGGTAGCTCGTAGCTCGTAACTTAATTTAGCGGCGAAGCCGCTAAATTATCATTTATAGTTTCATCACTTTATTATATTCTAATTCTATATGTTTTCCAATGGAAGTAACAATTATTCCTGCGCCTTGCCGTTCGGCTTCTTCGGTCAGCATGCGTCCCATAAGTGTGCCGTTATCATCATCCAGGTGGCTGATAGGTTCATCCAGAAAGATGAAATCGAACGGTTGGCAGAGGGCACGGATGAAGGCTACACGTTGCTGTTGTCCGAAAGATAGCTTTCCGGCTTTCTCGTTTACTTTCTCAGCGATACCGAGTGTTTCAAAAAGTGCAAGGATTTCTTTTTTCTTCTTATAATTGGTGAGTCGGTTCTTCAACTGAACGTTTTCCAAAGCCGTCAGTTCCGGGAAGATGCGCAGCTCCTGGAACAGCATGCTCAGCGAATGTTTCCGCAGTTCCACCCACTCATGAATGGAAAGCGAACGGATATTACGTTCATCAAAGTTGATGATACCCTGGTAATCGCGGCGATATCCGTAGATATAGCTGCATAGAGAAGATTTGCCTGTGCCGGAAGCAGCTTCTATCAGATACCGCTCTCCTTTTCGTAGCACAAGGTCTTGATGCCACACGTCGGACGTGATGGCATCCCGGTCGGCAAACACTTGGGGAAGTGTTTGCCTCAGATGAATGATTTCCATTATTTATCGGGATTAGATGCCTGCAAACCCTTTGATGAAGTTTACGATCTGTTTCAATGCATTTACATTCTTGTCTTTCAGCTGAATGACCATGTCTGCATCATTATTGGAATTGCCGGTTGCTTCTACATAAGCTATCTTATCAACCAGAGCAAAAGCCGTTGCATATTGTGAACCACCGTATTCCGACAGCATTTTCACAATCGGCAAAGCGAGAACCGCTTCTGTGTTAATAACGAAAGCACCATTCTTACCTTTGATATTAGAGGCAAATTCGGTATCTTTGATTGAAGGATTAACAGTTTTATCTATGCTCTTATACAACATTTCGTCATTCGTAGCATACAAGCTATTATTGCGGACACCAAAGAATATATTCAGCATTCTGGACTTATATACATATTCGTTCTCACCCAGTTTCAAGATGTCTTCTCCACGTTTCAAGCCCAGTTCATTCTTCTTTTCATACAGTAATTGTACGGGTGTCGCACTCTTTACGCTGGCGTACATCAGGAAAGTGGGAGCATTGTCCATTGTGAAGTTTATCAGCCCCATTGCCATATCTTTCTGGAATGTGCCGAACAACTCTTTTACTTCATTGGCTTTGGCAATGGAGAAGTTCTTTTGGAATTGCTCGTTCTCCAGTAGCAGGTTATAGAATTCCTCTCCGTTGATACCTGCGCTGATATACATCAGAGTCGATTTAGGGAAATATTTCAGGAAAGTATTCTCTATGGGGCAAGTTGCTTTCTTTTGCTTATCGAACAAGGCTTGCAGTTCAGGACTTTCAGTGAAGTTTTCATATTTCATGCTGATCTTACCTTTTTCGAAAGAAAGACTTCCCAACATCTTCAGATCCTTCATGTTAAAAGGCATATCACTTTCTTTGATCATATTGGCGTAAGGACCCATCAGGCTTGCCGGAGAGAGCATCGCATCGATATCTCCACCCATTTTCTGCATTTTCTTGAAAACGGCAGTTGAAACAATACTGTTTTCATTGGTCTGTTTCAGCAGTGCAGGAATATCTTGCTTGATTTTTTCAAGTTGAGTAGTACCTTTGTAATTAGTTAGCATAAGTACTGAAGGAGTGTATGCCATGAATACCTGATTACCCATTTGTGTGAACTGAAAGCCATCTCCACTTGCCAGGGGCTGACAAACTTTCTCTTTCTCTAATGTTTCCAGCAGCGCGTGCAGGTCGTCCTCGTTGCTGACTTTTGCAATTACAGTAGTGGGAAATGTCTCAGTATTGAAAACGTATAAAGGTGCCGATACGTCGATTCCCGATTTCTTCGGATCTTTCATAATCATTTCCACTTGCTGGAATGTTGCGGCATTCATGCCACTCTTCATAGCATCTGTCAGCTTTTGCTGCGCTTCTTTGTTCTCCTTGTCATTGAGCCCTGCTTTATCAACCAATGATTTCATGTTGATACTGACTACCGTAGAGGCATTGGCAGGAATAACATTCGTATATTCGAATTTCTTCTCGGAACATGCGCTGACAAGAGCTACCACTACAGCCATCAACGCCAAACGGGGAAACAAACTTTTCTTCATACAATTCTTATTAAAATGTGATTATCATTGATTTTGCAAGTTCAGTGTATGGCAAGCCACCAGAGCCGCCGTCTCTGTGCGTAGCCTCGACTTACCCAGACTGATGGGGGTAAAGCCGTTTTCTATAGCCTTTTGTACTTCTTCTTCACTGAAATCCCCTTCCGGACCTATCAATACCAGTGCATCTTCTCCTTTGCGGAACACATCTTTCAGCAGCGGCTTTTCTCCTTCGTAACAGTGCGCAATGAACTTTTGCCCTCTGAAGGGCTGTGTGATGAACTTATTGAAATCCGTCATCTCGTTCAGTTGTGGCAAACGTGCTTTGAGGGATTGTTTGATGGCAGATACCAATATCTTGCTGATACGCTCTGTTTTGATGACTTTCCGTTCAGAGAAACGACAGTTCAGGAAAGTCAGTTCATCGAAGCCTATCTCAGTAGCTTTTTCTGCAAACCATTCTGTACGGTCCATATTCTTGGTAGGGGCCATTGCAATGTGCAGATGCCCGTTCCATAAAGGTTCCTGATAAATGGTTTCCAGGATGTTTACCATGCAACGTTTATTGGTGGCGGCACTGATTTCTGCGCGATAGAAATTACCTTTACCGTCCGTCAGCGTAATCTGATCACCGATATTAAGGCGCAGTACGCGGACGCAGTGCTGGGCTTCTTCTTCGGGAAGTTCGGCACGGGTTTGTATGTCGGGTGTATAGAATACGTGCATAAGTTTATTGCTGTTCTTTTCGTTTGGAAATTTCATCCCTGATGTGGGCGGCGCGTTCGTAATTCTCATTGGCTATAGCTTCCTGCAAAGCTTTTTGCAGCATTTCCATTGTGTCTTCATGGAAGAATTCATCTTCGTGTGGAGAAGGATTCTCTCCCATAGGAGCTACGCTTCCCGCTTCGCTTTCCTTTCCGGTTTTAAGTTGTTCCGACTCCAGAATTTCTTCGTAGATAAAGATCGGAGCTTTCATCCGTAAAGCCATTGCGACTGCATCTGATGTACGGGCGTCCATACGAATGATAGCATCGTCTGCTTTCAGATAGATATAAGAATAGAATACACCGTTGTCTACCCTGTAAATAAGGGCACGCATCATGTTTACCCCTAATACTTCCAGACATGAAGCGAAAAGGTTGTGGGTCAACGGGCGTGGCGGAACAATTCCCTTCAGGCTGATTAACATCGCTTGTGCTTCTGCCGCACCGATGATAACCGGTAATTGACGGGCACCCTCCACTTCTCCTAATACGAGGGCATAAGCTCCTGCCTGTTCCTGACTGTTGGAGATGTTTAGTACTTCCAGTTCTATTTTTTTCTTTTTATCCATAATCTTTTTCTGAGTGGTGACAACTGCCAACCACTTGCTTACTTACTTTTTATTTACTGCTTCTTCCGGCCGATGCTTGTACTTGAACACCAAGGCGAACAATATGCCGATGACCAGTGCGTAAGCAGCAAAAATAAGCCAAATCTCAGGCCACTCACGACTTACCAGTTTTCCGTCGGCATATACTGAGAAAGCATCTACTACGGCACCGCTGGCGTATCCTCCAATAATGGCGCCCAAACCGTTGGTCATCATAAAGAATAATCCCTGGGCACTGGCGCGGATATTGGAATTGGTTTCTTGTTCAACAAACAACGAACCCGAAATGTTGAAGAAATCGAATGCCATGCCATAAACAATCATGGATAGGATTAACATCCACAAGCCGGATCCCGGATCTCCAAAGCCGAACAATCCGAACCGGAATACCCATGCAAACATACTGATCAGCATAACCTGCTTGATTCCGAAATGTCTCAGGAAGAAAGGTATGGCAAGAATAAATAATGTTTCGGACATTTGTGAGATGGATAGCAGGATAACCGAATGTTTCACGCCAAAGGAATCTGCGTATTCCGGAATACTGGCAAAACTACCCAGGAAAAGGTCACCATACGTATTGGTAATCTGTAACGCTGCTCCCAGAAGCATGGAAAACAAGAAGAAAATAGCCATTTTCTTTCTTTTGAATAATACAAATGCATCCAGTCCTAAAGAAGAAAGCAGTGATTTGTTTCCGGTCTTGGCAGGCTTACATGCCGGCAGGGTGAAAGCATACAGCCCCAGCATTAATGCAGATGCACCACCTACATAAAGTTGGGCGCTTGAATTCTTGAATCCGGTAAGGTCTACTGCCCACATCGCACAGATAAACCCAATGGTTCCCCATACGCGAATGGGTGGGAAATCCTTGATCAGATCACACTTATATTGTTCAAGTGAATTGTACGAAACTGTATTGGCCAGTGATAAAGTAGGCATATATACCAATAAATTGAGTAACATTGCCCAATACATCTGGTCATATCCCGTAGCGGTAGAGGCATAGAAAAGGCATGCGGCTCCTATAATGTGGCAAAGTCCGTATAAACGTTCAGCATTGAACCATTTATCGGCGATGATACCAATGATGCCGGGCATAATTAGAGAGGCAATGCCCATGGTTGCGAAGATTGCGCCGATTTGGCCTCCTTCGAAGTGTAGTTCTCTACCCATGTAACCTCCTAATGAAATTAACCATGACCCCCATACGAAGAATTGCAGGAAGTTCATGATAATCAAACGAACTTTTATACTCATGACTTTTCTAATTTGTGTGTTTTCTTTTCACATTAAATAATAGATGCAAATATAATATTTTCGTTGATTGCGTGAGCAAGTTAATTAATAAAAAGCGCATAAAAGTGAAGAAAGGTGAAGAATAGATGATGAAAAGCGGAATGGCTAAGAGGTATATAAAAAAAGAAGGCTATCTATCCCAGACAGCCAATCTTTATTAACCTTAAATCTAATACCATGAAAAACACAGTGCAAATGTAGAGGTTTTATGTTATACAACATAACGTTTTACTAATTTTCTTCTTTGGTTTAACATCTTTTAGATTACAGGGCGGCTTTTGTCCCATTTATGAGAGAGTAAAGTGCATTTTTGGCAAAGATAGTATTAGTTAATCTTCTATCCCTTGCTTACCTTTGCTTCATAAATCGAGAAATGATGAAAAACAGAATCTTATTGACTGCTGCGTTATGTATGAGCATGATGGCACAGATTACTGCACAAGGTTACACTTCTTTGCGGGAGCAAATCCAGTTAGCGGGAGAGTGGGAGAGTTCTTTAGGCACCTGTCGCCTGCCCGGTACGACAGATGAAAACCGACTGGGTGAAAGAAACCGGGATACGCTGGTGACGTATCAGTTAACACGTCTCTATCCTTATAGTGGTAAAGTGATTTATACCCGTGAAATAAATATCCCTGAGAGTTTCCGGGGTAAGAAACTGTTTTTGATGATGGAGCGTACCAAACCAAGCACTGTGTGGGTAGATGGTGACAGTATCGGTAGCTATGGTCATCTGTATGCGCCTCACCGGTATGAGCTGCCTGCCCTGGCGGTAGGGAAGCATCAGCTGAAAATCAGGATCGATAACTCACCGACTTCTGTCCCTAAAGAAATACAGGGCTCTCATGCCTGGACAGATGCTACGCAAACGAATTGGAACGGCATTCTGGGAGAATTTTATATCGAGGCAGTTCCGGTTTCTTATATCCAGTCGGTACAGGTATATCCGGAAGTGGATAAGAAACAAGCATTAGTTATAGTGGAAGTCGATGCGGACAAAGACGGAAAAGCGATACTGGATGTCGATGGATATGCCTGGAATACTTCTGAAACACACACCTTGTCTCCCCAGCAACTTGCCGTGCGATTGAAGAAAGGACGAAATCGGATTGAGCTTCCTGTGAATATGGGTGATAAACCATTACTGTGGAGTGAATTTCATCCCGCACTTTACAAACTGAACATTGCGCTCCATGCCGGGAAAAACCGGGATAGCCGGATGGTAGATTTCGGTATGCGCAAGTTTGAAGTGGAGGGTACGCAATTTGTGATAAATGGTTATAAAACTTTTTTGCGTGGGAAACATGATGCCTGTGTTTTTCCCCTGACCGGTTACGGTCCGATGGATGTAGCGCCCTGGCAGCGTGTATTCCGCATAGCTAAACAATACGGTATTAATCATTATCGCTGTCATTCTTTCACTCCGCCGCGTGCTGCGCTGGAGGCTGCCGATATCGAAGGTATCTATTATCAGATTGAGTTGCCTTTATGGGGGTATATCAAGCGTGAAAATACGGTCCTGAACGATTTTCTGAAAAGGGAAGGGGACATGTTGCTGGAACACTTTGGGAATCACCCTTCATTTATGATGCTGGGTCTGGGTAATGAGTTGGATGTGGAGATAGATGTGGTGCGTGAATGGCTCGATGATTTCCGCAATCGGGATAATCGTCATTTGTATTGCTTCGGTTCCAATAATAACCTTGGTTGGAAAGGTCCGCAGGATGGAGAAGATTTCTTTGTGACCTGCCGTGTAGGTGGTGGAGACGGATATACGACTCATGTACGTACTTCCTTTGCGTACGTAGATGCTGAGAAGGGTGGCATTTTGAATAATACGCGTCCGGCTACGGATAAAGACTATTCCGGTGCCATTGCGCACTGTCCCCGTCCTGTAGTGGGGCATGAAAACTGTCAGTTTCAAATCTATCCCGATTACGGTCAGATAGCGAAATATACCGGGGTGCTTCATCCTTATAATCTTGAGATTTTTCGTGATCGTCTGAAAGAGAACCATCTTTCTTCTCAGGCAAAAACTTTTCACCAGGCTACCGGACGTTTCTCGATAGAGTGTTATAAAGCGGATATGGAATATGCTTTCCGTACTCCCGGTTTTGGTGGCTTCCAGTTGCTTGATTTGCAGGATTATCCCGGACAAGGTTCCGCATTAGTGGGTATTCTGGATGCCTTTATGGATAGCAAGGGTATCGTTGCCCCCGAAACTTTTTATGGTTTCTGTGCACCTCTTGTTCCTTTGGCATTGATGAAGGATCATTGTTGGCTGAATACTCAACCGCTTCACATAGATGTTGCTCTTTCTAATTATGTGGAAGGCGATTGGAATGAACCTGTCCGTTGGAGTTTAGCATCTGATAATGGCGGTTGGAAACGCGAAGGGCAATTGTCTGCTTCCGTCCCTCAGGGTGAAGTGGGACGTGTGGGGAGTATTGAACTTTCTCTCTCTGCGATAAAGGAAGCTCGGCGTCTGACATTGACTCTGTTCACAGGTGAGTATCGCAATTATTACCATCTTTGGGTGTATCCCGATGAATCTGCTGAATCGGAAGTTTCCGTCTATGTAACTTCCCGGTTGGATGGTGACTTAAAAAAGAAGTTGGAGAACGGTGCGTCTGTTTTGTTTATTCCTGAGCATGACAGTATTCTTGTGCAGAGTGTGAGCGGTATGTTTACTCCTGACTATTGGAATTTTTCAATGTTCAAGACTATCTCCGAGAATGCCGGAAAGGAAGTGTCTTCCGGAACACTGTCCATCTTGACCGATCCCATGCATCCGTTGCTGAAATACTTTCCAACAGAGAATCATAGTGATTGGCAATGGTGGAGCATTACCCGTAATTCACGCCCTATGATACTGAATGCGACTCGCGGTGAATACCGTCCGCTGATTCAGGTGGTGGATAACATCGAGCGGAATCATAAGTTGGGGTTGGTTTTCGAGTTTGCTGTCGGCAAAGGGAAATTATTAGTCTGCATGACGGATCTTCGCGCCATCGCTGATATGCCTGAAGGAAGGCAGTTCCGTACCTCCTTGCTACGATATGTAAAGTCTGACGCTTTCCGGCCTGTAGAGCAACTTACCTGGGAAGAGTTGAACGCACTCTTTCATGCCGATATCAATCAACGAATGATTATCGGGGTGAAGAATGAGTCGGATTATACGATAGGGAATGATTGATACAGGGTGTTTTGTTCTTTTTTTGTTCGCAATTTTGTGAATGATGTCATTCTAAATATGTATCTTTGCGACGAACAAACTACTGATTATGATAGTTACTTTTGATAAAGAATACCTTAAAGAACTTTATATTACCGGTAAATGCAGTGACAAGAAGCATCGCTTTCAGCCGGATGTGATAAAGCGGTATGCAAGATGCATTTATCGGCTGGAGGAGGCAAGCAGAGAAGAAGACTTATATAAGATTAGTTCTCTTAATTATGAAGTGCTTCGAGGCGATAAAGAGGGAATATCTTCAATAAGGGTTACTGATAAGTATCGTATTGAATTTACGATTTCATTAAATCCTGATATTGATGAGTTTTTTGTCAGAGTGTGTAATATATTGGAATTGTCTAACCATTATAAATGAGTAGAGTATGACTATGATTGCAAATAAATTAACTCCTTTCTATCCTATTCATCCCGGTGAGATACTGAAAGATGAAATTGAATATCGTAAAATCTCCCAGCGCGCCTTGGCCCGTCAGATGGGGATTGCTTATTCACAGTTGAATGAAATACTGAACGGTAAACGTCCGGTGAATGCGGAACTCGCCTTACTTTTTGAGGCGGCTCTGGGGCTTGACCCTGAAATGCTGCTTAATATGCAGATGCGTTACAATATGCAAGTGGCACGTGCTGATAAGAAAACGCAGGACCGCTGGAACGAAGTACGTAAATTGTGTGCCTCTTTTCTGTAACCTTCCGACGTTCGTTTGTACAAATAAAAAGAAAGAGGATGTGTCCAAAGTCACTTTGTGCATTTCGGGCGAATAATCATTCGACCGCACATAGCGCAGCATTTTGATACATCCTCCTCCTTTTTTTATTTTTGTATACTTTATTCTGCGTAGCGGAGTAATCAGTCTTTATAGTTTAGCTATTCCACATACAGCACCAACCCTTTCAGGTATTCTCCTTCGGGGTGGTAAATACTTACCGGATGGTCAGCCGGCTGCGTCAGTTGGTGCAGAATACGCACACTGCGACCTGACATTGCGGCAGCCGTAAAGACCGCCGTGCGGAAGTTCTCCTTGCTGACAGCTTGTGAGCAGGAGAAGGTGAATAGAATACCGCCCGGTTTGATCTTTTCGAAAGCTTTCACATTCAGCTTGCGGTAACCTTGCAGCGCATTGCGCAGGGCATCGCGATGTTTGGCAAATGCGGGTGGATCCAGAACTATCAGATCGTACTGGTCGCCCATACGATCCAGATATTTGAAAGCATCCTCGGCAAAAGCGGCATGGCGGGTATCACCGGGGAAATTCAATTCAATATTTTTGTTCGTGAGGTCAATAGCCTTGGCGGAACTGTCTACAGAATGTACCAGTTCGGCATTACCACGCATACCATAAACAGAGAAGCCACCGGTATAACAGAACATATTCAGCACAGAACGTCCGTTAGCATAGCGTTCCAGCAGTGCGCGGTTCTCGCGTTGATCCACGAAGAAGCCCGTTTTTTGTCCTTTCAGCCAGTCGATATGGAATTTTAAGCCATATTCCATTGCCACATTATCTGTGCTGCCACCTTTCAGGAATCCATTCTCAGGGTAGAGGTCGGCTTTGAAGGGGAGAGTCGTTTCTGATTTATAATAGATATTCTCTATTTTATCACCCATCACTTCACTCAGGGCATTGGCTATTTCCATGCGGTCGAGGTGCATACCGGCAGAGTGTGCTTGCATTACGGCCGTGCGGGCATAAATATCAATGATCAACCCGGGAAGGTTATCTCCCTCGCCATGTACCAGTCTGTAAGTGTTATTAGTCGGGTTTTCAGCAATGCCAATGCTGCGACGCATCTCATAGGCAATACTGAGTTTGCGTTTCCAAAAATCAGAATCAATAGCTTCATCCTGATGAAAAGAAAGCACGCGCACGGCGATGCTGCCTATTTGGAAATGCCCCTTGGCTATGAATTCCTTCTTGGAAGTGTAGATTTCAACTACTTCACCTTCTTCGGGTTCACCGTCGAAATGAGCGATGGCACCTGAAAACACCCAGGGATGGAAACGTTTTAATGACTCTTCTTTGCCGGATTTGAGATATACTTTGTACATGCGATTAGTGATTAGCAATTATGGGTTAGTGATTAATGATTCCTGGTTGGTAAGCGGTTCATCCGGTTCCAATTCATAGTCACCGGTAACTTTTAATTCCTGCAATCGGTTGTATATATTGAGGCATGCCCATGCATCGGTAGCTGCATACTGCTTTTGAGGTTCGGTCAGATGCTCAGCTTCCCAGTTGGAGAGGCGTTGTGATTTGGATATTTTCTCACCGAACAGGATACCATAGATTTTTTGCAGGCTCTTGTCCTGTATGCCGAACATACGGACATATTCTTGCAACTCGATACAGGAACGTTGTTCAAAAGGAGCGCGCTTGTGCAGCATCATAAAGTCGTCACGCAACGAAAGGCCGACTTTGGTAACTGACGGACTTTCCAGCAATGAAATAATCGGAAGCGTCAGGCCGGTAAGGTTCAGGCGGAAAAGGAAGCAGTCTTCTGCAGAGGATACTTGCAGTAAGGCTACCTTATGTGATTGCCCTTTGGTGAATGACGGGCGGGTTTCGCTGTCAATTCCCAACAGAGGATACTTCTTAAGATAAGTCACAGCTTTTTCCGCTTCCCAGGGGGTTTGTACAAGATGTATTCGTCCCGGAAAGAGTACTTTGGGCATCTCTTTGATATCTTCCTTTTTAATCGTTTTTTTAATAACCATAATTTAAGTCTTTTTCGCAATCGCAATGACCATGATCGTGGCCATGACAATCACTTTCTCCTTCATCTTCAAAATCATCATCTTCCGGTTCGTCCTCTTCAGACTGGCGGTATTTTACGTCGTGCAATGCGCGAAGTGTGTTTACCAGGGTTTGCCCCCAGTATTCTTTGAACTGTTCCTGACAGATAGCCAGGGAGTCGTTCATTGTTTCGTTCAATCCCAACTGGAAGACGAAAATGAAATCTTTGATGGCCTGGTAAATATCTGCCAGGTCTTCGGAAATATTCTTCTTGATAGGCTGGTCGCTATAAACCATATCTTGTATGAACACGTCCAGATAGTCATCTTTTTCGGCAAGAATCCCGGCAAGGTTGATACGGAGCACTTCATACGTTTCTTCCGTTACGTAGCTTTCAGGAGCGTCGTCGCCTATTATTTCTGTTTCGGGCAACATGGCCGCCTTGAGGTAGAGCAACGGAAGTATCTTTAATGAGGTATCGACAAATGTGTCACGTTTCATCGTTTCCGCCTGCTCCAGGAATTTGCAGAATTCAGCAGCTACGGTGACGAATTCCACTACATTACGGTCGAATATCACTTGGCTTTCTTTTTTCATATATACTCGGTTTGAAACGCAAAGATAGTGTAAACCGAGTGCAGTAGCAAATTTATTTGCATTTTACTGAAATGCCGTTTCATTTATTATTACGTGATATTCCGTTCCCCGGTTTCTTCTCCGGCTGCTGATTCCAAGTTTGCGAAGTGCACGCCCGAAGTACGCGACTTTGTTGATGGCTAATCGGTCTTTAGTCTTTTTCTGGAGAAAGGAAAGTATTTCCATCGGTGTCATCCACGTTCCTTCGTCTTCTGTTTGTGCCGCCTGGAAGTGGCACAGGAAGAGTTGTTCCAATGGAGTAGGTTGTTCAAACTCTTGATTGCTCTGTTTCAGAATGGCCTCGTCGGTGTCGTCCAGCCAGTAGCGTTCACCTTGCGAAATGGCAGTCATGGCCTGGGCATAGAGTTGGCGGTAGTTGATGGTGACATTGGTGTTGATGGGACCGGTTACTTCGATACAGATGAAGCGCCGGCTGCCGCTGGGATCGGTCAGCAAGTCTTTTTGATTGCTGGTGCCTATGAAGGAGGCGTAGCGGCGTATCTCCTGAATGGCGGTTCCGTATGGCTTCCGCAGGTTGGCTACGGGTTTTTGCAACAGATGTTTCAGGAAACCTTGCTGGCTGACGCTGATCTGGTCGAACTCGTCGATGTTGATCAGAAAGAAGCGCCCCAGGCTTCGTTCGGCATCCTGTTTGCTCTTGAAGTCGATGCTGTCTGTATAGCCGAAACGCAGTTCCGGTGGTAAAAGAATGCGGCAAAACGTGGATTTCCGATACCCTTGGGCGCCTACCAGTAGGGGCGATGTACTGTTGCCGTGCTGCCGGTCAAGTCCCCTCCAATGGGCCGTCATACTGAGAAACCAGCGGTAGAACAATTCCCTCCAATGCGGATTTTCGCAGGGAACGAGGTCGGCCAGGGCACGGATGCGGTCTTTTCCGTCCCAGCGCCCGGTGTCGTTGAGGTATTCTTCTACCGGATTATGGAGGGGGATATAGTCGGAGGTAAGGTAGCGTGCTATGTCGCGGTCCCATACCCGGATACCTTCTTTTAGGGCATTGAACGCTATGCTGCTTCGTATCCGCTGGTCGGCGGGGCGGAATTGGAAGTGTATGGAGTCGCGCTGGCGGTATTCCAGCTCGCCCAACACGGTGTTGTAGCGGAATTCGTAGCGGCGGTTCATGAACTCTTCCAGGCGGAAGGCTGTGTCCTGTTCGGCGGTCATGCTGTTGCGGGTGCCGAAACCTTTACATTCACGGTAAAGATTATGTATGGCGGCACGTATTACGGGCTCGTCCGCTTCGCGATAATAATGCATCAGGGTTTGCCGGACTACCTCTTCCTCGGGGATGCCTGCTTTGTAACAGTGCTCGGCAAGCCGTGTCAGCAACGGGCGTAGGTCGTCACCCCGCTTCCAGTTTGTCAGTCCGTCGAATGCACGGTTGAGTGCCGCTTCAAAGAGCATGGAAAAGGTGTCCGATGAACTGTAGCCGGGCTGCATGCGTAATAGTGGATTGGTTTCCGCCTGCTTCTGTTCCTTGAAAGTGGTTTCGCCGGGCATGGCGAAGGGTTGTTCTAGGCAGAAGGGGATGGCAGCCGGATTATAATAAGGTTGCTCATCCAGCGTCATGCGGCAACTCTGGTTGAGCGACGGTTCTTTTAGGGTGATGGAGTAGGGCAGCAGGGGTTGGTAACAATTTACTGCAAGACGGTAGGCGTGGGTATGAAACAGGGCCATTTCACTTTCATGTTTAGGGAATGAGCCGTCGGGCAGGGCGAAGAGCACCCATATCTTTACACTGCGTCCGCTGCTTCCACAAAAGGCGGCAAAGGTTTGAGGCAGCAGGGAAGCCTGTTGCTTTATCTGTTCCACTTCGGTGATACCTGCCAGGTGGTTGACTTCAATCTGTACCAGTCCGTTGTAAATCTTCACCCGGTGTTCTCCGTCTTTGGTGCGGGCATATTCCACGGCGGGATAGATGCGGGGTAATTTATCTATGTTCAGATAGTGGTTATCTGTTCCTTGCAGCATAGGTATGAGGTGGCGCAGGGCTGATACATGCGCTGCTTTGTTCTCTTTCTTTATTTTCTCTATCAAGGTTTCAGCTTCAAGGGTACTGAAAGATTCTTTGCCGGTTTCACGGTCGGTGCGTATAAGGGTTAGTTTCATCGTGGTTATTTTTAGTTACTGTCTTCAAAAGACGGCGCAAGTTACGGCAAAAAAGCCGGTGGGCAAAGTGTTTCTTTATTTTTTCTTGCACATCCAGCATTTTCTATTTACATTGCGCCTCCGATTTACGATAAATTCTTTAATTGTCGGCTTTTATCAATACATACGAACAAAATAAATAGCAGGAATGAAAGACAAACTAGTTTTCTATATCATCAACATTGCAATCTATCCATTGATTACATTTGTTATCATGCCATGCCTCGTCAGATTACAAACTTTTGATGGAGGAGATGCTGCCGGAAATGCAATGGGGCGGGCTTTTACATATCTTTTTGGATGTGTAGTGGCTTGTGTTATAGTATTAATTTTCAGTTTTATAATTTCTTATAAATGGCTGCATTGTGTATGTCATGCAGTTCCTGCATTGGTTTTGGGAGTTTTCCTTATTTGGTTCCTTCCCGAAGCAGAATCCTATATCGAATCCAACAGAACCCGTCATTATAAAGAATATTATGCCTCAGGTCAGCTTAGGGAAGAAGGAGTTAAAATCGGAAACCGTGCTCACTCCAAGCATGGTATAATCACTTACTACGCAGAAGACGGGCATATAGACCGGACAGAAACCTGGAAGAAGGGTGAAATGAACGGGGAATACTGCGAATACTACGACAATGGAAAACTGGCGGCAAAGGGTATCCAAATCTACTGTTCTTTACGTGGAGAATATGACAGCTACCGCTTTGGTAAATGGCTGTTTTATCGCGAAGACGGAACGTTGGACGACGAGCGGACGTATGATGAAGGAATTCTTTCGGGGTCTAAAAATTATAAACTCTGCTGGTTGAAGTCTCAAAACGGTAGACACATTGTCTGTGATATAGGGAATCGTCAGCCTTTTACGGGCGAATTGGACAAAACTGCCATTGTGGACAACTATGTTATTCCGTTTTACTATACAGGAAAAATCATAGACGGAAAGTTTGATGGCGCCTGGAGTGGTTATTATGATTCATCAGGCTTACAAATGTCGGCTGAGGGAACTGCCGTTATGGGTAAGAATGAGGGCAAGTATACAGCTTATTATCCGAATGGTCAAGTATCTGTCACAGCCTGCTATCAGGATGATGAACTGGAGGGGGAATATTATAGCTATGACAAAGAGTCCGTTGTTACAGCCTCACATGGAACTTGCAGATATAGTTGCCATTATGTAGATGGAAAACGCCATGGTATTGCCCGCTGGTGGAATGAAGACGGTGTATTGGTACGCGAATCGGAATATGACACAGGGGAAACTGATGGTGCCAGTTGGGAATACTATGATAATGGCGGACTTAAATCAGAATATATTTATCGCAATTCTCAAAAAGAAGGTCCTTACGAATGTTACTACGAGAGTGGGGCTTTGCAGGAAGAAGGGTGCTATAAAAACAATAAAAAGGTGTATTACAAAAGTTACTATGAAAATGGAATGCTTGAAGAGTTGTTGCTGGAGGGGGATACCCCTGTGCATTATGCCCCGGATGCTTATGTACAAGCTGTTTATTCATTGAAGAATGGATATGAACTTCGGATTTCCTTGTCACCGGACAGCATACACGTTTTTACTCTGAAGCAGGATGGCGAAGGGTATGTGATGGAAAAAGATCCGTATTGTGGCTACAACAAAGAAAAGTTTGCTTTACGCTATAGTGGAATCGATTTCGATGATTATTTGGTGTTGGACAGATGGGAATCTCAATACAGTGTATATTTGTACCTGTATGAAAAGAGTACCGGGAAAAATTTGTTTAAAGATAAACTGTACTTGGAAAGCGGTTACGATGCATCTGCTAATCTTCTGTTATATCTTGATACGGATGACAAGACTAATCCGAAAGGTAATCTTACGTTACTTAACCTGCAAAATCTCTCAGCGATGGAAGTAGATGTAAGGCGGTTTATTCCCGAAGATACACTTCCGAACTATTATTGGAACGATTTTAGTGTAAAGAAAGTCAATAACACATCGGTATGTATCACTTATGATGGTGAAAAATCAAAGCAAATTTCTGAATTAATATTGGACTAAATTACCTTTTAAGTCATAATTATCACTCCGAATGCATTTACCGTTGCGCCACTGATAAATAGATATCAGTGTGCCGTCAGCACGATAGCTTTCACGATACGACACCTCACCTTTTTCATAGCTTCCCTTTTGGTAACTACCATCATTAATGTTGTAGCTTTGGAATGCCCCATCTTTATCTCCGTTATGATAATTATACATTAGTATGAGTTTACCATCCGAACCATATTTGCGAGAGACTCCCTCTTTTTTTCCTTCAGAATATTCTGTTTCTTCTTCCAGAGCTCCGTTTTCATAATAAGAGGTATAATTACCTTCGATTTTCCCGTTGACATAAACCGCACTTGTCATTAACTGACCGTTAGGATAATATTTCTTGAGTTGACCGTTAAGTTCTCCATCAACGTAGGTTGCCGTTGCAGCGACGATTAAATCGTTTCCTGTGGTGTAATAAGAGCAGAAATCCCCATCACACCGGCCATTGTTTACTGGTACGGTATATAAATTGGGGAAAAGAGCTTTACCGACAATTCCAGTCTTATTAAGTTTCCCCGTAAATGGTTTGCCTGTGACAATCACGCAAACCAGTTTTGTTGAATTAAAGTAAAGAGTAAAGTTTTTAGAGCTAATCAGTTTACCTTCGGCGTAGGTGCGTTCATCATCTATACTGCCGTCTTTACGATAGTATATCCAGTTTCCGTCCTGGATTCCAATTAGTTCTCCATTATTCCACTCACCGCCTTTGAATTCACCTTTTACCATCAGTTTGCCGTCAGGGTAGTATGATTCGCAAGGACCTAGCGGTACACCTCTTTCGTAGGAGTCAACGGACTTTACCGTTCCATCTGGGTAGTATCCGGTAATTTTGCCGTGCTTATTCTCAGCACTCCTTTGACCTATATAATATCCTTTTTCGCGAATCATGCCGCTTTCATAGTGCCTTTCATAGGGGCGGAGTAAATTGTTTGCTTGCTCCTTCTTATGAGCTTCTATTGCCAAGATGGAAACACCGCCCACTATTAATGCGAAAACACCTATCCACCATGTCCGTACACACCAATGAGCGAGTATCGTTGAGAGTACGAACCAGATAATGAATGAGAATAGACACCCGTAATAGAATGAAAATCCAGCGGCCATACCTCCACCGGCTGGATCCGTTGATTCGCTAAAATCCTTGAATGAGTTACTCCACGGAACGATAACATAAAACAACGCTGGATAAACAGCTGAAGTAATGATGAAAAACACTATTCTTTGAATCATTTGCGTGCGATTATCTTTTTGGCCAATATTTTGCAAATATATATCGCAGTCAGGCTAAATATAATTATAGATATTCCATGCCTGGATATGTTTAACCCCATTTTTGGAAGGTAATGTTATTTCGTCCAATGTTACTACAAACTTCTCATAGTGGTCGGTAAGCGAATCAAAAGGAGCATATTCGCGTTCCGTGGTACTATCGTCAATCAACAGATAGCTGACCTGCAAATAGATAATCCTATCGGCTTTTGTAGCAACAAAATCTACTTCTCTATCCTTTATCACTCCTACATATACGTCATATCCTGCTATTTTTAAATCCAGATAAATACGATTTTCCAGCAAATAGCCTATTCCATATCCATTATATAAATAGTTATGAAAAGCCAAGTCGTTTGCATAATATTTACATGTTCCCGAAATAATATCTTTACCTTTAATGTTATATCTTTCTGCCCGATGCAACAGGTTTGCTTCTTCCAGATAGAGGATATAATTTGATACGGTTTCATAATTTGTTTTTCTCCCTTTGGACTTAAAGAAATTCACAACATTGTTCACTGAAATCAAATTGGATGCATTGTTTACCAGATATCCGAATATATCTTCCAGTAATCTGGCATCTTTGATGTTGTTTCTTTGTACAATGTCCCTTAACAAGACGGTATCTTTGATAGAAGAAATATAATTCCGTTTTGTTTCAAAATTGTTGAGATGAAACAATTCGGGGAAACCTCCTGACTTTAAGAATTCCATGTATGTATCTTTGTTCACATTTCTTTCAGAAATGAGTGCATATTCCTCTATATTAAAAGGAAAGACCTTAAACTCGATATATCTTCCCGATAGTAATGTTGACAATTGACTCGAAAGCATCTTCGAATTGGAACCTGTTATCACAATTTCGCAATCTTCCGTATAGTCTTGAGATAAAGAATTTACGGCTTTCTCCCACTCCGCGATGTTCTGTATTTCATCCAGGAATAAATAAATTTTCCCGGCAGACAGTTTTTCCTTTCTATACAACTGGTAAAGACTGAGTAAATCGTCTGCATTCCTGACGAAACAGAAAGGGGCAAATTCAAAATTTACATATAATAATTGCCGGGGTTCTACTTGTTTCTCTGTGATTAGATAATTCATCAACTGTCTCATAATGAAACTTTTGCCACTTCTTCGCTGTCCCACTAATACTTTCACCAGTCGATTTTCCATAGCATTGGCTATCGGGTCTATATATTCCTTACGAATCAATCCTAAATCTGGAAACTGTCCATTCCAGAAATTATACTTCTCAAGTAATTGTAATCTTTCGTCCATAAGTGCATACGTTTCCGACAAATATAATAGAAATTTTTCAGGTACACTTGAAAAAAGTGTCTTTTTTGAGGGGAAAATCAAGTGTACCTGATAAATATGTCTGTCTGATTGAGTATTAGGATTTGTAATCCGCCTGATTGGCTACCGAATGTTACTTCTTCTCTCCTTCTTTAGGGTTTTCTTGCAGGACATTGTCAATATTTTGCCGGAACATCTGACGCATGTTCTCGTGCAGGTTTAACAAATCTACTTTGATGTGGAAGAGGTGTTCAAGTTCTTCGCGGATGTCTTGCAATGTGAGGAGGTCGATAGAATGATGTGTCTTCACACAGATATCAATATCGCTATCCTCCCGCTGTTCGCCCCGTGCGGCGGAACCGAAAAGAGCGAGCTGCTCAATACCGTATGTCTATGTTATACAAGCAGTTCTTATTTCTTCAACTCATTAATATTGTACCATTTTCCCTTTTCCTTTAATTGGTTCCTTTTGCCTTCTTCATAAATGGCAGGAATGGTGACTTCTCCTTTTTTATTTATGACGCCCCATTTTCCGCCTTCATATTTACTATATTCTTCTATTTTGATAATAGTTCCGTTTTCGTTGAATACGGCGAGGTTGTTTTCCTGAAAGGGATAAGCGAATGTAAATCTTGGTTTGATTATAATTTGACCTTCCATGTTGGCAAACCCGACTTTGCCATTACTGATAATCCGGAACAATCCATTAGATACGTAGTCTGGGCCGTTGTCATAGCCATAAACCTCAAATAAAATTTCCTCTGAACGATTGATGGCAAATATTCCTTGTTTTTCTTTTAGGGAAACAAAGGCTATCTTGTCAAATTCTTCAGAATAGAGATAGCGATATTTTCCTACAGGAATTATAATATTACCGTTTGCATCTGCATATCCACAGGCGGTTTCATCTATTTCCGGATTTGGACAATACATATATAACTTGTCTTGAGCATATAAAGCATCTGATAATAAGATGCTCATTAAAAATGTAATAATTATAGTTTTCATGGTACGTAGTAATAAGTTTATTTATTAAAATCCCAAAAATGAATTGTGGAACATTCGTCTTCATGGTTTTCCCCTACACAGATGGTAGATAACATATCCGCCGTGAAGAGTTGAATCGAGGCATCAAAACTGCCTGTATAAGCACTTGGTGACCATTGTTTACCTGCTCTTCAAATTATATTTGAATAATAGTGGATGTCACCTGTCTCTATGACGGTGGCATCCACTAGCTCTTAAAAAATCTTTTCCGCTCATTATTGAGCTCTACTTGAACAATTCTAGTATTTCAAATCTTTGAATGGAATCTGAAAAGATTCATCGCTATAGAAGCTTGTTGGGGTACCTTTTTCTGATTTCCAAAATGGAGTTTCTGTCAAATCAAATACTAACCCCCTATATTTCTGATGAATCTGATATAATTCTTCGTCGGTTAGTAATGTACCATTTACTTTCTTTATTATAAAAGAGACATAAGATACAACACCTGTTTCGTCGAAATATAATTCAATTCTAATTTTTTCCCCTTTCTGTTTTAGCTCTTCTATCCTTTCAGAGGAAAAAACTCCTTCATCAATAAGTTCCTGAAAAGGTTTTAGTATCTCATTTATATATATGGACTTTGCTTTCTCTTCAACCCAGAGCATTGCTCTACCTTTGGCCAAAACACTGTTTATTTCTCCTTTTGGCTTTATACAGATGAGATTGGTTGAAATGTCCTCATATATAAAATGTTCGGTTTCTTTTTGTCCGAACAGATAACTTATGCTTGCGATGATAAACATAAGCATAAAAGTAAATTTCTTCATAAATAATTATTTTTTAAATAGGTTATACAATAGTTGAGGTTGAATTGAGGAGTCAAAGCTGCCTGTATAAGTACTTGGTGACCATTGTTTACCTGCTCTTCAAATTATATTTGAATAATAGTGGATGTCACCTGTCTCTATGACGGTGGCATCCACTAGCTCTTAAAAAATCTTTTCCGCTCATTATTGAGCTCTACTTGAACAATTCTAGTATTTCAAATCTTTGAATGGAATCCGAAAAGATTCATCGCTATAGAAGCTTGTTGGGGTACCTTTTTCTGATTTCCAAAATGGAGTTTCTGCTACATCAAATACTACTGTCTTATATTTCTGATGAATCTGGTATAATTCTTCATCGGTTAGTAATGTATCGTTTCCTTTCTTAATTATAAAAGATACATAAGATACAATACCTGTCTCATCGAAATACAATTCAATTCTAATTTTTTCCCCTTTCTGTTTTAGCTCTTCCATCCTTTCAGAAGAAAAAATACCTTCGTTAATAAGTTCCTGAAAAGGCTTTAGTATTTTTTCTAGATATATAGCTTTTGCTTTCTTTTCAACCCAGAGCATTGCTCTGCCTTTGGATAAAACACTATTTATTTCTCCTTTTGGCTTTATGCGGATGAAATTTGTTGAGATGTCCTCATATATAAAATGTTCTGTTTCTTTTTGTCCGAACAGATAGTTTATGCTTACGATGATAAACATAAACATTAATGTAAATTTTTTCATAAATAATTATTTTTTAAATATGTTATACAATAGTTGAGGTTGAATTGAGGAGTCAAAGCTGCCTGTATAAGTACTTGGTGACCATAGCTCGGCTGCTTTTTCGTAAAGCATATATTGCTCATCATCAAAACATTTGTTTTCTAAAATGGAATTCATAAGATTACTAACTGCATCTCTGAACTCTTGTGAAGGATCGGTGCTATATAAATTAGAACCTTGCTCTGAGAATTCACCCATAGACAATGCGTTGGCAATATCTGGAAATGCATGTGCTTCAAATTCCATGGTAAACTTATTAGCGGGATTTTCAGCGTCTTTTCCATAAGTGTTATGTTGCAAAGCATGGAATAACTCCTCTCTGACAATTCCGAAATTGATACATGCATCATTAGGAAATGCAATGGCTTTATCTTCTGTATAATACCTTCCCGATGATTTTCCCTCAATTTGGGGTTCTATGCGAAAAGTTATTTTTACTTTCCCATCTAATGTGTCATATACTTTTTTCCAGAATTTATCATTATTCATTATAGCTAATGCATCTGCCAAAAGTTGCTTTTCTTTGCCTGTTAAGCTTGAATTATCACCATATATTTTATTAAGAACCTTCATTTGTGGGCTCGGTTCTTTTTCTGTAGGATTTCCTGCTCCCCCCGGCGGATAATCTCCATTCCAATTATCATCCCTATCATCAAGTCCGTCATCATAGGTATAGCATTCCTCCGTGCACTCATTGCCGGAATAAGTAGGATAACAATTCTCTACTATATCATAAATAATGCCGGATTCCATATCTCCTGATTGAACGTATGAATAATCACAATATGAATCATAAACAGGATAACATACGTCATGACAAACTTGATGTTCTGCACGTGTGGCAACCGATGAAGAATTAATCAGAGAATCTTTTTTCTCCGTCGGTCTTGATATTGCTGCAACTATCTTTCCATCGGCATATCTCCATCCATTAATAAATGCTCCATTCAGTTCATGGAAAAGTACGGCGCCACTAAAATCTGGCTGTCGATATAAGTACCCGTTCTTTCCGATAGTACGAGTTTTCTTCAGATATTCATAAGTTCCAACGAAAGTCATAATAAAACTTCTTGTTTTTCCTGTTTTCTTATCCCGCAAAACTACTAACCGGACATTGTTCCGGATGAAATTATTTTTCTTTCCCGGTTCCCAATGGGTTTCAGTTTCACTATCCAGTATGATGTGCATTCCTTGGGTATAAATAGGAGTTTCCACTACTTCATAACGCATACGGTTCCACTCTTTAGCTTCACCCCAATGAGGCTTGAACAATCGTTCCTGATCTCCTGCCGACCGTGTTGCTACCACAGGTGCATAATTACTTTCAAACCACTCTTGAGCAGCTGATGCTGTCAGTTCTTCATTTTTGTTCTTAGGCGGCTTTGTCGTCTGATTTCCGGCATCCTGCAGCATGTAGTCGGTACATGCAAATAGCATCCCTAAGATTGCCATTCCTGCTAAGATACGCCATTTTTTACATCTTGCAATGTTTTTCATTCATTTTCTTTTTAAATTAAACAATTATTTAAACTCATCTTCGAAGATTCTTTTTAGTTCGCGATGCAACCTGAATGTATCGAATCCATACACTTTTACATCCTCGGTCAATATCTCATGGGCTATCACTAATGCTTCTTTTCTTCTGCCGGTTTCATTATATAAGAAGGCTAACCTGCCACGTGGTGCCTGCAGAGAAGGCATCATGTTTGCGGCTAATCTGTAGGCGCTTTCCGCTTCTTTCCACTGATTCTTCTTTTTCAGGCAATCTCCTTTTGTCATGAGTAAGCTGGGGGAAGGGAAGTTTTTTTCAAGATAGTGGATGATTGGGAGAACATCTGTATCTAAATTATTTTTTTGAACAAATAGACAATAAGCATAGCAGAATCCTATGTCGTCTTTCATCTTATCTTTAACTTGAAGGATGGGATTGGGATACTCCATGTCTTTCTCTGTGATGGGACTTTGGGAATGGAGGTATAAATTATGATAAGGTTGCCATTGTTTCCAAAGTCTGCCACTTAAGAGGAAAGTAGCAAGGAAGCATATAGCTATCATTGTTATTCTGCTTTTTGCTCTAATCGTACGAGGTTCTATTGTTTTCTTTTTATTTAAAATGAAAGCAATGCTGATAATCCATAAAGTGAGTAATGAATACGTCTGGTCGGGATAAGCAAACATTCCCCATGTTACAATTCCGGCTACGAGGGATTTACATATAAGGGTCGTGAAACTTTTCTTTTTCGGAGGGAGGAGTGTCCAAATACAAAATGCCAGGTAGGTTAACAGTCCTGTAACTCCATACTCTACAGTCATGCGCAACGGTTCGTTGAATGCCAGATGGGTATCTCCCGCCACTTCTTTTTCTTCTTTTGAGGCAGATGATTTCATGTATTCAGCTTGATAATACAGGTAGTTGGCTGCAAAACCTCCTTTGCCGAATCCTGTTAAGGGTTTGTCTTTTATCATTTGCCAGCTAACTTTCCATATAAGTAAGCGGCCATCAGCCGATTTTGGTCTCAGAAAATAGGATGCTCCGGCTGTTGTGATTATGAAAAGTAATACTCCGCCAAGGCGTATTAAGTGTTTCATAGAGAAAGGCCGTGGCAATCGTAGATATAAGCAGTATAAAAGTGAGATAAACAATGATATATAAGCTGCACGCGCATAAGTGAGCACTAAAATGGGAAGACAAAATAGGATGGTTGTGATTATAATTATGAAAAAGTAATAAGATTTTTTCAGTGAACTGTAGAACAATATGAGTCCATTCAGTATTACTCCTAACAGTAAACTGAGCATTATGGCGAGCACTGCCGGATTGTGGAATGGTCCTGTTAGCAGGAAGAACTGACTATTGGATGGTATGTATTTGAAATATTGTAGGTATCCCCAACATGCAAGTAAAATAGCTGCGCAAAGACAGCTGCTGAAAATTATTGTGTAATGTATTTGCCGTAAGCAACGTAGTGTGATATACAGTATCAATAAACAATAACTACCTGTATTCCATAGACTTCCAGGGTGCTTGAAATCAATCAGATAAAGTGTAAGAATGTATAGGCAGAGAATATCCTGCCAAGATAGTTTTATGTTTTTTCTAAATGTGTTCCAGGCGGTAATACTTGTAAGAAGAATCATTATTGATGTTCCGAATATGAATGATGTACGGGTATGACCGAATACTTCGGGAGGGATGCCGGATACGGATATTACGATAGTCAATCCTAGTAATATAGAAGAGAAGTAATCTATTGTGTTTTTCATTTGGTAAGTAAAAAGGTTAATGTTTTGTGGATGCAAAACTATAGCGAAGGTTATTATGAAGCAAACGTATTGCCTTGTATTTGTGTTATATAGTTAAATTTGGAGCTGATTTAGCGAATAATGGATGTTGGAATAGATGTTTATCTGCTTTTGTGTTTGTAGCTGAATGTTTAGAGGATAGAAAAATAGGTTTAGTGGAATCCTTGGTTAATGAAAACTTGTTGCCCCTTGTAGAAAAAGAAAGGAAGTTCTTCTTTGCCTTGGTCCAGATTTCGTAACCAATATATGGTTTCGCTGGGGACAGAATAGAAGTCTAGATAGTTGCCGGTGGCGCGAGCGGTGGAATGTTCCATCCATTTACCTTGATCATAGTAAAGTAATAGGTAGTTGTTGCCCGTTTCTATTCCATTACGGGCATTTCGAGGATATAATTGTAAAGCTTTAATGCATACGGGCGTGGTGAATTCCATGCCAAACCAAGAGGATTCAATGAAGGTGTCCGGATTTCCGTCACATGCCTGCAAGCGAAGTGGACCTGACTTCATGGGGGTTCCTGTTACTTTTACATAAGGGCAAATTGAAGGAGAAGAGTTGTATAACGAATCGAATATAGGTAATTGGCTGGGTGTAGAATAGGTATGTAAGCCTTGCTTTTTTGCTAAAAACTCATATTCTGCTATATAAATGGGAGACATATCTTTGGATTGTAATTTATAATAGCGGTATTTTTTCTCATTATTAATTTCGTATCTTTGCCAATAAGGAGGAGGGGTTTCAGGCAAAATGAATAATGTGTCGTAGGGACCTTCACTTACATGGGAGGCCAATAATAAGGCACCTTTTACTTTTGTTCTGTAATTAACCAGATGCGGCTTATGGGGATATTTACGTAATAAATGTAATTTTATCTTGTTCTGATGATTGCAGGAAATATCTTTTTTATTAATTTTTCCCGTTATACTATCCTGTTGCAATATAAAAGGAGTGTTAAATTCGGTTAGTTCCCCTTCCTCTGACATGTAGGTAGGGAAAAAAAGCATGTTGATAGGGACTTTTTCATAATCTACCACCTGCTTTTTAGGGTCGATATGTCCCCAGGCTACAGGGTTGAGCCCCTGTGTGTTGAAGAAAGATAAATATGCCAGTTTGTTTTCAGATGCAGGTGGTGCAGGTAAAGAGATGTTTGTGCACACGTGATAATTGGGGGTTACGTCTATCAGAGTGGGTTGGCTGAAAATGTCAGGGATTTCCTCCTCTTCTGCCTTGAGGAAATATGGGGTATTTCTTTGTGCTCCAAATGTTTTTCGGTATACTTTACCTGAATATTTTAAACTTAACTCCCAATCTTCTCCTAAATTATTATAAGGAGGGGTATAAGGGTGGAATGTGTGCGTAGAATCAGGCGAACTGCACCAATAATGTCTGCTGTCTTTATCCGGCCATTGGGGGGTGAATTCATATACAACAGGTATCCCGCATGCCCGGAAAATGTTACATGTTATGGTTGCTTGGTTGTGGCAGTCCATTTTGAAGGCTGGAATAAAAAGGTCATAAATACCGATATGTGCGCTGGCTATGATACGTTTGTTTATATCTCGTTGCTGCCTTACGTATTTTTTGTATAAATCAATTGGTTTATGTATATCGTTCATTCCGTTACGAGATAGTTTGTCATACATCATTTGGCGTAAACTTGACTTGTCATTGATTAATGCTTCGTCTGTGGTGCGGTAAGGAAGAATCCATTCTTTAAACTCGTCAAAACTGAGATTCTTTAGTAAAGGTGATTTATGCCATTCTTCAAAAGCTGCATCTATAGTATGAATGAGGAAATCCTTTGTCAGTATTTCTATGTCTTCCTTGCCCGGCTTTTGTTCCGGTAAAGGCAATGTGGAATATTTGTCTGCTAATATTTGTCGTATGGAATCATTACTGTTAGCATTAGGTACTGCCCGGTTAATGGAGTCGGTTTTCTTGAAATACTCCATGTAAGCAGCGGGAATAGATAGCGAACTTTTACTCCTGTGATAGGGCATATTAGCTATTAGAAAACATGCTGCCGCGTATTTCTGTCTGTCTCTATTTCTATAATAGTCTAAAACTTCCGTTAGATTTTCTTTGTTTTTTCCAGCTGATAATAGAGCGCTCTCTACTTCTTTAGGATAATGTCCGCAAGAAGTAAACAAGCAAGTATAGAGAACATAAGTAAATATGTTTTTTAGTGAAAACATAACGGTCTAATTATTTTCAGATTCGCATGATAACACAAAGATAATTAAATAATTGGTAATTTCGACGCTCGTTTTATTGAAAAGTTGTAGAACTTGTTTGCGAATCTCTTGTGTTTACTTTCTTGCTATTTATATGCTCTTTTCCTTGCTTTTACATTGCCTTTCCTTTATCTTTGTATTCATTATTTCGGCTTGCCCACAACTGTGAAATACGTGCTTCATAATTGTAAAGCAGCAGATCCATAGCTGTGAAGCACGTATTTCACAGCTGTGGGCAATGCAAAAACATTACTTATCAACAAAAGAAACATAGGCAGCCAACGAAAGAAACATAGGAGATTAACATAAGCACTCCCTACCCTGAACATCACAGAAAAGGGCAGGAGTGCGAAAAACAAAAGAACAATGGCAATATTATTTGATTGGTACGAGAATCCCAAAACCAAGGACAAGCAGGACGAAGAACTGACCCTGCACCCGCGCATCCGGCTGAACGGTTCCACGGGTACCGCCCAACTACGGAGGTTCATACAAGAATATTGTTCGCTGACCGAAACCGATGTTTCGGCCGTGCTCGATGCCTTGTCGCACTTCATGGGGCGGGAATTGGGTGAAGGACGCCAGGTGCACCTGGACGGCATCGGCTAC
The DNA here is from genome assembly GCF_020091405.1 of Bacteroides cellulosilyticus. Taxonomy (NCBI): domain Bacteria; kingdom Pseudomonadati; phylum Bacteroidota; class Bacteroidia; order Bacteroidales; family Bacteroidaceae; genus Bacteroides; species Bacteroides cellulosilyticus. The sequence continues at coordinate 3,544,871 of NZ_CP081903.1, forward strand.
TTCCGTCCCACACTGACCTGCACCGAACCGGTGAAGGTGGATACCAAACGGAAAAGTACCAAGGTGAAACTGAAAAGTATCACCTTCCGCCCCGATATCGAACTGCGGAGCGAGATAGGCAACATAAAAGTCCAGCCGTTAAAACAACGGAATGTGTTGCAGAAGAAACTGACCTCGGAAGAGATTGACAAACGGGTGGAAAATTTCTTCACTACGCACGATTTTATGACGAAAGGAGATTTCTATTCTCTCAGCGGAATGACAAGAACCACTGCTACCCGGCATATTCGACGTCTTTGTGACGAAGGAAAGCTGGAAAATAGGGGATTACAGAAACAGCCGATTTATGTGCTGAAGAAGTGTAATCAGTAGATTCTGAGTGAGATATGTCTTAAATGTATGGAGTGTAGGTAAAATAGCCTACACTCCATACACGCTTGCTTACACCGCGCTGTATTGCCGATGAATAAAGGGATACAGGGAAAGAGTGTAAGCGTGTAGGCAAAAGTGAGGATAAACTCTATGTAGATTCTTTGTTTCTTAAACTAATTTATTGAAACCTATGACAAAACATTTTCTTTTGGGAATTCTTCTGCTCTCCGCAGTATCCCTGAACGCTCAAACTTCCGGATATTATCAGGAAGCCCCCAATCCGGTAGCCGTTAATCCGGTTTTATGGTCAGAAGTGAAAACCCCGCAAGTCAGTTGGGGAAGTACGGATATGCGGTACAAGAAAGAAGAACCTGCCGCCATTCGTGAAATAAAGAAAACAATCAGTCTAACGGCCTGGAAAGGTGAGAAAGTATCTGCCCAGTTAGTAGTATGGACTCCCGAGACGTTGAACAGCCTGACTTTTAAGGTCAGTGACCTGACTTCCGGAGGTGAAACCATCAGTAAAGACGATATCCAAACCAGTTTTGTGCGGTACGTCATGACCGATGAATTGAATAAAGATGGTTTAGGCGCATGCGGTTATCGCAACAGTGTAGATTTTGATTCCACGCTGGTGGCAGATGTGCTCGATCATCTTACCCCCTCCTTGATGATTCCTGCCAATTCTGCCCAGGGAGGCTGGATCAGCATCCGAGTGCCGCAACAAGTCAAAGCCGGAAGATATACAGGAACGGTCACTGTAAAGAACGGAGACGTTGCCTTGTCTGAACTGAAACTGACTATCAATGTGAAGAACCATACCCTTCCTGTTCCTTCCGAATGGGCTTTCCATCTTGATTTGTGGCAGAATCCATACGCTGTGGCGCGCTATTATGATGTAGAGCCGTTCAGCGAAAAGCATTTCGACCTGATGCGTCCCTTGATGAAACTGTATGCCGATGCAGGCGGAACAGTGATTACCGCCTCCATTATGCACAAACCCTGGAACGGGCAGACTTATGACGCATTCGAGAGTATGGTGACCTGGCTGAAGAAAGCTGACGGTACCTGGTATTTTGATTACACGGTGTTCGACAGGTGGGTGGAATTTATGATGAGCGTAGGCGTCCGGAAACAAAATGGACGAGCGTCCCATGAAGGACATGCAGGAAACATTGGCGGTGATTCGCAAAGCTGATAAAGATTTCAAGGTTTCATTGGCGGGAACTTATCATGCTGAACTGGCGGATGAGCTGGATGATTATTGCATCACAATTGCCGAAAGATTTCCGGCTGAAACAATCCACTCACGCCGTGCAGCCGGAAAAGTGACTACCTATTACACTTGCTGCACAGAACCTCGTCCTAACACGTTCACTTTCAGTCAGCCGGCCGAAGCCGAATGGTTGGCGTGGCATAGTGCCAAGGAAAATCTGGACGGTTATCTCCGTTGGGCATTGAATAGCTGGGTGAAGAATCCGTTGCAGGACAGCCGTTTCACTGCGTGGGCGGCTGGTGACACTTATTTGATTTACCCCGATGCCCGTTCGTCTGTCCGCATGGAACGTCTGATTGAGGGGATACAGGCTTTTGAAAAAGTGCGTATTCTGAAGGATGAATTCAGGAAGAAGGGCAATAAAGCTGCCATTAGGAATATGGATAGAGCATTGCAAATGTTCGACGAGCAGAGCCTGCGGGAAGTGCCAGCCGCCACTGCTGTGAACAAAGCGAGAGAGGTAATCAACAGATACTGAGAAGTCTTTAACGAAAAGGGGGATTGATGTCCCCTTTTTATTTGAAGAATCTTTAGAAGATAAGGTTATAAAGAGAGCAATATTTTTATTACTTTTGCACCAATCTATCATTCATTTACTAAGGAATTCTATTTCATGGCTAAGAAAAATTCTACAAAAGATACGGAGCAATCCCTTTCCCTGTTTGGTAAAATAAGGGCAATCTTCAAAAACGAAACGATTCACTTTGTTATTGGCTTGGTACTGGTCATTTTCTCTGTGTACTTGCTGCTGGCCTTTTCTTCGTTCTTCTTTACGGGAGCGGCGGATCAAAGTATCATTGATTCGGGCAATGCACAGGAATTGGCTTCTACCAATAATGGGGTGAAGAACTATGCCGGTTCGCGTGGCGCACAATTGGCAAGTTATCTGATTAATGACTGTTTCGGCATTTCATCTTTCTTCATTCTTGTATTCCTTGCAGTGGCGGGGTTGAAGTTGATGCGTGTACGGGTGGTTCGCCTCTGGAAGTGGTTTATCGGTTGTTCGTTGTTGTTGGTTTGGTTCTCTGTCTTCTTCGGCTTTGCCTTTGTGGAGCAGTATAAAGACTCTTTCCTGTATCTGGGCGGTATGCACGGGTATAATGTCAGCAATTGGTTGGTATCGCAGGTAGGTGTTCCGGGCGTTTGGATGATTCTGTTGGTGACTGCTATCTGCTTCCTTATCTATCTCAGCGCACGTACGGTTATCTGGTTGCGCAGATTGTTCAGTCTTAGTTTCCTGAAACGCAAACAGAAAGAGGAAGAAGAGAAGGGAGAAACCCCCGAAGAGTTTACGGACTCGTGGACGGCAAAGGGAAAGAAAAAGCCGGTTGCTGTTCCTGATGTGGCAGATATAAAAGAAGAAGAGGCTCCCGTTGAAATTCCCGAACCTATAAAAGAGCCGGAAAATGAAATTACATTGGATTTGGGTGGCGTTACGGAAACACAGCCTGCCAAGGTATCGGGTGAAGAAGTGTCTATGACTATTGAGACACCTGTTCCTGACCCTGTACCTCCTTTCCACGAAAAAGCGGCAGAGCCAGTTTTCGAAATAGAAGCTACTGAAAATGATGACGAATATAAAGGCCCGGAAAAGGAACCCTATAATCCCCGTCTCGACCTGGAAAACTATCGTTATCCTACTATCGACCTGATGAAGCATTATGAGAATGCCGAGCCTACTATCGACATGGCGGAGCAGAATGCCAATAAAGATAAGATTATAAATACACTGCGCAGTTTCGGTATTGAAATCAGTACGATAAAGGCGACGGTGGGGCCTACGGTGACGCTGTATGAAATCACTCCCGAGCAAGGTGTCCGTATCTCCAAGATTCGTGGTCTGGAAGATGATATCGCTCTTAGCCTTTCGGCATTGGGTATTCGTATCATTGCGCCGATTCCGGGAAAAGGAACAATCGGTATTGAAGTGCCGAACTCCAATCCGAAGATTGTTTCCGGACAGAGTATCATCGGTAGCAAGAAGTTTCAGGAGTCTACTTATGACTTGCCGGTTGCTTTGGGCAAGACGATTACCAATGAGGTCTTCATGGTCGATTTGTGCAAGATGCCGCACATGCTGGTGGCCGGTGCCACCGGTCAGGGTAAATCTGTCGGACTGAATGCCATTATCACTTCTTTGCTTTATAAGAAGCATCCGGCTGAACTGAAGTTTGTGCTGGTAGACCCTAAGAAAGTAGAATTCAGCATCTATTCGGTGATTGAACATCACTTCCTTGCCAAGCTGCCCGATGGGGAAGATGCTATCATTACGGATGTAACCAAAGTAGTGCAGACGCTGAATTCCATCTGTGTGGAAATGGATACCCGTTACGACTTATTGAAAGCCGCGCACGTGCGCAATATTAAGGAGTATAATGAGAAGTTTATTAATCGTCAGCTGAATCCTGAAAAGGGACATAAGTTTATGCCTTACATTGTGGTGGTGATTGACGAGTTCGGCGACCTGATTATGACGGCGGGTAAAGAGGTAGAGTTGCCTATTGCCCGTATCGCCCAGTTGGCGCGTGCGGTGGGTATCCACATGATCATCGCTACGCAACGTCCGACAACGAATATCATTACCGGTACAATCAAGGCGAACTTCCCGGCTCGTGTCGCTTTCCGTGTATCTGCCATGATTGACTCGCGTACTATTCTCGACCGTCCCGGAGCTAATCAGCTGATCGGGCGTGGTGATATGTTATTCCTGCAAGGGGCAGATCCTGTACGTGTGCAATGTGCCTTTATCGATACGCCGGAGGTAGCGGAGATTACTAAGTTTATTGCCAAGCAACAAGGCTATCCTACTGCATTCTATTTGCCGGAGTATGTGGGTGAAGATGGCGGCGGAAGTGATTTGGGAGATGTGGATATGGGACGTCTGGACCCGTTGTTCGAAGATGCTGCCCGCCTGATTGTCATCCATCAGCAAGGTTCTACATCATTGATCCAACGGAAGTTCGCTATCGGTTACAATCGTGCCGGGCGATTGATGGACCAATTGGAAAAAGCCGGTATTGTGGGACCTGCACAAGGCAGTAAAGCGCGTGAAGTGCTTTGTGTCGATGAGAATGACCTGCAAATGCGCCTGAACAATTTACTGTAAATCGTGTTAAACTAATGATGAAGAATCTTCTTTTTATCTGTATCTGCCTGTTCGGTCTGGCATTACCGCTTTCGGCACAGAAATTGGATGCCCAAGATATATTGGATCGTACAGCCACTGCTTTCCGTCAGGCGGGAGGTATTCAAGCGGATTTTACGGTTCAGACGTATGCGAAAGGTGCTTTACAGGGGAGTTCTGTCGGGACTATCCGTCTGAAAGGGGAAAAATTCCTGTTGGATGCCGACGGGGTGAAAACCTGGTTTGATGGTCGTACGCAATGGAGCTATCTCACAAACAGTGACGAAGTGAACGTTTCCGAACCTACTCCTGAAGAGTTACAAAGTATCAATCCTTATGCCCTGCTGTCTATTTACAAGCAAGGGTATCACATGAAATTGGGTAAAACTGATGTTTATGGAGGTAAACCTGCTTATGAGGTGATATTAACCGCTTCTGATAGAAAGAAGGATTTGCAGTGCGTTATTATTTATGTAACGAAAGACACCTTTCAGCCTTTATGTATCAGCATGACGCAAAAGGGTGGAAATAGCGTGGCTATTCGTATTACATCTTATAAAGCGGGAGAATCATACAGCGATCATCTTTTCACTTTTGACAAGAAAGCGTATCCGACTGCTGAAGTGATTGATCTGAGATAGATAATAACTAAATATATAAATAACGATTATGGAAACAGAAAAAGTAAAATGTCTGATTATAGGTTCTGGTCCTGCCGGTTATACTGCGGCTATTTATGCAGGGCGTGCCAACCTTTCTCCGGTGCTTTATGAAGGATTACAGCCGGGTGGTCAGTTGACGACAACTACAGATGTGGAGAACTTTCCCGGTTATCCGGAAGGTGTCAGTGGCCAGCAATTGATGGATGATTTGCGCAAACAGGCAGAGCGTTTCGGTGCAGACCTGCGTTTTGGTATTGCAACCGCTTCCGACCTGAGTGCGGCTCCATACAAAGTAACGATTGACGAAGAGAAAGTGATTGAAACTGATACGTTGATAATTGCTACGGGCGCTACTGCCAAATATTTGGGATTGGATGATGAAAAGAAATATGCCGGTATGGGCGTCAGTGCTTGCGCTACTTGTGATGGTTTCTTCTATCGCAAGAAGGTGGTAGCAGTGGTCGGTGGTGGTGATACGGCTTGTGAAGAGGCTGTTTACCTGGCCGGACTGGCTAAGAAGGTTTATCTGATTGTGCGGAAGCCTTTCCTGCGTGCTTCCAAAATCATGCAGGAGCGTGTGATGAAGCATGAGAATATAGATGTGCTGTTTGAGCACAATGCCGTGGGCTTGTTCGGAGAGAATGGTGTGGAAGGTGTTCATCTGGTGAAACGTATGGGTGAATCGGATGAAGAACGCTACGACCTGGCTATTGATGGTTTCTTCCTGGCTATCGGCCATCAACCGAACTCAGATATCTTCAAACCCTATCTGGATACAGACGAGACGGGGTATATCATTACAGAAGGCGACAGCCCTCGTACGAAAGTGCCGGGTGTGTTTGCCGCCGGTGACATTGCCGATCCGCATTATCGTCAGGCTATTACGGCAGCAGGAAGCGGCTGTAAGGCAGCACTTGAAGCGGAAAGATATCTTTCATCCAAGTGCTTGATCTAAACTCCTGTCCTGAAGAAGGTCTTCCCGGCCGGGGAATATCATATTAAAAGAGAAAAGCTCCGGATTGTCTTGCAATCCGGAGCTTTTCTCTTTTAATATACTTCTATTTCATCTACGTATAAGTCCGAAGGAATAATATCTCCCGGTGAATCTTTCCGGCAGTCAATGCCATTGCGCAATGTGCCACCACTCTTTAAAGTCACTTTGATGTAGCGTGCTTCGGTTGGTGTACATTCCAGTACATCAGTGAACATCTTCCTGCCATGGTCAGGATATTCGCGGGTGTAGGAGGCCTGAGCTACTTCCTTAAATTCTTTGCCATCAGTGGATACTTCCACACGAGCTGCGCTTGCGGGCAGTACACGGAAAGCGGGATTATAGAGTGTACCGAAAATCACTTTACTGATAGTGGCCGGTTTTTCCAGATCGACGGAAAATACGAGCTCATTGTTATTCTTTTCATTCAGGTTGAAGGCTACCCATGGTGTGAAGGAAGCGATATTGCCGCGTTTTCCATTGGTCAATCCCAATGTTGTGGTATCTGCCCCTAATACATCATTCTCTCCGAAGATGTCACCGCTCATCCAACCCCAATGAGGAGTGGTGGTGTATTGCTTTCCACTTATCAGGTTTGCATAAAGTTTCTTGCCGTTCACTTTCCCCAGCATTTTACCGTTCTTGAAAGCTGCTGCCTGCAAATCGATGTAGCCTTCCCAAATGAATGGCTGAGTGTAAAGTTCAGACTTTGCAGTCGGTGCACTTCCATCCGTGGTATATCTGATTTCGGCATCCGGATAGAATGTTTCCAACACGGCTTTCAATGTGCCGTCGTACACGTGCGTATTGATATTGACATCGAAGAAATTGCGGCATGCCTTTGCGTTCATGGCGTCCATACGCTCAAAGTCTTCTACCATGCGACTCCGGAAGCCGTTCCAGTTCTTCCGGTTGTTCTGTGTCCAGCCCGTCTCTGCCAAAGCCACGGCACGGGGGAATGCCTGATAGTCACGACGTTCATCACTTTGCATGTATTCGTTCCATATATTACCTTGCACACCGATGATATGTTTTTTCACCAGTTCGTCAGCGTCATCGGGAACAGGATTATAACTATAGGTCTTTTTCAGTGTCTGATATCCGCCGATGGTAGTCGGTGCGGTTTCGGGTTCTTCCTGATACTGGTCCAGGTAAGCATACGGGCTGGGAGTCATAATTGCATCGTGTCCCGCTTTGGCGGCAGTGATACCGCCTTCCACACCACGCCAGGACATCACTGTTGCATTGGGTGCGAGTCCGCCTTCCAGGATTTCATCCCAACCGATGATATTTCGGTCTTTGCTGTTGAGATATTTCTCCATGCGGGTGATGAAGTAGCTTTGCAGCTTTTCTTCCTTTGTATGTTTCTTACCGTCAATGGCATTCGGAGTGGTATCATCTTTCAGACCAAACTTCTTGATCAGTCCTTGGCAATGTGCACACTTCATCCATGCATCTTTGGGACATTCGTCACCACCGATGTGAATGTATGAACTGGGGAATAATTCCATCACCTCATCCAGTACACCTTCCAGGAATTGGAACGTTTCTTCTTTGGGGCAGAAGACTTCTTCGAATACTCCCCATGTGCCGGTTACTTCATACGTCGTATCCGGTCTGCAAGACAGTTCAGGGTAGGAGGCAATGGCGGCAATGGCATGTCCCGGCATCTCTATTTCCGGGATTACGGTAATGTATTTGCTTGCTGCATAAGCCACTATATCTTTAATCTCTTCCTGTGTATAGTATCCTCCATGTTCTTTGCCGTCAAATATTTGCGGCCAGTTGACATAATAGTAATCTATCAACGTTTCTTTCCGCTTCGAACCGACTTCCTGTAATTTCGGGTATTTCTTGATTTCTATCCTCCATCCCTGATCATCAGTCAGGTGAAAGTGGAAGGTGTTCATCTTATGCATGGCAAGCATATCGATGAATTTATAAATGTAATCGGTCGTAGAGAAATGACGGCAGACATCCAGCATCAGGCCTCGGTAAGGAAAACGGGGAGCGTCTTCTATTTCAACAGCAGGCAGAGACCAGTTGGCACGTTTCACAGTTACCTTTCCGTAAATGGCGGGTGGTAACAGTTGATACATAGTCTGTACTCCATAAAAGAAACCGTTGGGATGTGATGCCGAAAGGGTGATTTCATTCGGTGCGATGGAAAGTTTGTATCCTTCCTTGAGCATACCTTCTTCCGTAACGAAGCGTATGTCTGGTTGTTCCGGATTCTCCTGTGAACTAGTTTTCAGAGAAATACCGGAGGTCAGTTGAATTTGAGCAATCAAGCTGTCCGCAATGGCTTGTACTTCCGGAGTGCAACCGGCTGTGACGACAGATACTTTATTGCTCAGTAAGAAACGTCCCTCTTGGGGAGTCATCTGATTAGGCATCGGGACGATATTGTACTCGTTCACCACTTCTTTTTGATTTTGCTGACAGCCGGAAGAGGCACACAGCAGGCTTGCTAATAGCAAAGCACTTAATCCTTTTTTCATGACATAAATGTGTGTTAAGTTTATAAATCGGGCAAAACAGGGAAAAGGGGTATAGCTGTCGTCAAGGGGGGGGAGACGCTACTATTCTTTATCCTATTTTACTTATCTTTTTCAGCTTTTCTTCGTCGATGATCTTTATTTTTCGTCCGTCGATAGTGATTAAACGTTCAGTAGAGAATTGTGATAGCGTACGAATGGCATTGGAGGTTGTCATATTCGACAAATTTGCCAGATCTTCCCGCGAAAGGTATATACTGAGAGTTGAGCCATCTTCTTCCAATCCATAACTTTCTTTGAGGAAGAGCAGTGATTCCGCCAATCTGCCACGAATATGTTTCTGTGTCAGGTTAACAGTGCGTTCGTCGGCAACTCCCAGATCGAAGGATAGTTGCTTGATAAAGAACATGGCAAGATCATTGTTCTGCGTCACCAATGTAGTGATAGCACTCATCGGTATCAGGCAGATCAGAGAAGGTTCGAAAGCGGCAGCAGCAGTAACGTAGTCTTCTTTGGCGAAGTAAGCACGGTAACCGAAATACTCAACGGGTTTAATCATGCGGATAATCTGGCTTCTGCCACCGACACCATCCTTATAAATCTTGACCTTTCCATTCAGAAGGCACATGAGGTATTTAGGGGTTTCACCTTCGCAATGAATGACTTCATTTTTCTTATAATTCTGGAGCGTAAAATGGTTAGCGAGAAATTCCCGCTGTTCTTCATTCAGGGGCTCCCACATATCGGCTATCAGCTCCGGAACATTCACGTCTGACAAATTCATTTTTACCATAACTGCTGCAAAACTGTGTTATACAGCACAAATGTAAAAAGAAAAAATTAAATATTGCACAAAAGACACGAAAAGATGCAGTCTGGGGGCAGGAAAATGATAATTTAGCGACGAAGCCGCTAAATTAAGTTACGAGCTACGAGCTACCAGTAACGAGTTGCTACGCTGTACTCGTGAGAGTGTGTCAAAACTGAATAAAAGAACGCGAATTACACAAATTACGCAAATAACAAATCCGATAAGCTTTGATTATCAGAAGTATAAAAAAAGCATTATTTGTGTAATTCGTGTAATTTGTGTTCTAATCTTTATTTTGCCCCCGGCTATCATGCCGAAAGGTACTTGTCACTTGTAGCTTGTAGCTCGTTACTTATCGCGCAAAGCGCGATAAATTATCATTTCGTGAACAGCAATTCCCTATATTTCGGCAACGGCCAGATCTCGTCGTCAACCTCCATTTCGAGGTGATCGATGTGGTCACGTATCTTTTCCAGATAAGGACGGACGGTTTCTTCGTAGGCGAAAGCCTTGTCCTTGTAGCTATCCATGTGATTGGCAACTTTACGGGCTTCGGTCATTTCGCGCACCAGAACCTTGATGGACGTTACTCGTTTGGATATTTCACGTATCAGTTCCTTGCGGTCAGCACTCAGTACTTCGTATTCTTCGGGAGAGAAGATTTCCTTGAGTCCACGTAAATTCTCTAACAGACGGTTTTGGTAACTGACTGCAATGGGGACAATGTGATTGATGGCCAGATCACCCAGTACACGGCTTTCTATTTGCACTTTCATCGTGTACTTTTCCAGTTCCACTTCCAGACGGCAGGCAAGCTCTGTTTCATTGAAGATGCGTTCACCTATCAGCACGGAACGAGACTGGTTATCCATATAATGCATCAGAGCTTCGGGTACGTGGCAGATGTTCGTCAATCCGCGGCGGGCAGCTTCCTCTTTCCATTGGTCTGAATAGCCGTCACCTTCGAAGCGGATAGCTTCGGAAGCAATAATGGTTTCTTTCAAAACACGGAAGATGGCTTCATCTTTACCGATTCCTTCTTCCATCAACTTGTCGATAGAAGCTTTGAACTCATTTAACTGGTTTGCCATAGCTGCATTTATGGCAATCATGGCAGCGGCACAGTTGGAAGAAGAACCGGCAGCACGGAATTCAAAACGATTTCCGGTGAAAGCAAACGGAGAAGTACGGTTGCGGTCTGTCGTATCAAGAAGGATTTCAGGAATACGTCCGATTCCTAATTTAAGGGTTGTCTTCTCTTCAGCCGTCATCTTGTCATCGCCTACCTGGCGTACGATATCATCCAGAGTAGCCGATAATTGTCTGCCCAGGAATATGGACAGAATAGCGGGCGGTGCTTCATTGGCACCCAGACGGTGGCTGTTGCCGGCACTCATGATAGAGGCACGCAGCAAATTCTGATTTTTGTAGACCATCATCAGTACATTCACCAGGAAAGTCAGGAACAGCATGTTGCCTTTAGGATTCTTGCCGGGTGCAAAAAGATTGATGCCGGTATCAGTGCAGAGTGACCAGTTGTTGTGTTTTCCCGAGCCGTTCACACCGCTGTATGGCTTTTCATGCAACAATACGGCAAAGTTATGCTTACGGGCGATGCGTTTCATCAGGTCCATTACTAACTGGTTATGATCGTTGGCAAGGTTGGCATTCTCAAAGATGGGAGCCAGTTCAAACTGGTTGGGGGCAACCTCGTTATGGCGTGTTTTTGCCGGAATACCCAGTTTGTGACATTCTATTTCTAGTTCTTTCATAAAGGCTGTTACCCGTGGCGGAATAGAACCGAAATAGTGGTCTTCCAACTGTTGGTCTTTTGCGGAAGAATGTCCCATTAGCGTGCGTCCGGTCAGACAAAGGTCGGGGCGGGCGTTGTATAGGGCAGAGTCTACCAGGAAGTATTCTTGTTCCCAGCCTAAGTTGGTGAACACCCGGGTTACATTTTTATCAAATAACTGGCATACTTCCGTGGCGGCTTTGTCTACGGCACCGAGTGCTTTCAGTAATGGAGTCTTGTAGTCCAGGGCTTCGCCGGTATATGAGATGAAGATTGTAGGGATACACAGAGTCGTATCTACCACGAAGGCGGGAGAGGAAACATCCCATGCCGTATATCCGCGTGCTTCAAATGTATTACGGATACCTCCGTTGGGGAAAGAAGATGCGTCCGGTTCCTGTTGGATGAGCAATTTGCCGGAGAAGCGTTCAATTACATTTGAATTTTCTCCGAATTCGATGAAGCCATCATGTTTTTCGGCTGTACCATCCGTCAGCGGCTGAAACCAGTGAGTGTAATGAGTAACGTTCAGGGATTTAGCCCAACTTTTCATGCCGTTTGCTATCAGGTCAGCTATTTCCCGACTGATGGGAGTTCCTTTTTCGATGGCATCCGTTACAGCTTTGTAAGCTTCTCTGGGTAGATATTCCTGCATTTTTTTACGGTCGAACACATGGCTTCCGTAGTAATCGGATAATTTGTTCGAAGGGGTAGTAACTTCAAGAGGGCGCCGGTTGGCAAGCTCTTGTAAGGCGTAAAATCTCATTTTTGACATATTTGTCCTTCTTTTGTTGGTTGTTGGGCGCAAAATTATATGTTTTTTCTGGAAGTACCCCTATTTTTTAGGGGGTATTATTGAAAATAATGCGTTTTTTCTGCGGATACCCCCCCTAAAATGTTCGGAGATGTTGCAGAAAAAACTCTTTTAGGGGGGATTTCCGCTCTTTTCTATATTAAAGTCATATCTGGGCTGTATCTGCTCCGTGTTATCTCCGTACCTACTCCGTGTCTATATGCTTAGACTTGATACGGAGCTACTACGGAGATGATACGGAGCTGTTACGGAGATCGTACGGAGTTGTTACGGAGACCGCATGGACTCAATCTTGAATTAACTTTCATGAAGAATCTTTCGTCAGGTTTCTTAAAAAGAGAGGTATTTCGTCGTTTTCCAACCTTTTTTTCTATATTTGTCCCTATATATTTGGAGGTATTATCGTTGAAACACGTCTTTTGTATAGGAACCTTGCTATGTCTTTTGCTTTCAGCTTGTCCGAAAGCGCAGGCAGCTTCTATCCCTGATCCTTACGATGCGAGATTGCTTTCTGCGGACTCTATTATGAAGAAAGTCATCTTCTTTGCTCCTTTTTATGAAAGCATCATCGACGACTATAGAGCCGCTCTTTATATCAAGGGAAAAGTGAATCTTCGCAAGAAAAATCATATCTTACGCTTTATTCCTACCATGTTCCGTATCCGGAAAGGAGTGAGGGAGTATATGATGGAAACTTATAGTGACTTGCATTTCACAGCTCCCGACATTTATGATCAGAAAGTAAAAGCCAGTGTCGGCACTTCTTCCGAGTTTTGGGAGCTGGACGGCAGGTTGCCGGAATATTTCCATGTTAATATCTACGCTTCCACCTTATTATATGATAAGCTCCTTTCGCCTCTGGCTCCAAATGCGATGAAGTATTATTCTTATCATGTCGATTCAGTAATGGGTAAAGTGCATGATTTGCAATATAAAATTAGTTTCAAACCGAAAAGCAAAAGCTTTCAGTTGGTTAGCGGTCACATGGTGGTCAGTGAGAATGTCTGGAGTGTGCGTGAAATGCATTTTAGCGGACGTTCTGAAATGTTGCGTTTCAACAATATGATACGTATGGGAGATGTGGGTGAGTCGGATGAGTTTTTGCCTGTGCATTATGATGTGGATGCCACTTTCCGCTTTCTGGGTAATGTGGTCGATGCCAATTATATTGCTGTTCTCGATTATAAAACCATTCTTCAGAAAGACCCTTCACGGATGGATCGGAAAAGGTTGAAAAGCAAGTATGATCTGTCGGATTCCTACACATTGCGCAGTGATACGAATGCTTACAGAAAGGATAGTTCTTATTTTGAGAGTATACGTCCCATTCCGTTAACTGTACATGAACAGGACTTATATAAGGATTTCTTTTTGAGCCGTGATACTTCATATCGATATAAGAAACCCAAAAATAAGAATCTGGAATTCTGGGGACAGATAGGTGATGCGCTTATCAGCCGTTATACGGTAGATCTTTCGAAACTGGGAAGTGTGCGTTGCTCGCCGCTTATCAATCCGTTCTTGCTGAGTTATAGCGGGAAGAATGGTTTTTCTTACCGACAGGAATTTAAGTACAACCGTATTTTTACGGGCGACCGCCTGTTGCGTATCGTTCCCAGATTGGGTTATAACTTCAAGTATAATGAGTTTTACTGGTCGGTAAAGTCTGATTTTGATTACTGGCCACGTAAACGTGCGGCTCTTCACATAGATGTAGGTAATGGACACCGTATTTATAGTAGCAGGATGTTGGATGAGCTGGAGAGTATTCCTGATAGTGTTTTCGATTTTGATCAGATACAACTGGATTACTTTAATGACTTATACTTGAAGGTGCGGCATAGTTGGGAGATTGTAAACGGCTTGTCACTGGATCTCGGTTTTTCCATGCATAAGCGTACAGAGGCGAATCGTTCTTTTTACGTTTCTACAAAGTCTGCCCAGTCGCGAAGTGTAACCACTTCGGGGGATAATCCCGATTGGGAGGAAAAAATGCGCCATTCTTACAATAGTTTTGCTCCGCGTGTCCGTCTGACGTGGACTCCTGGGCAATACTATTATATGAATGGTGATCGCAAAGTGAACTTACATTCCAAATATCCCAGTATTTCAGTGGACTGGGAGCGGGGCATCAATGGGGTTTTTAAGAGTACCGGTACCTATGAGCGTGTCGAAGTGGATATTCAGCACTCCATTCCCTTAGGATTGATGCGTGATTTCTATCTCCGCTTTGGATGGGGAGCTTTCACCAATCAAAAAGATATATACTTTGTGGATTTTGCCAACTTTACCCGTTCCAATCTCCCAGTGGGATGGAATGATGAAATTGGCGGCGTATTCCAGTTGCTTGACGGGCGGTGGTATAACTCCTCCCGTAAATATCTTCGTGGGCATTTGACATACGAATCTCCCTTTCTGCTGTTGCGTCATTTGGTGAAGTATACACAGCATGTGCTCAATGAGCGTCTTTATCTGAACGCTTTGGTTGTTCCGCATCTGAATCCTTATGTTGAGGTTGGCTATGGCATCGGCACCAATATTTTTGATTTCGGAGTCTTTGGCAGCTTTGCCAACTGGAAATTTAAAGAGATAGGTTGCAAATTCACTTTTGAGTTATTCAACCGATAATCTTTAAGTTTTCCCGTATTTCTGTTATTAACTTCCTTTATAAATTACCCGGCTTTCGTGTTATTGTAGTTTAGAAAAATAGTGTTCTATGTTCTATAACATGCAATGACGTATTCGATGAAAGTATAGTGTTTTCTCTGATTATCAATTGTTTATTTGTTTTTGACGTATTGATAACGTATTCTGAATTTTGAATTGACGTATTTAAGAATGGGTACTTAGGGCTTTTTTTATTGCATTTTACTCTATGTTTGCAGTGTTCAATTGAGAACGAAACCGAGAATTGTTAATCTTAATTTAGTGAAACTTATGAAAAAGTTATTATCAGTTTTATTTTTACTGAGCTTTACCTTAGCTTCTGCTGTATATGCACAAGATATACAGATAAAAGGTACGGTGGTAAGTGGTGCGGACAATGAGCCCTTACCTGGAGTAAATGTGGTGGTGAAAGGTA
Organism: Bacteroides cellulosilyticus; assembly: GCF_020091405.1. Lineage (NCBI taxonomy): Bacteria > Pseudomonadati > Bacteroidota > Bacteroidia > Bacteroidales > Bacteroidaceae > Bacteroides > Bacteroides cellulosilyticus. Next base: position 3,560,293 of record NZ_CP081903.1, read on the forward strand.
ATGCCACTACGGGAACAATCACCGGTATAGACGGTGAATTTGCTTTGTCGGTTCCTTCCGACGCAATCCTTTCTATTTCTTATATAGGATTCAAATCACAGGAAGTTTCGGTAAGTGGCAAGCGTGAACTGAAAATTGTGTTGCAGGAAGATGCGGAAGCGTTGGACGAAGTGGTGGTAGTGGGTTACGGTGTGCAGAAAAAGAGTGTGGTAACGGCATCTATCGCTAAGGTAAGCAGTGAAGACCTCGCAAGCAAGTCTCCTGTGCGCATGGATAATGCATTGAAAGGTTTGGCTGCCGGTGTAGATGTAACTTCTGCTTCAGGGCAACCGGGTGAAAGTCCTCGTGTACGTATACGTGGTATCGGTACTATTAATAATAGTGACCCGCTCTACATCGTGGACGGTATGCCTATTGGTGGTGGGCTTGACTTTGTGAATCCGAATGATATCGAGTCTATCGAAGTCTTGAAAGATGCAGCTTCCGGTGCCATCTATGGTGCGCGTGCAGCCAATGGTGTTATCCTTGTGACTACTAAGAAGGGCAAGATGGGTAAGGCCCAAATCAATTATAACTTCTCTTATGGCTGGCAGAGTGCATGGAAGAAGCGCGACGTGACAAGTGCCACAGATTATGCTATCTTGCAGAATGAGAAGTATGTGAATGGTGGTCAAGCTCCTATTTATACTGACCCTTACAATCTGAAAGATGCTATGGGAAATGATATTACAGGTTTTGGTACAGACTGGCAGGAGCTTGTTTTCAATGACAATGCCCCGGTTGTAAACCATGATGTAACCATCAGCGGTGCATCCGAGAAGGTGAACTACTACTTGTCACTGGGTTATTTCTCACAGGAGGGTATCGTAGGTGGTAACTATGGGCATTCTAACTATGATCGTCTGACAATCCGTTCAAACACTCAGTACAACCTGATTGACGCTACCAAGGAGCGTAGTTTCCTGAATAAATTGGATCTGGGCGTGAATGTAGCTTATATGCGTACGCATTCTACCGGAGTTGCTACCAACTCTGAATTTGGCTCCATTTTGGGCTCCGCTCTTTATCTGTCCCCCATTTTAACTCCTACTTTGACAGGTGATGCTGCTAAGGATTTGATTGCTGCTTATCCTACTTATGATTTGCCGCGTGATGAAAATGGTAATGTATATACTGTTCCCGGTGGTTCTTATGGTGAAATGAACAATCCATTGGCTATGATGACATTGAATCCTCAGAAGAATTGGTCTCATAAGTTTGTACCCAAGTTTTCTCTTGATTTGCAACTGTGGGATAATTTGAAGTATCACTTCAGCTATAGTGCCGACATGGGGTTTTGGGGCTATAATGGAGCTACGACTTCTCTGTTCTATCTGTCCGGTAACAACAACGCATCGCATACCAGTGCATCTGCGGAAAAGCAACAGAATGTTACCTGGCAGATTGAAAATACGTTGACTTATGATAAAACAATCGGTAAACACTCCTTTGGTGTTGTTCTGGGTCAATCTGCACTCAAGTATAAGGGTGACAAACTTGGTGGGAGTCGTTGGAATCTGGTAAATCCCAATAACCCTTCTATTGACTATGCTACGGGGGGCGTTCTGGTTACAGAGAAAGATGGCAAAATTACCACGACTGTTCAGCACAGTGTTTACGGTGCTCCTGAGATAGAGCACAGAATGTCTTCACTTTTTGCCCGTCTCAGTTACAACTACGCAGAGCGCTATATGTTCCAGGCTACGATACGCCGCGACGGTTCCAGCCGCTTTGGTTCGAATAATCTGTATGGTATATTTCCGTCCGCATCTTTAGGATGGAATGTGATGAACGAAGCGTTTATGGAAGGTACGCGTGACTGGCTGTCTAATTTCAAGATTCGTGCCAGCTGGGGTAAGAATGGTAGCGATAACATAGAGGAATTTGGTTTTACTGCACTGACTGCTATGGGCAATAACGTGCTCTTCGGTAAGAACGCCACCAAGTTTAATGGTTCTAAAGCTCAGGGGTTAGCCAATCCTGATTTGAAGTGGGAAGAGAGTGAACAGACTGACTTGGGTATTGACCTTGCGTTCCTGAACAGTGCTTTGACATTCAGTGCTGACTATTATGTAAAGAAAACCAACGGTATGATTATCAGAATGCCTATTCCGAGTTATGTAGGTGAAACGAAACCTCTGGGTAACGTGGGCGATATGAAGAATAGCGGTTTTGAATTTGAGCTTGGTTATAAGTGGAATGTATCTGATGCCAAATTTGCTGTTAAAGGTAATGCTACTTATCTTAAGAATGAATTGAAGAATCTGGGTAATGATACCGGTTATCTTGACTTTGATGGTATTCAAGGATTCTCTGGCGGTGGAACACGCGGTTCAAACGGTCAGCCTTTCCCTTACTTCTTTGGTTACAAGACTGATGGCGTTTTTCAAAATGTGGATGAGGTTTCTGCTTATGTAAATAAAGATGGCAATATGATTATGCCGAAAGCTGTTCCGGGTGACGTTCGTTTTGTTGACGTGAATGGGGATGGTGAGATTTCCTCTGATGACCGCACTAACATTGGTAACGGCACTCCCGACTGGACTTATGGTTTGAATCTCAATGCTGATTGGAAGGGTTTCGACTTCAATATCTTCTTCCAGGGTGTGGCAGGTGCCGATGTATTTGATGGTACTTATCGTTCGGACATCTCTGCCGGAAACTATCCTTCATGGATGTTAGGCCGCTGGACCGGTGAGGGAACTTCAAACAAATATCCTCGTCTGGCTGTTGGCGATTCCCAGAACTGGTTGGTATCCGACCTTTATGTATGCGACGGCTCTTACCTCCGCCTCAAGAATATTACTTTGGGTTACACATTGCCCCGGACTCTTACCCGCAAGCTGACCATTGAACGTCTGCGTTTCTATGTACAAGCTGAGAACCTGGTGACTTGGACTAAGTATTGGGGCTTCGATCCTGAAATATCTTCGGGACCTGATGGAATCAAATCTCTCGGTATCGACCGTGGCGTTTATCCGCAGGCTCGTACATTCATAGTGGGTGTAAACGTTTCTTTCTAACCTGAAAAATACAAGAATATATGAAAGCAAATAAAATATTAGCAATAGGCTTTATGGCTGCCGCTACAGTGTTTACTGTAGGTTGCAGTGATGATTTCCTTAAGGTGAACAATCCTAAAGGTGAACCATTGGAAGATTATTATAAAACAGATGCCCACATTCAGGAAGCTCTGATTGCGGCTTATGACCCTATTCATTGGCCCGACTGGGCATTTGATCAGTACAATGCCCTGAACATCGATGCCGAAATTATGGGTGACGACTTCTGGGTAGGTGGTGCAGACAAGTCGGATATGAGAAACTGGCACCTGTTGTTCAACTATGAAGGCGATGAGAACAATACGCTCAACTCGCTTTGGACGGTTGACTATTCGGGCGTGAAGCGTTGCAACGATGTACTGAAGTATCTCGGCTGGGCTACGGATGTAACGGCGGAAAACCGTGTAAGCTATGAGATGCAGGCCCGTTGTCTCCGCGTATACTATTACAATATGCTGTGGCATTACTTTGGGAATATACCTTTCTATCTTGAGAATCTTTCGAATCTTCCTTATACGGCTCCGCAGTTCACTGCCGACGAAGTTTACAATCAGCTGATAGTAGAACTGGAGGCTGTGATTGATTCCAAAGTGTTGCCGATGAAGTATTATAAAGACAAAAATGGTAAGGATGATGAAGGTCAGTTAGGTCGCGTTACACAGGCTATGGCCTATATGATGTATGCCGAAATGGTGATGTACCAAAATGACAACAGCCGTTTCACGAAAGCTCTGGGTTATATGAAAGAAATTATTGCTTCTCCTCAGTACGAATTGAATAATGACTTTGCTAATATCTGGGAAACAAACGGTGAATGGTGCAATGAATCTATTTGGGAAATCAATTACGAGCATTCCATTGCAGAACGTGATTGGGGAAATGCTGCTTTGAATATCGGTGGTACAGTACTTCCTACTTTGATTTCTCCTAAAGAATGGCCCGGTGGTGATGATTGGTCTACAGGTCAGGATGGTTGGGGATTTCTGCCTATACGTCTTGCGACTTACGAAATGTTCAGCTCTACAGATAAGCGTCGTGATGCTACCTGCTGGGATGTTCGTGGCGTTACATACAATGTGCGTTATCAGGATACTCATATCTGGCTGGCAAAATACAGGCCGATGGATAAAAACAATGAAAATGGTCCTACCAGTAAGAACTTGAACTATAATAATAATTATCGCTATTACCGCTATGCGGAGGCTCTGCTCAACGCAGCCGAGTTATCTCTCCGTACAGGTGGAAGCGCAAGCGGTGAAGCTAAGACATGGCTGAATGAGGTGCGTACACGTGCCGGTTTGAGAGGAATTGAAAATGTTACGGTTAACGATATTCTCAACGAACGTCACCTTGAGTTCGTGGGCGAAGGCAAGCGCTACTGGGATTTGGTACGTGCCGAAGATATTAGTGAAGCATCGTCTGCTAATAAAGCCTCTACAGCACTTGTTCCCGATGAATATGGCTATCGCACCAATTCCTGGACTGCCAAGAAGAAATATATCCCTATTGCACAAGGAGAGTTGGATTCCGACCCGGCTTTGGTTCAGAACAATTATAAATAAGTTTCCCTTAACTTTATTAAAGAATAAACGATATGAAAAATATTTTTAAATATATGGCAGGGGTGTTGATTGCTGGTTTTGCAATAACCGCATGTTCGCCCGAAGAATTCGATGGCGCCAATGGTAATATCCCCCAGTTATCAGATTATACTGATAACTTTAAAGTGACCGTAAATCAGGAAACTAATTATGCAACCTTTGAGTTTATTTCCGCTCCCGGCGTTTCTCCGGTTTGGATAATTGATGGTGCTTATGCAGGTGGATATAGCTTTTCGAAGTATTATCGTAAGAAAGGTTCATATACAGTAGAATGTAAGGTGAAGAATGCCAATGGCTTCAGCGATGGTTCTGTCACGAAGACTTTTGATATCGAAAAGACAAAGATGACGGGGTTTGGTGGTTTTGTTGAAGACAGTAACTTCAATATGTTCAAGGGAGTCACTTTCGACGTGGCATCATTCTGGTATGCTCCGGGTTGGAATCAGATTGCAGACCCGAAATATACCTATCAAAAGGGTGCGTTTGTAGTTACTTTGCCGGAGGCTACTACTGACCAATGGCAGGCTCAGATGCACCTCGAACTTGACCCGGCAATTGCTTTGGCGGCAGATAAGACCTATGACTTTTCGGTGATACTTACTTCTACTACCAAACATCCGGGTGTGACCATTAAATTGCAACAGAACGGTAACGATGATCTGATTCTTGATATGCAACGTGTAGCCCTCGATGCCAATGAACCGAAGTGTGTGTGGTTCAGCAATGTAAAGGGTGTGGATATCTCCAACCTGAAGTTTGCGCTCGACTTTGGTGGCAATGCAGCCAATACGGAAATTACATTGGAAAGCTTTGTGCTGAAAGACCATGCCAATGATGACGGCACCAAGATTCCTGAAATACAAGAACCTGAGCCAACTTGGGTGGATGTGAATAGCGAAGCCAACCTGTGGAGCACTGCAAAGTTTACCAATTCATTCTATTATGCTCCGGGATGGTCGCCTATAGAGAACCCGGCATTGACGATTAACGGTACTTCTTATTCGCTATCGTTCCCGGTGGCAACTACTGATGCATGGCAAAACCAGGTTTTATTCAATACCAACATAGCGGCTGATACTGAAACGGCTTATGACTTCTGTGTGAAGTTGGTTTCTACCAAGACAATAGGAAGTGTAACTGTGAAGTTGGTACAGTCGGATGAGGTTGGTGGAGATGGAGAACCGATTAAACATGATAATAACTTCTTCTTCACAAAGCAAATTAAGCTGGAGGCTGATATGGATGTGAAGTTCTGGATTTCGGATGTAAAAGCACCAGAGGATATGCACGCCGTAACATTGGTACTTGACTTTGGTGGTAATCCTGAAGACACGAAGGTGACCATAGAAGACGTGATACTCCAGAAGCATTAAAGATTAACTAATCATTGATAACGTGGGAGGGGTTAAATCCTTTCCACGTTATCTAACTAATCAATACAATAAATATATGAAACCTTTTCATTTATTTGCGTTAACAACATTCTTATTCTCATTAATCGCTTGCGGAAGTAGTGATGATGACTTTAATCCGCAACCTGATGATATAATATTGGTCTGCTCACCGGAAAAGGTGGAAGCTGGTGCAATAGAGGGAGAATATACGCTCAATGTTACTTGCAGTGGTGGAGAATGGACTGCTTTTGCCAGTGATGATTGTAGTTCTTGGGTAACAGCTAAAGTGGTGGATTCTTCTCTGGATAAGGGAAGGGTTACCGTTACTGTGAAAGCAAATACGGGAACAACTTCCCGAAACGGTTCAGTTGTCGTTAAGTCGGGAGTGAAACGCGTTACAATACCTGTGACGCAAGCAGTTCCAATGTCTGTTTCACAACGTGATATCTATTCTACTTCTCGTGGCGAGAGCTTTACATTATCTGTTGTGGCGGCTGGTGATTGGAGTGTTAAATCTAATGATAGCTGGATAAAGGCTGAAAAGGTAGATGACAAAACAGTGAGTGTCATGACGGAACCCAATGAGAAGAAGACTTCTCGGAATGGGACTCTGGATATTACTTTGGGCGCAGAGAAAATTACCGTAACTGTGTATCAGGAATCGGTCGAGGATCGTGATGTCGTTACTCCCGAAGGATATCGCCTGGTTTGGCATGACGAGTTTAATGAAGGTATCACTCTTGGCACCGATTGGACACACGAAGTGCAAAAGTCCGGTTGGGTGAATAATGAACTTCAGGAATATGTGAATGGTTCAGTAAGTGGTAAGCGTGTGACGGAATTAGTAGATGGTAAATTAAATATCAACTGCTTTAAAGGTTCTGATGGAAAGATATATTCGGGACGTGTGTATGCTAAAGTAAATACTGGATGGCTTTATGGCTATTTTGAGGCTCGCATCATGCTTCCTAAAGGTAAAGGTACTTGGCCTGCTTTTTGGATGATGCCGGTGAACAATAATTATTCTACTAATCCCTGGCCGGGGTGTGGCGAGATTGACATCATGGAAGAAGTGGGTGTTGATGCGAATATCGTCTCTTCTTCTATTCATTGTGCAGCTTATAATCATACCATAAACACTCAGAAGACTGCATCTCGCAATATTGGTACGGCAGAGTCAGAGTTTCATGTCTATGCTTGTGAGTGGACACCCGACTATCTGAAATTCTTTATAGATGGAACAGAATTGATGACATTCAAGAATGAAGGTTCCGGCAAAAATGTGTGGCCGTTCACTTATGCTTTCTATCCCATTCTCAACCTTGCATGGGGCGGTGATTGGGGAGGATACAAAGGTGTAGATGAGAGCGCCTTGCCTATAACGATGAAGGTGGATTATGTACGCGTGTTTCAAAAGAAATAAACTGAGCAGTTAGTGATGTAGACAATCAATTTATAATGATAGGTAATAATATACATAATTAGGTTAATTCATGAAGACACTGAAAATCTTCTCCGCTTGTTTGTTTCTTCTGCCTTTTGTCTCTTGTACGCAAGTGACAAATAAAGGCAGTGATGCGGCAACCGAGAAAAAAGTAGAATCTCTCTTGTCCAAGATGACCCTTGAAGAGAAAATCGGTCAGATGAACCAGATTTCCTCTTACGGTAATATTGAGGATATGAGTGCTTTGATTAAGAAAGGTGAAATCGGTTCCATCTTGAATGAGGTGGATCCGGTGCGTATTAATGCGCTACAGCGCGTGGCAATGGAAGAATCCCGGTTGGGTATTCCTTTATTGATAGCACGTGATGTCATTCACGGGTTTAAAACAATCTTCCCTATTCCCTTGGGACAAGCGGCTTCGTTCAATCCGCAGGTAGCAAAAGACGGTGCGCGGGTAGCGGCTATTGAGGCTTCGTCTGTAGGTATCCGGTGGACTTTTGCGCCAATGATTGACATTGCCCGCGATCCTCGCTGGGGACGTATTGCCGAAGGGTGCGGTGAAGATACGTACCTTACTTCCGTAATGGGAGCTGCTATGGTAGAAGGTTTTCAGGGAGATTCGCTGAATAGCCCTACTTCAATTGCTGCTTGTCCTAAACATTTTGTAGGTTACGGTGCAGCCGAAGGAGGACGTGACTATAATTCTACGTTCATTCCCGAACGCCGTTTGCGCAATGTTTATTTGCCACCTTTTGAAGCTGCCACCAAAGCTGGCGCAGCCACGTTTATGACTTCATTCAATGATAATGATGGGGTTCCATCTACCGGGAATGCTTTCATTTTGAAAGACGTACTCCGTGATGAGTGGGGATTCGATGGTTTTGTTGTGACGGACTGGGCTTCTGCCAGCGAAATGATAAGCCATGGTTTTGCAGCCGGTCCAAAAGAAGCGGCAATGAAATCAGTGAATGCAGGAGTAGATATGGAAATGGTGAGTTACACTTTTGTGAAGGAATTGCCGGAATTGGTGAAAGAAGGAAAGGTGAAAGAAAGCACTATTGATGAGGCCGTTCGCAATATTTTACGTATCAAGTATCGTTTGGGACTGTTTGATGCTCCTTATGTAGATGAAAAACAACCATCTGTCATGTATGCTCCTTCTCATTTGGAAGCAGCTAAGCAAGCGGCTGTCGAATCGGCTATTCTGTTGAAGAATGATAGGGAAGTGTTGCCGTTACAGCCATCCGTGAAAACAGTTGCAGTGGTAGGACCTATGGCTAATGCACCTTATGAACAGTTGGGTACTTGGATATTTGATGGTGAGAAAGCTCGTACTCAGACTCCGTTGAACGCTATTAAGGAAATGGTTGGCGATAAAGTACAGGTGATTTATGAACCGGGACTGGCATATAGTCGTGAGAAAAATCCGGCAAGTGTGGCTAAAGCGGCTGCTGCCGCTGCGCGTGCAGATGTCATTCTTGCTTTTGTGGGTGAAGAATCTATTCTTTCGGGTGAAGCTCACTGCTTGGCTGATCTGGACCTGCAAGGCGATCAGGGAGCTTTGATTACAGCTTTGGCTAAGACGGGTAAACCTGTAGTGACTATTGTGATGGCGGGTCGTCCGTTGACTATAGGTAAGGAAGTCGAAGAATCGACTGCTGTTCTCTATTCATTCCATCCGGGCACGATGGGCGGTCCTGCATTGGCTGATCTGCTTTGGGGGAAGGCTGCTCCGAGCGGAAAGACACCGGTTACTTTCCCGAAGATGGTGGGGCAAATTCCTGTGTACTACGCTCATAACAATACCGGACGTCCGGCTACACGGAATGAAGTGTTGCTGAATGATATTGCTGTTGAGGCCGGACAGACTTCACTGGGATGTACTTCATTCTATATGGATGCAGGTTTTGATCCCTTGTTCCCGTTTGGCTATGGTCTGTCGTATACCACGTTTAAGTATAGCAACATCAAACTGGCATCTGATGTACTGAAAAAAGATGATGTGCTGACAGTGACATTCGATCTGGAAAATACCGGGAAATATGAAGGAACGGAAGTAGCTCAGCTGTATATACAGGATAAGATTGGTTCCGTGACCCGTCCGGTGAAAGAACTGAAACGTTTCACTCGTGTGACATTGAAGCCGGGTGAGAAGAAAAGCGTTTCGTTTGAACTCCCTATTAGTGAACTTGCATTTTGGAACATAGATATGGCTAAAGTTGTGGAGTCTGGAGACTTTGGGCTCTGGGTGGCAACGGATAGTCAGTCCGGAGAAGAAGTTTTCTTCAAGGTAGTAGACTGATTGGTGATTTTAAGGTTAAAGAAAGCGAGGGGTGGGCCGTGACGGTTCGCCCCTCGTGCGTATGTATTTATAATCTTGTTATAACTTCATGTACATTGTTCACTGCCTGTTTTACAACTTGCAGACCATATATACCTCTTTCCACTACTTGCAAGCCGGCCACGGGTACTTGCCGGTCAGTAGTCAGATGATAAAATCCGTTCACCTCGCCACGGACTATAAACGGATATCCCTCATACTCGCCATAGGTAGTAATGAACTTTCCGTCAAATACACCGTTGCGAATCGTATGCGATTGTTCTCTTGTTGAAACAGAAGTGTCAAGATCAGTCGTTCCATACGTTTGCCACTTACCATTTTTGAAGATAGAACGCAGTTGTTCTTGCCCTTTTGTGTTGACTTCGTATAGTTCCGCACCCTCTTCAGGAGCATTATAACCACTGCATACCCACTCGGGATATCCTCCTTTTCCAAGTGTTGAGGTTGTAAATCCACCACCTCCGTTCGGCCATGCGTGGACTTGTGTACCGCCTAATTCCGGTGAAAAAGGAATGGTCAGTTTAGATGCTGTATTACTATAGAAGCGGATAACGGCGTATCCGGAGCCGCCTTCTGAAAATTTGGTACCTTCATAGTCGAGGCGTAGTCCCCAGTACACATCGAACATATTAGTGAGTGATTTTACGTCTGCTGCTTCTGCCACGAAGCCTCCTATCGTTCCACCATATATGTTGTCCATATAGATCGACATATCTTCTAATGGGATTACTTTTTGCAATAAAGTTTTTTCATCCGGTTTGCTTACGCCATTGCGAATATCTTTCAATGTTGTTTGTTCTGCAGGTTGCAGAGTCCAGGCTGCAGCAGTGCTTAGGGCTATGAATGTCCCTTCGCTAACGTTCAGCTTAGCGAATAAAGCTTCTTTTTCTTCTTCAAATCCTTTTAATAGATTTACTACAGTGTGATTGTAGTTTCCTTCCGGTATTTCATTTTCTGTGTTGTCGTCATTTTGACAACTCACTAGTCCAATGAAACAAATGACTGCTAGAAAAATATACTTGGTTCTCACTTAATTATGTGTTTGGGATTTGGTTAGATAATGAACTGTTGTGATAAATCTAGCTGTAAATTTAGAAAAAATATTTAGGAATGTGTTTGGAAGACGAGTTTTTCTTACTTTTTATCCGAATAGATTATAAAAAAGAGGATATATCTGTTATAAATATACCCTCTCACTATTAACACTATAATTATTCTACTGCTACTTTATGGTGCCTGAATAGGATTTTAATTTATTTGATGCGTCTATAACCGTAAACAGCATTAGCGCCCAGTTCTTCTTCGATGCGAAGCAGCTGATTATATTTTGCCATACGGTCGGAACGACTCAATGAACCGGTTTTGATTTGTCCGCTATTGGTGGCAACGGCGATGTCGGCAATCGTGGCGTCTTCCGTTTCACCGGAGCGATGGGAGGTCACGGTAGTGTATCCGTGGCGGTGAGCCATTTCGATGGCATTCAATGTTTCGGTCAGGGAGCCGATTTGGTTTACTTTAATTAGAATAGAGTTGGCACAACCTTTTTCAATACCCATGGCCAGGAAATCAACGTTAGTAACAAAGAGGTCGTCACCTACCAACTGGCAACGGTCGCCGATGCGGTCGGTAAGTTTCTTCCAGCCTTCCCAGTCATTTTCGCTCATGCCGTCTTCGATAGAATCGATAGGGAATTGGTTGATAAGTTGTTCCAGATAGTCAATCTGTTCGTCGGCTGTGCGTTTCTTGCCTTTCTCGCCTTCGAACTTGGTATAATCGTAGATTCCGTCTTTATAGAATTCAGAAGAGGCGCAGTCCATGGCAATCATTACATCCTTGCCCGGTTCGTATCCGGCAGCTTTGATGGCGGCAATAATACTGTTCAGGGCATCTTCTGTACCTTCCAGATTTGGTGCAAAACCGCCTTCGTCACCTACAGCAGTGCTCAGACCACGATCTTTCAGTACTTTCTTTAAAGCGTGGAATACTTCGGCACCCATGCGCAAACCTTCACGGAAGGAAGTTGCACCTACAGGGCGTATCATGAATTCCTGGAAGGCAATAGGAGCGTCACTGTGTGAACCACCGTTGATGATATTCATCATCGGTACGGGCATTACGTATGTATTGGTACCACCGATGTAGCGGTACAGGGGTATATCGAGATAAGCGGCGGCAGCTTTAGCTACGGCGAGGGATACGCCGAGAATAGCATTTGCGCCCAGATTTGATTTCGTTTTTGTTCCATCCAATGCCAGCATGGTATGATCGATGCCCATCTGGTCGAGGGCTGACATTCCGACAAGTTTCGGAGCGATAATATCATTGATGTTTTCTACAGCTTTCAATACGCCTTTGCCTCCATAACGTCCTTTGTCGCCATCACGGAGTTCCAATGCTTCGTGTTCTCCCGTAGAAGCGCCGGAAGGAACGGAAGCACGGCCCATAAAGCCTGATTCCAACATTACATCTACTTCCACTGTGGGATTTCCTCTTGAATCTAGGATTTCACGTCCGATAATCTTTTCTATTTTCATAATTATGATATTATTTGTAATTATTTTAAATAGGGAACAAGAAACAATCGGTTTTTGTTCAGGAAAGTAGTACTGTAATTGCAATTAGATTATCATTTTCCGCCAACTGCTCCCCCCGCCAATGCAGCCAATATTCCCAGCGTGATGCTGATTAAAGTATATGCTATAAACGTTCCATAGAAACCACCTTTCAGCAAGGTCAGACCATCATTGGAAAAAGTAGAGAAAGTAGTGAAGCCACCGCAGAAACCGGCAGTCAATAACAGACGTACTTCGGGCGAGAGATTAAAACGGGCGGAAAGGGTATAAAACAATCCGATGAGAAAACTGCCGAAGATATTGACTGTAAATGTTGCCCAAGGAAAGGAATAGGGGATGATCCGTTCGTGCAGTAATTCCTGTACATAGTAACGGAGCACACTGCCTGTTCCGCCACCAAGGAAAATGTATATCAATTCTTTCATTTTATTCTGTTATTATTCCGATAATGCCTGCAAAGGTACAATTTTCCATTTATATCGGGTTTATATTCCGGTTTTTTCCCTTAATGCTTAAAAATCAGAAACTAAACCAGTTATGCAAACGTTTGCCGGTAAATCATCTATATTTTCATTTTATTCCTTCGTTCACATGTCATTTCATCCTTATATTTGCATCACGATTATAATTCTCTAAAATAATTCAAATCATGAAAAACATGAAAGCAATCAAATTGTTCTGTCTCCTGCTCTTTTTGTTTGTAAGCAACTGGGCAATGGCCGAGAGTATCACCTCGCCGAACGGACAACTGCAACTGAACTTTTCAGTGAACGCACAAGGTGAACCGATCTATGAACTTTCCTACAAAGGAAAAGCTGTTATCAAACCTTCTAAACTCGGCTTGGAACTGAAAGATGCTCCGGGGCTGATGAATGGATTTACACTGGCAAATACCCAAACTTCCACTTTTGATGAGACTTGGGAGCCGGTATGGGGTGAAGTGAAACAAATTCGCAACCATTATAATGAGATGGCTGTAACGTTGAACCAGAAAGCGCAAGATCGCAATATGATCATCCGCTTCCGTCTGTTTGATGACGGTTTGGGTTTCCGTTACGAATTTCCTTTGTCTAAGAACCTGAACTATTTCGTTATCAAGGAAGAGCATACTCAGTTTGCCATGACGGGCGATCACACAGCTTTCTGGATACCGGGCGATTATGATACACAGGAATATGATTATACAGAATCTAAGCTTTCTGAAATCCGTGGCTTGATGGATGGTGCAATCACTCCTAATTCTTCACAGACTACGTTCTCTCCGACGGGTGTACAGACTTCTCTGCAAATGAAAACAGCTGACGGTCTTTATATTAACCTGCATGAGGCTGCTTTGGTGGATTACTCCTGTATGCATCTTAATCTGGATGATAAGAATTTCGTATTCGAGTCCTGGCTTACTCCTGATGCAAAAGGGGATAAAGGATACCTGCAAGCTCCCTGTAAGTCTCCGTGGCGTACGGTTATCGTAAGTGATGACGCCCGTGATATTCTGAATTCCAAACTGACGTTGAATCTGAATGAGCCTTGTGCTTATGAAGATGTTTCTTGGATTAAGCCGGTGAAATATGTAGGCGTATGGTGGGAAATGATTGCCGGAAAGAGCACTTGGGCTTATACCGATGATCTGCCTTCTGTAAAATTGGGTGAAACGGATTATGCCAAAACTAAACCTAACGGACGCCATGGTGCTACCAATGAGAACGTAAAACGTTATATAGACTTTGCTGCTGAAAATGGCCTTGATCAAGTGCTGGTAGAAGGTTGGAACGAAGGATGGGAAGACTGGTTCGGTCATTCTAAAGATTATGTATTTGATTTTGTAACTCCATATCCTGACTTTGATGTAAAGATGTTGAACGCTTACGCTAAAAGTAAGGGTGTGAAATTGATGATGCACCATGAAACTTCGGCATCCGTACGCAATTATGAACGTCATATGGATAAAGCCTACCAGTTTATGGTAGACAACGGTTACAATGCAGTGAAGAGTGGTTATGTAGGCAATATGATTCCTCGTGGAGAGCATCACTACGGTCAGTGGATGAACAACCATTATCTGTACGCCGTGACTAAAGCTGCTGAGTATAAGATTTGCGTAAATGCCCATGAAGCTGTGCGTCCTACCGGACTTTGCCGTACTTATCCTAACCTGATTGGTAACGAGTCTGCCCGTGGTACGGAATATGAGGCTTTTGGTGGCAGTAAACCGTTCCACACTACCTTGCTTCCATTTAATCGTCTGATTGGTGGCCCGATGGATTATACTCCGGGTATCTTTGATACAAAACTCGATTTCATGGGCGATCTGCCTCATGGACAGGTACAGACTACTCTCTGTAAGCAGTTGGCTCTTTACGTGACGCTGTACAGTCCGTTGCAGATGGCTGCCGATTTAGTTGAGAATTATGAGAAGCACATGGATGCTTTCCAATTCATCAAAGATGTAGCGGTAGATTGGGATGATAGTAAATATCTGGAAGCGGAACCGGGTGATTATATTACTGCAGCTCGTAAAGCGAAAGGAACGAATAACTGGTTTGTAGGTGGCATCACAGATGAGAATGCACGTACTGCTAACTTTACTCTGGATTTTCTGGAACCTGGCAAGCAATATGTAGCTACTCTTTATGCTGATGGTAAAGATGCTGACTACAAAGAGAATCCGACTTCTTATCAGATAAAGAAAGGTATTGTGACCAGTAAGACTAAGATGTCTGTGAAGTTGGCACGTAGTGGTGGCTTCGCCCTGAGTCTGATTGAGGCTACTCCGGCAGATAAGAAGGCTGTGAAGAAATGGAGATAGATAAGATTCATCGGATAACTCTCAGATTGAGAGGTACTCTAAAATTAGGGTAAAAAGAGGTTTTTATTAGGCATTAGGTAAATAAGGGGTGTGTCAGACTATAAATTAGACACACCCCTTTCTTTTTTCTTTGTATGACTTCGTAAGCATGTAAACTACAGTTGTGGCCACTAGAAAAGTAAGTATCCTAATCTAAAGAAGTAAGCTATGTGAGAGCAAGTAGAAGGTATGTTATCGTTTTATCTACCACCTTTCAGGAGTAGGAAGTAAGGATATTGCAAAATAGAATCGATGCTTCCACAACTTAATAAGATGATTGAGCAAGAACTTGATGGTATGGCTTGATTACCTCTGAAATGGGAGGCTTTGCATTGACTCGATGGTTGCAGATAATGCACTGGATTATATCATTTGTCACTAAATTTAAATAAACTTTAGAAGTCTTGTGATGTAACAAAGTTTGTCCTGTTTGCAAGGCATTAAGAGCCTGCTTACAAGAAGTTAAGAGTTTGTCGACAAAGAGTCAACTTCCTGTCGACAAACTCTTAACTTCTTGTAAGTGACTAATTCTCAGAGTAGTTTTAAAGTGCCTTTGTAGTTGAGGTAATGAATGGAAGAGTGTTAAATAAAATTCCTTATTGTCTGGTGTGTTAAGCATAGCTTGTACAGGGCTACACCTTTTGCCGCAAAGGGTGTAGCCTAGTCGTGGTAAATAGTGTAGCCCTTTTGGAAGTGCCCTTACAGGTACTTGTGGATGGGATTAAATGATATGATTAGAATTATTTTTATTAAACACTTTGTTCTTTCGAAAATCCCCCTTATCTTTGTGCCCATTAAACGAACGATTAATAGTATATTTTGTTCTATTAAGTCTTTTGTTTACAGTATATTAGAAGTCGAGAACTGTGCTTTTTCAGCAAAATCAGCTTTTCCAGTCTTCAAAAGTGCCTGTTTGCACTTCCTGCGATAGGGAGTCTGAATTTAGGCCGTTGAACGTAGCAAATTCACCATCACGGATTTACGTTTTAACCGGAAGGAATTTTCATTCCCCGGTGTCCCCAAGAAATATCCAGACGAGAACAGTTAATCATTCATGAGCTCTCAATCTTCCATTCTGAATTCTGAATATCATTGGTATGCTTTGCGTATCACCTATAGCCGGGAACTCGTTCTGAAAGAGTTTTTGGACAAGAATAATATCGAAAACTTCATTCCTATGCGTTATGAATATGTAACGCGGAAGGAGCAACGTATTCGTAAACTCGTTCCTGCCATACATAATCTGGTTTTCATTTATTCCACTCGTAAGAAGATTGACGAAATTAAGGAGGAAAATGCTGTTCTTCTACCTCTTCGCTATATCATGGATCGTGAGACGAAGCAGCCGATTATCGTTCCTGAAATCCAAATGCGCCACTTTATAGCCATCGCCGGCTCTTACGACCAACAAGTAATTTACTTGCCGCCTACGGAATATTCCATGCAGAAAGGAGATCGTGTCCGCATCACCGGTGGGGTTTTCGAAGGCGTCGAAGGTATATTTGTTCGTGTAAAAGGTGATCGTCGGGTAGTTGTTTCTATTCAGGGGGTTATGGCAGTAGCTACCACTTTTATTCATCCCTCTCTTATTGTTCCGGTAACAGAAGAATAATTCATAATTTATAATTTTTAATTCATAGTTATATGAAGTCTCAAATCGATGCTTTGCGTCAACTTACGCATGAGCTTCTTTATCTTGGTATGGATGGTGAACCCATTTATGCAGATCGTTTTCGCCAATTGAATTCGGATGTTTATAATCAGGCAGAAACCTTGTATCGGAAGAAAGCCCGGAATGACGAAGAAGAGGTGATTCTTTGTACTACTCTCTTGAAAGCTTATAGTGCTACAATTTACAATCATGGGGATAAGGAAGATAAAGTTCAGATGCTACTTGATCGCAGTTGGAAAATATTGAATAAAATATCTGATTCGCTGTTGAAATGTCGATTATTGGTGGCCTGTTATAGAGAGACGTTAGAGGAAGAATTAGCAAAAGAAGCACATATAATTATAAATAGTTGGGATGGCTTGTTCACTAGTGAGCAACAAGAGGTCATCAATGAATTAGATAAAATTGAGTAAGTGTCCCAATTGGTGTATTGCTTTTGAAATTAAGTCTTCTTACCATATATGTTGCTAAAGGCACTTACATATTTGCTCTATAGTGGTATGGAAGAAATTAAGAATTTATAATGAAATTAGTCAAAGGATTTATAAATAGAATTCGTACGTCAGATTATACTAAGTCCTTATTAGTATTAACTGGAGGAACCTTTATAGCACAATTAATCCCAATTATATTTTATCCAATAATAGGACGGCTATTTACACCAGATCAAATAGGAACAGCTGCAATTTTTTCTCAAATAGCGGCAATATTAGCTATCTTAGTTACTGGTGGATATACTTATTCAATTTTTATTTCTAAAAGTAAGGAAGAGGCCTTTAATATTATTGTATTAGTATTGTCATTGTCGATATTTGTGTTAAGTGTTATATGCTTAACTTTTTATTTCCTAAGGGATGAAATTCATTTATTATTAAATGAACCTCTTTTTGTGAAATTGTTTTTTATCCCAATATTGATAGCATTGTTCATTGTTATTTATCAATGTTATAATGAATGGTGTGTTAAAAATAAATATTTCAAACAGTTGTCCGTGAATAAACTAGTAAATAGTTCATCATTATCTATTGCAGAAACACTGTTTGGGTGTATGAATTCATTGGTCTTAGGTAACGGGAAGGTCTATGGCGAATTAATAGGCAGAGGTATCTCTGCATTCTCTTGTTTATTTTCTATGTTTGTGAAAGATAGAAATCTGTATAAAATCGTGTCATTATCTGTTGTTAAGGAATGTTTGACTAAATATATTAGATTTCCAAAATATGTAATGACTGGAAAATTGATTAATAGTGTATCGTGCGCTATACCTCTATTTTATTTAGGTGCGGTTTTTACTAAAGAGGAACTTGGTTTTTTTTCAATGTCGAATACGATAATAGCAGTTCCTATTTCCATTATTACAATAGCTGTTAGTGATGCATATCGGCAGAGGGCGAATGAAGATTATAACAATTATGGTTCATGCAGAAATATACTCGTTAAAACAATAGTTCCTATCTCTATCATTTCTTTAGTGGGATTTTCTATTCTTTTCATAATCTCTCCATTTCTTTTTGAAATTATTTTAGGTTCACAGTGGATAAATGCTGGCATATATACTAGATATTTAATACCTATGGTTGCCATATCATTTGTTACAGAAGTTATTCGTCCTACTTTAATAATTGCAAGTAAACAGTCATATGATTTTATATGGCAACTTTTGTTTTTGTTTTCAATGTTACTTCTTATTGTTATATCTAATTTATATAGAGACATTTATGTTTTCTTGCTTTTTTTTAGTGGAATAAAGTCATTACTTTTTTTGTTGCAGTTTTATTGGTGCTATAGATATTCGGTAAAATGACATTATGAAAATATTTAAGCATCAACGGATATCACTTTTTTTATTTCTTGTATTATACCGTATAGCACAGGAAATGTATTATGCAAAATTCATTGTGCCTATATATAGCTATGCCGGTTATATTAATGATGCATCATTATCCAGATATATTATATCGTGGGCTTTTTTCATAGGCATGGCCTTATTGTTTATAAAGGCAATGTTTGGAAAAGATCGTTTTTGGAGCAATGTTTCATTTGTGCTTCTATTATTGAAATTCACTCCTTTGACTATTCTACTTGGCTATATTAGTTATGAGAAAGCATACATCGTCACAAATTTTATCTTTTGGTTTATGTTTGTAGTGTTATGTAATAATATGCCATCAATAAAAATAGTGAGCAATGATTGTATTGAAAAGCACAATAGATGTTTAAAGAACTTGTTTTATATTGTTATTGGTCTATTTGTTATATCAGTTTTATACATTTCTATAAGATATACTGGTTTTCATCTTCATACCTCGTTATTTGATGTATATGATATTAGATTTGAACAAAGAGAAAATAGCTATCCTACGGTATTTAGGTATATTTTAGCGGCTTCAACACTATTATGCCCGCTAGTTATATGCTATTTGTTGGATAAAAAAAAATATTTTTTGGCATTTGTATTTGCAATAATTATCTATATAGATTTTTCTATTGTGGGATTAAAATCTATAGTTTTTGCAACTGTGATAGGAATTATAATAAGATTGTATTATAAGCAATACTATCTTAGGTATATTCCGTTATTAGCATCGATATTTATTCTTTTAATCTCATTTGTAAAAAATGCAACAATACAGTTAGGTGTTTCTTTTGTTTTTTGGAGAGTGTTTTATGTTCCATCTGGAATGGATTATGAATATTATACTTTTTTCAATCTGTTTGAACCGGATTATTATAGGAATAGCATTTTTAGCAGATTTGGCATGAATTCTCCCTATTCATCAACTAGTGTAGATATTGCTGTGGGGGAATACTTTTCACCAGAAGTGGAAGGCATAAGAGCTAATAATGGATTAATTAGTGAAGCGTATGCTAATTTTGGAAATGAAGGTTGTTTTATATTACCCTTTATATTAGTTGTTTACTTTAAAATTATAAGTTCATGTGCGAAAGGAGTAAATGAGTCATATATATTTTTTATAGCTGTGATATTTTCATATGCGATTATTTCAACTTTCATTCCCGCAACCTTTTTATCTAGTGGAGTTTGGGCTTTATTGATTATTCTTATATCATATAGAACTAATCCCCAAAAAACTTTATGAATATAAATGATTTGTATGATTCTATTCGTTGGTATTAGTAAGAAGTGAAAAAATGAGAAACTTTAAAGATCTTAAAATTGCTGTAGCTGGAACAGGCTATGTGGGCTTGTCGTTGGCTACTTTGCTTGCACAACATCATCAAGTGATAGCTGTTGATGTGGTATCTGAAAAGGTCGAAAAAATCAATAGGCGAATCAGTCCTATTCAGGATGAATATATTGAAAAGTATTTTTCGGAAAAGAAACTGAACCTGACAGCTACGTTGGACGGTGCAACGGCTTATAGTGATGCCGATTTTGTAGTGATTGCAGCTCCTACAAACTACGACCCTCAGAAGAATTTCTTTGATACGCATCATATTGAGGATGTGATTGATTTGGTACTAGAGGTTAATCCCGATGCAACAATGGTAATCAAAAGTACTATTCCGGTTGGTTATTGCCGTTCCTTGTACGTGAAGTATACTGAAAAATTTAAGGAGAAAGGGTGGGACACCACACACAAATTTCGTTTGCTCTTTTCGCCTGAGTTCCTGCGCGAAAGTAAGGCATTATATGACAACTTATATCCTAGTCGCATAATCGTGGGTTATCCCAAAATGATTGGTCAGTTTGATGAGGAGAATAAGGCTATCCATACCATTGGAGGCAATGATCTTGAGGAGGCGGCGCATGTTTTTGCTTCTCTATTGCAGGAAGGGGCTATAAAGAAGGATATTGACACTCTTTTTATGGGTTTGAAGGAGGCGGAAGCTGTGAAGCTTTTTGCCAATACTTATCTGGCTCTTCGTGTCAGTTACTTCAATGAATTAGATACCTATGCTGAAATCAAGGGATTAGATACACAAGCTATTATTCAAGGAGTAGGGCTTGACCCCCGTATTGGTACCCATTACAATAATCCCAGCTTTGGTTATGGCGGTTACTGCCTGCCCAAAGACACGAAACAGTTACTGGCTAATTATAACGATGTACCACAGAATATGATGACTGCTATTGTTGAGAGTAATCGTACCCGTAAGGACTTCATAGCTGACCAAGTTTTGAAAAAAGCGGGCTATTATAGTTACAGTGAACAAAATGGATATGATAAAACACAGGAAAAGGAGTGTGTGATTGGTATTTATCGTCTCACAATGAAAAGTAACTCTGATAATTTTCGTCAAAGTGCTATTCAAGGTATCATGAAACGCATCAAGGCTAAGGGCGCTACAGTGATTATCTATGAACCTGTACTGGAGGATGGTAGTCTTTTCTTTGGGAGTAAGGTAAATAATGATTTGGAGAAATTCAAGTTAATGAGTCATTCCATCATTGCTAATCGTTATGACGATTGTCTGGATGATGTGAAGGAGAAGGTTTATACTAGAGATGTATTTAAACGAGACTCGTAAAAATAATTATAATTATTGGCCCCAATAGACTTTTACTTATTATAAATCAGTTAAATTAATTTACTGAAATCGGTTCTAAAAATATTAATTTGAAGTAAATCGTAGTATTTTCTATGTTTTATAGCTAACGCAAAGCTGTATATACAGGGAATGCGAATTTGCATATGATTATGAATATTCTTCTATTATCAACCATTTACCCGCTTCCTTCAAGGGAAAATAAGGGAACTTCGGTATGTCATTACTTTACAAAGGAGTGGGTAAAAGAAGGTCACAATGTGCGTGTGGTACATTATCAGGCTGTATATCCTTTCTTTTACTATTGGGCAGCTCGGGTAGCGAGAGATTTGATCACTGCGAAAACAGGTGCGGTAGTTTATACAAAACGTGATAAGGGGGCGCAATATGAATGGGATGGTGTGCAAGTATTGAGAATACCATTATTCAAACCAATTCCTCATGGGAGATTTTTATCAATTTCTATCAGAAAATCTATTCAAAAAATAGTTAATAGTAATACTGAAGCTGATTTTATACCTGATATTATAGTAGGGCATTTTCCTAATCCTCAGATAGAGGTGGTTGCGAAGTTGAAAAGTATTTATTCTTCAGCAACAACTGCTATTATAATGCATGAGAATTTTGATCTGGAGGGTGTTTACGGTGAACGATTTAAATGTTTTTATAATAAAATTGATTTGTGGGGGTTCCGTTCAAAGAAATATAGAGAAGATTTCGAAGAGAGATATGGTAAGCTTAAGCATTCTTTTATCTGTTATTCTGGTGTTCCCGCAAGTTATATTACAGAAAGCAATACTCATTCATTTGAGAAGCCATTAAGTAAATTTATCTATGTTGGTGAGATGATTCAACGTAAATATCCGGCTGAAATTATCGAGGCTTTGGTTAATGTTTATGAGGATAAAAATTTTCACATTGACTATGTGGGCAATGGTCATGAATTGGAAACCATAAAATTGAAGATGAAGAAATATCATTTGGAGAGTCAAGTGACTATTTGTGGTAGGATTCCGAGAGATGAAATAAAGGCTAAGTATGACAATGCTGACTGTATGATAATGATTAGTCGTAGGGAAGTTTATGGATTAGTCTATTTGGAGGCTATGGCTCGTGGGTGCATTACTATAGCTTCTAAGAAAGAAGGGTTTGATGGTGTGATAGAAGATGGTGTGAACGGTTTCTTATGTGAAGCGGGTAACATTCAAGAGCTTGCAAATATAATTCGTAAAATTAATAAACTCACTCCGGATGAAAGGTTAGCTGTTTCAGAGAGAGCAATTGAAACTGCTCGTCGTTTGACAGATAAGAATGCCGCTGATTTATATTTGAATAATTTGATTGTTAAATAAAAATCACTTGAACATATAACGATTCCCTGTCTTATTCATCATTGAATTATCAGCATCCACATTTAATGGCTTGTCCATAACAACTGAAATAAAATATCCATATTGTATTCTAAATTATAAAATGTCAATCAAAGATTGTAAAATCATCGAACTCCCCAAATTCTTAGATACGAGGGGGAATCTTTCGTTTGCAGAACAGAACAATCATATTCCATTTGAAATCAAGAGAACATATTGGATTTATGATGTTCCGGGAGGAGAATGCCGTGGAAGTCACGCATTCAGGAATACGGAAGAATTTATAGTTGCACTTTCAGGAGGTTTTGATGTGATAGTGGATGATGGTGATAGGCAGAATAAGTTTACGCTTAATCGTTCTTATTATGGTCTTTATATTCCGAAAGGGTTGTGGAGAAGAATAGATAATTTCTCAACAAATTCTCTTGCATTGGAATTTGCTTCAACTAGTTATATTCCAGATGACTATATTAGAAATTATGACGACTATTTACAGTTAAAGAGCAATGGAGAAATATAGTGTATTTGATTGCTCAATGATTGAGCTGGACAAACATCACAGTGATCGTAAGGGTAACCTGACTGTAGTGCAGAATGGCGATACTCTTCCTTTTGATGTGAAGCGTGTATACTATCTGTATGATGTCCCGGGAGGTGAGTCTCGTGGAGCACACGCGCACAGAGATTTGAGCCAGTTTATGGTTGCCGCATCCGGTTCCTTTCGTGTAACCTTGGATGATGGCAAAGTTAAACGTTCTTTTTTCTTGAATCGTCCTTATCAAGGCCTATATGTAAAACCCGGTATATGGCGTGACTTGGATGATTTTTCTTCTGGTGCTGTTTGCATGGTTTTGGCTTCTGATGTATATAAAAAGGAAGACTATATTCGTAATTATGATGAATTTCTTGAATTTAGGGAGATTAGCAATGATACATCCGTTAAGCGATTGTAAGAATCAAAATGTTCCGACCTCTACTAATATCTGGCAGTACTGCGTAGTATTTCCTGAGGCCAGGATTGGCGAAAAATGCAATATTTGTTCTCATTGTCTGATTGAGAATAATGTGGTGATTGGTAATAATGTTACTATTAAGTGTGGTGTCCAAGTTTGGGATGGTATTGAGTTGGAAGATAATGTAATGGTAGGTGCTAATACGACTTTTACCAATGATATGTATCCAAAGTCGAAGAATGCGGATTGGGTTCTTCTTAAGACAAAGGTGTGCAAGGGTGCATCTATCGGTGCTGGTTCTACGATACTTCCAGGGATAACCATTGGTGAGGATGCCATGATTGGTGCTGGCAGTGTGGTGACAAAGAATGTGCCTGCCGGAGAAATTTGGGTAGGTAATCCAGCGAAATTTCTTAGAAAAATAGCTGATAAATAAAGAAAAACAAAATGATACCTTTTCTTTCATTAAAAGATGTAACCGCTCTTCACGGAGCTGAGATAAATGAGGCTGTAAGCCGTGTGGTTAACGGAGGTTGGTACCTTCAAGGCAAGGAGAACGAACGCTTTGAGGAGAATTACTCACAATTTGTTGGAGTACAATATACAGTTGGTTGTGCCAATGGCTTGGATGCACTGATTTGGATTTTCCGTGCATACATTGAGATGGGTGTAATGCAACCAGGTGATGAGGTTATTGTACCGGCAAATACCTATATTGCAACTATTCTTGCTATCACAGAAAATGGTTTGAAGCCTGTTCTTGTAGAGCCAAGACTGAATACGCTTGAGATTGATGAGGATAAGATAGAGGAAGTTATAACTTCTCGTACAAAAGCTATAGCTCTTGTGCATCTCTATGGTCGTTTGGCTTGGAGTGAGAAAATTGCCAATATTTGCAAAAAATATAATCTGAAGTTAGTAGAGGATAATGCTCAAGCGCATGGCTGTTTGACAGCTGATGGTTGCATGACAGGTTCGTTAGGTGATGCTGCTGGACATAGCTTTTATCCGGGAAAGAATTTAGGTGCATTAGGTGATGGTGGTGCTGTGACAACTAATGATTTGGAACTGGCCATCACTGTGCGTACTTTGGCTAACTATGGTTCACAGAAAAAATATATATTCAAATATAGGGGACGTAATAGTAGACTTGACGAGGTTCAAGCAGCTGTGCTGAATGTGAAATTGAAATATCTTGTTGAAGATAATACATATCGTAAAGAAGTGGCTAAATATTATATTCAAAACATTAAACATCCCTTGGTTTCTTTGCCGGATACATTATCTTATGGAAGTAATGTCTTCCACTTGTTTCCTGTATTGTGTGAAAAGCGTGATGAACTACATGACTATTTGGAGCGGAATGGTGTCGGGACTGTGATTCATTACCCTATACCTCCACATAAACAAGAATGTTACAAAGAGTGGGCCAACCTAAATCTTCCTATTACGGAATACATATCTGAACATGAGCTGAGTATACCAATTGGACCTACGATTTCAATGGAGGAGGTGAAGGACGTTGTGAAGTTGATTAATAATTTTTCAGTAAAGTAACTTTGTATAAATGATTGCATACAATATGGATCATTCTGGTATATTGGTAAGTAAATTTGTATGTAAATATTGTTTATTAGGGGATTTACCCTCCTTTTTTACTCCTTATCGTTGTGAATATAAGTACATCTAGTGATTGTTAATAAGTATTTCTATATGAGTAGCAAAATAAGAACAATTTGGATTGTAAATAAATATGCAATGCCGCCTCAATATGAATCCAGACTGCGTGCTATAAAGTTTGCCTATTATTTGACCGAATTTGGTTACAAGGTGATATTATTTGGATCAAGTGTCATGCATAACATGGATTTAAATATCATTGAAGATAACTCAAAATATATGAGGCGAAAGTATGGCAAGATTGATTTTGTGCATATTAATACGTTAATGTATAGTAAGGCATCTAAAGTAAGGAGAGTATTGAGCGATTATCTTTTCTTTAAGAGATTGGTGAATTTAGCAGATAACTTTGAATGTCCAGATTGTATTATTGCGACAGGAGGACCTCTCTTGACGAACCCATTATTGAAATATGCCCAAAAAAGAGGTGTTTCATATATAAAGGAAAGTCTAGATGTTTGGCCTGATAATTTTGTGGATTTTGGGTTAATTTCTAAATGGAACCCAATAGTGAAGTTGTTATTTGCTCAATCAAAATATAATTGTGCCAAATCAGACGCGCTTGTTTTTTCTTGGTCTGGTTGTTATGACTACCTTAAAAATAAAAGATGGGATGTTGACAACGGTGGTCCTATTGATTTGAAAAAGGTATTTTATATAAATAATGGGGTTGATCTTGACGATTTTGAAAATTTTAAGCAACAATTTATCATTGATGATCCAGATTTACGTTCTTGCCATAAAAAAGTTGTTTATTTAGGTTCATTAAGGCACGTGAATAATGTAATGCAATTGGTCTATGCTGCAGAAATCTTAGAAAATAAGAAAAAAGATGTGAAATTTCTAATTTATGGGGATGGTACAGAACGAGAGAAAATAATATCATATTGTAAAGAACATCAGCTATCTAATATTATTGTTAAAGATAAGTGGATAGATCCAAAATATGTTCCATATGTACTATCCAAAAGTTATCTAAATATATTAAATTACCTGTCATCTGATTTTGCAAAAAATGGTATAAGCTCAAGTAAAATGTTCCAATATATGGCTGCAGGTAAGCCAATCGTTTGTAATATTAATATTTATGATTGCCCTATTTCTAAAAATCGTATTGGTATTGCGAGGGAATATACTTCTTCAGCTGATTATGCAGAAGAGATATTAAAAATTTTAGATTTGCCTGAAGGAGAATATGCGTTAATGTGTGATAGAGCTAGGTTGGCAGCTAAAGAGTTTGACTATAAATTTCTTGCAAAGAAAATGGTTGATGTCATTAATAGTATATAAGAATGAGCAATATTAAATTCAGACTAGCTAAACCTTCTGATGCAAAACAAATAGCGAATGTGCATTGGAATGTAAGAGAAAGATATCAAAAAGGAATTTTTTTATCACTAGGAAAATCTTTTCTTCGATCTTATTATAAAGTGATACTTAATGATCCATACGAAGTTGTCGTTTGTGCAGAAAATAGTCAGAGAAAGATTATTGGTTTCAGCAGTGCAACTTTGGATGCGAAATATCAGGCTTTAACAATAAAGAAAAATATTGTTAGACTTGGATTTTCGGCATTAGGAAGTCTAATATTTCATCCTAGATTGATAATTGAAGTTATTGATCGATATAAGTCATTGGATAAAAAAAATAAAATAAAATTTATACATAATGAAGGCGTTAGAGGAGAGTATTGGTGTTGGTTAAAGAATGAAGATGATGGGGTAAAATCGATAGAAATGGGGCATGTTAAGGAGAATATTATTTATAATTTAGGTTATAGAGAATTGTTTTTTGAAGTGGATAAATTCAATAAGAGGGTATATAAATTTTATACAAAAATAGATAAGTCAGAGGTGGTGGAAGAGATTGTGTTACCAGATGGAAGAGAAAGGGTTTTATTTAAAAAACAACTAAAATCAGATAATGGTTTAGTTTTATAATTGTCTAATATGGCATTTTTTAATTTCAAGAATATTAAAGTTGCAGGAGTGGCATGTGCCGTTCCTAGTAATGAAGTTAAGACAGAAAGCTACAAGCCTTTGTTTGGTGATGTAGAGGTGGATAAGTTTATGGCGATGACGGGTGTAAGAGCCTCACGCCGTACTTCTGAATATCAAACTTGTTCAGATCTTGGTTATAGAGCAGCTAAAGAACTTTTGAAAAAGAATGGTATTAGTTCTGAAGAGATTGGGGCATTGTTGTTTGTATCACATAGTCCAGATTATCGTCGCCCTTCTACCGCTTTTGTATTGCAATATCGTTTAGGAATTCCTAAAGAAGCTGTTTGTTATGATATCAGTTTAGGATGTTCATCATTGGTCGTAGGTATGCAGACTATTGCTTCGATTATGACCACTAGTGACATAAAAAGAGCACTGGTTGTTGTTGGTGACACAGCTGGGAAGTCTGTTTATCCAACTGATAAAAGTTCGGCTATGCTGTTTGGCGAGGCTGGTGCGGTGATGTTGCTGGAAAAGACTGATAATGAATATGATGAAATAACAGCATTGCTTCGTAGTGATGGTTCGGGATATCGATATATGATTGTTCCGGGTGGTGGTTATCGTAACCTTCATGCGAATGAAAAAGTTGTAATGTGCGAAGATGGAAATGAACGTACATTGATGAATAGTTTCATTCAAGGCACTTCAGTGTTTACATTTACGATTTTTGATGTGCCTCGTCTTATTAAGGATTTTTTTACTCAAACGGGAACGACATCTGATAGTTATGATTGCTTTGCTTTTCATCAAGCTAATCTTTATATATTGAAGCAGATAGCAAAGAAATCCAGGATCGATTTTGATAAAATTCCTATCTCACTTGATCGTTATGGAAATACCTCTGGTGCTTCTGCTATCGTGTCGCTTTGTGATCGCTATGGAAATAACAATGAACATAAAGTTATCAAAGTGATGACTTGTGGTTTTGGTATCGGCATTTCTTTGGGTGCCACTTCGTTTGAAATAAATACAGACGATATTTTGCCAATTTTTGAGGATGATGAAATCTTTGAAGAAGGGCTTATTACTAATCCTAACCAATTATACGAAAAGAAATGATAACAAATATTCTTTCCTATCTTGATGCAATGGCACAACGCTTTCCTGATAAAACAGCTATTGCTGATGAAAAGACTTTTTTGACTTTTGCCGAATGGAAATATCAAGCTGAAGTCATTGGAACAGCGTTAGGTATTGCTACAGATAAGCAGATGCGTAGACCTGTACTGGTATTTGTCGATCGTCGGATAGAAGGACTTGTGGGATTTATGGGCGTAGTGGAGAGTGGCAATTTTTATGTACCTATCGACTGTAAGATGCCTGATCAGCGTGTAAAGCTCATCAATGATGTGCTTAATCCGATAGCGGCTATCACTACTACGGTTGCTGATGATAAGATACTTGACTTGATTGAGTTTAAAGGGGTGCGTTTCAATTATGCAGAGGTGATAGATAATGAGGTGGACAAGGCGTATATTGCAGATGTTCGATCTAAAGTGATAGACACTGATCCTCTCTATTCTATCTTTACTAGTGGTTCGACTGGAGTTCCCAAAGGAGTAGTAATTAGTCACCGTGGTGCTATTGATCTTGCAGAGTGGCTTGTCGAAACATTTGGATTTGATGAAACTGATGCACTTGGAAATCAAACTCCATTCTATTTTGACGGTTCGGTGAAGGATATTTATATTTGTTTGAAGTCGGGTGCTACGCTCAACATTATAGCCAAGAAGTATTTCACTTTTACAAAATTGTTGGTGAAGTTCCTTAATGAACGAAAGATTACAACTATCTTATGGGCTACATCTGCTGTAGTGCTAGTTGGTAATAGCCAAATACTAAATGATAGTGTTCCAAAATATATAAAACGTGTATTTTTTGCAGGTGAAGCAATGCCGGCAAAGCAACTGAAAGTTTGGATACATAAATTACCAAATGCTCAATACGTAAATTTGTATGGACCAACCGAAATTACTGTTGACTGTACCTATTATGTAGTGAATCGTGATTTTGATGACGATGAATACATACCTATTGGTAAAGCTTGTCATAATATGGAAGTACTGGTGTTCAATGATCAAGATAAGCTTGTAGGAGTGAATGAGATAGGTGAGTTATGTGTGCGTGGTACCGGTGTAGCTCTTGGTTATTATAACAACGAAATTAAAACTCATGAGGTATTTGTCCAAAATCCGCTTCATAATTTTTATGATGATAAAATCTACCGTACGGGTGATATCGTAAAATATAACAAACATGGAGAGATTGAATTTGTGTCACGTAAGGATTTTCAAATAAAACATATGGGGCATCGCATTGAATTAGAAGAAATAGAAGTCGTTGTTAATTCAATTGCAGATATTTCTAATGCTGCTTGTATCTTTGATCAAGAAAAGGATTCCATTATTCTCTATTATACAACTGTTTCAGGTGAAGAACTGGACATTATTAATTTGATAAAAGATAAACTCCCTAAATATATGTTTCCTAATGAAGTCTTTCACTTGAGAGTGTTGCCTTATAATATGAATGGTAAAATAGATCGTATAGAGTTGAAGAAGAATTATGATGCTCAATAAAATAAATACTATTGAACGATATGTGGAGATAGTTGAACAATATCGAAGTAAAGAAGGGGCTTCCAACGATTATTTGCAAAGAGAAGCGGAGACTTTGATAAATAACGGTGAACTTTTTGAAGTTTGTGATAGGCATAATGCTTTTCTTTTTGTGAAAAAAAATACTGGATTTAGAATGTATTATTATATCAATGATTTTAATGCAAAACCAGATTTTAATGAACTTAAAGATGTAGTGGTTGAAATTTTATATCGTGGAAAAAGTTATTTTCCACAGAAAGAAATAGAATTTCTTGAAAAGGTAGGGTTTAGGGTTAATCTTATTAGAGACCAGTATTTAGGAGTATATAAGGATTTGGAAAGACCAATTAAAATAGAAGGGGTGAAAGTCGAATTTGCAAAAAACTTATGGGAGATAGAAAAAGCTTGTAAGTTATTTAATGATTCATTTGATATTTTGAGTGGCGATTATATAACTTCTGATATGTATGAAAAATTATTGATAAATAATGCTATTTGGATTGCGCATGGCATTGATAATGATGAATTTCTAGGGGCATTGCATCAGACTTTTACAGGTAAAACAGCTTGTATTTCACATGTGGCAGTTATTCCTGAAGGAAGAGGTAGACACGTAGGACAGGTTCTGCTTGATACGTTTATAGAAAATAATATGGAAAATGAGAAACATCGTTATATGCTTTGGGTACAACATCAGAATACTGTAGCTGTTAGTATGTATCAGAAGAAAGGATTTAAGTATACTTTTAAATCGACAATATCATTAATAAAATAAATAATAGAACTATGGAGAAACTATTGGAAATATTGCAGCGTGTTCGACCAGATGTCGATTTCAACAATGAAACATTATTAATTGATGATGGAATTTTGGATTCAATGGATGTCGTGTCTATTATATCTGAGTTAGATGATGAATTTGGCGTACAAGTTCGTATTAATGAACTAATTCCCGATAATTTCAATTCAGTTGAAGCGATTTGGAATTTGATTCAGAACTTGAAAAATCCTAAAGAAAATACTAAATGATAAATCCAATGGATTTGACTGATAAGCGTATATTGCTTATTGGAGGTTCAAATGCTTTAGACGAAGCAATTTTTCGTCAGATCAAAGAACTTGGTGCGAAAGTCGAAGTGTATGAAGAGAGAAATACAGCACACATTGAGCCATATATCAAGCAACTCGTAAAATCCAATGGTGCCTTTGATGGTGTTGTATTTGCTATTGTACACAGTGATTTTAAACCACTTCAATTTGTTAAACCTGGAAATTTGAATGAAATTTTGAATGACAATTTCAATGTTTTTATTGAGGTCGTACGTTCGCTCAGGAAAGCAAAAGGGATGGAAAACGGAGCAAGTATTGTAGCAATGTCCTCTATTAGTAGCATCAAAGCTATGAAAGCAAAGATGGCTTTCTGTTCTTCAAAAGCTGCTTTGGATGCAGCTGTTAGGTGTTTGGCTGTTGAATTTGCCAATGATGGTATTCGAGTGAATTCTGTCCAAAAAGGTGGAGTTGACGCTGATTTTGAAAAAAATCATATTCAGAGTATTAGTGCTATTAATGGCGGTTTAGTACAGCAGCAGATTTTGGGGTTGACAAAAGCTGAAGAGGTAGCAAATGTAATCGCCTTTTTACTTAGTGATGCTACTAAAACGATTACGGGTACATCAGTAGTAATAGATGGAGGATATATATTATGAATAGTGCTATAGATTTTACAAATAAGACTTTTGTTGTGGCTGGTGCTGGTGGCATTGGTGCTGCTACAGCTAAAACACTTAATGCTTATGGTGCTCGAATTCTTTTATTAGATTTCAATGAAAATAATCTCAATAGAACTTTACTAGAACTCAAAGGTGAAGGAAATAAAACATATATATGTGACTTCTCGGCAATCCATACTATTGAACCTTGTGTAAACTCCATTATTGAAGAGAATGGTCCTGTGGACGGATTGGTATTTTGTGTTGGAGTTGGTGTAGTGCGTCCCTTAAAGTTGTCAAAATACGAATTTATGCTGAAAGTGATGAATATTAATTTTTTTTCATTCATAGAGATGATAAGATGTTTTTCTACTCGTAACGCATATAATTTACAAGGTATGAATGTTGTTGGCGTTTCAGCAATTGGTGCTTTTCTTGGAAATTCAACGAAAACTGCATATTGTGCATCTAAGGCTGCTATGAATTCTGCTGTTCGCTGTATTGCAAAAGAATTAGCTCCTAAAAATATTCGTATAAATACAGTTGCACCTGGTGTTACTGATACTCCTATGGCAAGAATGTCTGAAAATTATGGGGGGGATTCTGAGGAATACAAACAGATACTACACCGACAGTATTTAGGCATTTGTCAGCCCGAAGACATTGCAAATACAGTGGTTTATTTAATGAGTGACTTGTCTAAAATGGTTACAGGTAGTTGCATTAGTGTTGATGGCGGTAAATTATCATCATAATAATTAAATCTTTTTTTTACAATGACTATTGAAGAAAAAATTGCAGTTCTAGAAGATATGCTGGAACTAGAGAATGGTACATTGACTGTGGAGACGAAACTTTCTACGGTAGATGAATTTGATTCTATGGCGAAACTTTCGCTTATTGTTATTTCTGATGAAGAATTCGGAAAGAAATTAACAGGTGAACAGCTTCGTGAGTTCAAAACCATAGGTGATATTCTTACATTTTGGGAATAATGCTCAAGGTTAAAAAAATCATTAACGATGCCCCTTCTTCAAATATGTATGTACTATTTGAGGAGGGGCAGAATAATGCTTTTCTTATAGATGTGAGTGATGTAAAAGTGTTGTTTAATGAATTGCCGAAAGATTTGAATATTCGAGGGATTTTTCTTACACATACACACTTCGACCACATTGCAGGCATAAATGAGCTTGTTTCACGATTTCCTAGTTGTAGTATTTATACATCAAAATATGGAGAAGAAGCATTGTATGACGATAGGAAAAATTTTTCGTTTTATTATGAACATTCTACCATATATGAAGGTCAGAATGTGATACTCCTTTCAAGTGGTGATGAAGTTCAATTATTTAATAATGTAATGTTATACGTAATTGAGACACCTGGTCATTGTCCAAGTTGTTTGACTTATTATACGGATAACTATATTTTCACAGGAGATAGTTATATTCCTAATGTTAAAGTTGTAACTAAATTACCGTATGGTGATAAAATAAAAGCAGAGACTTCTATTGAACATATTCTTTGTTTGGCTGAAAGCAGAATTGTTTATGCAGGACATGATGTGGATAAGTGGAAAAGTATTTTGTAGATTATTATCATAAAAATAAGATATGAATCAGCAAATGCCTTTTGGCTCAAACAATGCAATAAAGCGGAAATATTTCTCCTGCGGACTTACATATTTGATTCATTTAAAATAATTCAATATAGTAGATCATGAAAATTCCATTTTCGCCCCCTTATATTGACGAGGCGGTCATCAACGAAGTCGTTGATTCGTTACGTTCCGGCTGGATAACTTCCGGTCCTAAAGTAAAAGCATTGGAAGAAGAAATAAAAGTATTCTCTAATGCAAAAGAAGTGCTTTGTGTAAACTCATGGACTTCGGGAGCTATTATGATGCTTCGTTGGTTGGGAGTAACTGCTGAAGATGAAGTAATTGTGCCGGCGTATACATATAGTGCTACGGCATTAGCAGTCCTTCATGCGGGTGCAAAGCCTGCTATGGTAGATTCCGGAGAGGATTTCAATATCTCTGTGGATGCTATTCGAAAAGCAATTACGCCAAGGACCAAGGCTATTATTCCGGTAGATATTGCAGGCTTCCCTTGTGATTACGACCGTATCATGAGACTCGTTAATGAACCGGAAATACGCAATCTGTTTCAGGCGACGTCATTGGTACAGGAAAAATTAGGACGTATTCTTGTAATGAATGATGCGGCCCATTCTTTGGGAGCTTATTACAGCAAGAATCAGCGTACAGGATGCGAAACGGATATTGCTATCTTCTCTCTTCACGCCGTAAAGAATGTGACGACGGCCGAAGGAGGAGCCATCTGCCTGAATTTGCCCGAACCGTTTGATAATGCGGAACTCTACAAAGAATTGCGTATGATGAGTTTGAATTGTCAAACTAAAGATGCTTTTTCCAAATCCAAAGCCGGTGGTTGGCGTTATGACATAGTCGGTCTGGGAATGAAAATAAATATGGCTGATGTAAATGCAGCTATCGGTTTGGCTCAGATACGGGAATATCCTGAACTACTGAAAGAACGTAAAAGAGTATTCAATACCTATTCTAAAGCATTTGCTGATTGTGACTGGGCTATTTTGCCACCTTCTGAAGATGGAGAAAAAGAAAGCTCATATCATATCTATGCATTGCGTATCAAAGATTTCACAGAGGAACAGCGTGATCGTATGATTGATGAAATCGCGAAAAGTGAGGTTGCCGTGAACGTCCATTTTATCCCGATGCCGATGCTTTCCTTCTTCAGCTCATTGGGATATGATATAAAGAACTATCCACAAGCTTATGAGAATTTTAAAGGTGAAATCTCCTTGCCCATTTATCCACAGTTGGATGAAGAAAAGCTGGACTTTATAATCAAAGCTGTAAAAGATGCATACCTTAAAGTGACTGTTGATAGGTGATGATTCGTTTTTTTGATATTTTATTTTCCTTTCTGGGTATTCTATTCTTATCTCCTGTTTTCCTTTTCCTGTATATTGCTATCCGTCTGGAAAGTAAAGGTGGTGGTTTCTATAAACAGCTACGTGTGGGACGTGGAGGGACGGATTTTTATGTCTATAAGTTCCGCTCAATGCGTATAGGAGCTGATAAGCAAG
This sequence comes from Bacteroides cellulosilyticus, assembly GCF_020091405.1. Taxonomy (NCBI): domain Bacteria; kingdom Pseudomonadati; phylum Bacteroidota; class Bacteroidia; order Bacteroidales; family Bacteroidaceae; genus Bacteroides; species Bacteroides cellulosilyticus. The sequence continues at coordinate 3,595,229 of NZ_CP081903.1, forward strand.
GTTTGATAACTGTAGGCGGACGAGATCCCCGGATTACCCGTATCGGGTATTTTATCCGCAAATATAAATTAGATGAACTACCTCAGTTATTCAATGTATTGAAGGGTGATATGAGTCTGGTAGGGCCGCGTCCGGAGGTTCGTAAATATGTGGAACTCTACACTGAGGAACAGCGGAGAGTGTTGTCTGTTCGCCCGGGAATTACGGATTATGCATCTATAGAATATGTAGATGAAAATACGATTTTGGGACAGGCTGAGGATGCGGACAAAGCGTATGTAGAGCTGATACTTCCGGATAAGATACGCTACAATATGAAATATATTGGGCATCAGTCTGTAATGGAATATTTCAAGATTATATTTTTGACTATATGGAGCATTGTTCGTTGATGAGACGTACCATTGAGATAATGAAATGGCTATTTGTTCCACATTATGTTTGGAAGAAGTAGTATTGAATTGAATGGTGTAATAAAAAAGGTCGAAACCGATAAAGATTTCGACCTTTTTTATTACATATCCTCCAACGTCAAGCATTTTCCCTCAATCTCATATTTGAAAAGTACTTTTTTATGAATCGCTTCTATCTTGCTTTGGAACAACTCAGGTTTGAAATTCTTTCGCAATCGTTTAACTTCTGCAATAAGTGCTTTTTTCTCAAATAAATAAATCCCCACTATATCTATCTCATTAGCATTACCTTTAGTTTCCCACCAAGAGCCGATATTCAGAAATTCCCCGCTCTCTATCATTTTCTGGCGAAAATAGTCCTCTAACATGAAACCTGAATAAGTAGGATAGTCTCTTTTAATAATACTACTTAATCCACTGAAATTCCGTATCTCCAGCAATGATTGATATTTATCGAAATACCGGAACCAGAAACGTAAAAATGGATCGGATATTTCATACCTTACGGTTTGCGTCCCTTCTTTCGAGAATATAGGGCGCTTTTTGGAAACTATGCTATAATCTTCTTCCAGGCGTTTCAGATATCCGCCTAGGCTGATCCCTAACTTCGCTTCCATTTCAGTAATCGTATTTCTTCCCTCGGCAATAGCTCCTATAATAGAGAAATAATTGCCGTATTTCTTTCCGAATTCTTGTATTAATAAAGTGTTTCCTTCATCTATAAAGGGAGAGTCGGGCTGTACCATGAAGTCAACCATGCTTTCCATTTCAGTTGTTCCGGCATCCATTAATAATTCTATATATTTAGGGACGCCTCCGGTAAATGTGTAGAGTGCCAGTAAGTCATCAGGCGTGTAGTCAGGTTTGTAATCATGTAGTATTTGTTTGATAACATCAGTGGTAAAGGGATACAATTTCAAAACTCTGTCACTCCTTCCATATAATGGTTCTTTGGCATTCTTGAATATCTGCTCCATTAATGTGTATACAGAGCCACTGACGATGAGGTTGACATTTGTTCGGGTACGGAAACGGTCCCAAATGTCCTGCATGCCACTGTAAACGGAGGGATTGATATTATAGAATTCCTGAAACTCATCGATAACTAAATTGAATTTATTCCGGATGCCCTGTTCCATAACAAACTCAAAGAGTTCAGTGAAGTTGTATATCTTTCCGGGAATAGTTATATTTAAAACTAGGGCAACGGTTTCTGCAAACTTAGAGCACAAATCGGCCTCATTGCTTCGTTTGACGAACCAATAAAGAGTAGGAGTGTTTTCGCAACTCTTAAATATCAGGCTTGTTTTGCCTATGCGTCGACGCCCTGTCAAAACTGTTAGCTTTGAATGTTCTGAAAAAGCTAACTCACGCACTTTTTGCAGTTCGTCCAATTCTTTCTCGCGGTTGTAGAATTTCATAATGAGTTTCCTATTGTAACGATGGTTAATTTCACGGTGGTTAAATTAACCGTGGTTACAAAAATAGGAGATTTTATGGAAACATACAAGATTACACCTCTGTTTCTGATATTTTTTTATTCTTTCAACACCGATGCTTGTGACAACCTCAAACTACTCACCACCGCCGCAATCAGTGCAAATACACTCCCTGTTATCAAGCATACTTCCGTACTTTTGCTTCCTACCACCCAACTGAATAGAAGTGCTACAAGCGTAGTTCCGAATGTCTGCCCCATGAGCCGTGCCATTCCCATCATTCCACTGGCTCCACCGGAACGCTGTTTGGGTGCGGAAGCAATCATTGTACTGTTATTCGGTGTCTGAAAGAGTCCGAATCCGACTCCACAAAGAGCTAACCGTAAACAGATACTGACAATCGATGATTCTGCGTCCAACATCGAAAGCGAGTAAAGACCTATACAGAATATTCCCATCCCGATACTTCCCAATATTCCCGGGTGAATACGTTCTACCAAGTAGCCGGCGGCCGGTGCAGCAAACAGTGTGGCGAGAGGCCAAGGAGTCAGTAGGAGTCCCGTCATGACTTCGCTATGTCCCAATGTGTTTTGCAGAAAGAAGGGCAGCGAAATCATAGCCAGCATCTGCGCGGTGAATGAACAGATGGAAGTCAGAATCGAGAGCCTGAAAATGGGGATTCTCAGTAAGTCTAACGGCAACAGGGGGGACTCTTGCCCCAACTGCCGACGTACATAATATGTTCCTACGACAATCAATATCACTGACTGGATTATCAGATAATCATAGCGTTCATGATGCGCAAAACCATCCAATGTATAAATCAATAATCCGAAGGTAATAGCATTAGCCACCGCACTGATAACGTCAAACTTACGTTTCGATAGTTCCTTTTGCTCAGGAAGATACTTGATTCCCAATATCAGGGCAATGATCCCCAATGGCAGATTTATCGCAAATAACCAGTGCCAGGAAGCTATTGACAAAATACCACTGGCAACAGAAGGACCTGCCGCCGCTGATATGGCAATTACCATTGCATTAATCCCCATTCCACGTCCTATCTGTTTTTTCGGATAGATAAGACGAAGCTGGGCTGTATTTACACTGGTGATAGCTGATGCACTGAATCCCTGGAAAATACGGGCGGTTGTCAGAGTCCAGAAGGAATCGGATAAGGCACATATAAGTGATGTCACACAAAATAAAGCAATGCCGGAGAGGAATACCTTACGATATCCGAAGATTTCGCCCAATGCAGAAAAAGAAAGTAATGACACTACAATAGCCAATTGATAACCATTGACAATCCAGGTAATCACAGAGTCCGAAGTTCCAAAATCATGTGCGAGGGTAGGGAGGATTACAGTACTGATGTTGATATCGAGCACTGACATGCAGAGAGCGAATCCAATGGCCACTACCGCCCATATTCGTTGCGGAAATGGCAGCCCGTCCGTTTCGTCTATTTCCTGTGATTTTCCATCCTGAACCATATAATTTCTTTTATCTGCGAATTAAACAAAACGTTCAATCAGCTGTTCGGAAACCTGCATAAAAATAAGTTTTTTTAGAAATTGTCTCGTAGGAAAGTAACGTGGAGAAGAAACTTCTTTGTACCTTTGTGCCCGTCAATACTAAAATCAATAATAAATAATAGGATTTATGGGAGGATTTTTCGGGACAGTCTCCAAAGCGAGCTGTGTGACGGATTTATTTTACGGTACAGATTATAATTCACATTTAGGAACTAAGCGGGGCGGACTTGCCACGTATGATGCAGAAGAGGGCATGTTTGCCCGATCCATTCATAACCTGGAGAGCACTTATTTCCGAACCAAGTTTGAAGACGAACTGGATAAGTTTAAAGGAAATGTCGGAATAGGAATCATCAGCGACACAGACCCGCAACCCATCATCATTAACTCCCACCTCGGACGCTTCGCCATTGTAACAGTAGCCAAAATTGTGAATCTGGAAGAAATAGAAGCAGAGCTACTTTCCAAAAATATGCATTTCGCCGAACTGAGTTCAGGCAATACCAATCAAACCGAGCTTATCTCACTACTCATCATACAAGGAAAAACTTTCGTAGAAGGTATAGAAAATGTTTACCGCCGTGTCAAAGGTTCTTGCTCTATGCTGCTGTTATCAGAAGATGGCAGTATCATTGCAGCTCGTGACAAGTGGGGACGCACTCCGATTGTAATTGGCCGGAAAGAAGGGGCATATGCTGCAACCAGTGAGTCAAGCAGTTTCCCGAATCTGGATTATGAAATAGACCGCTATCTCGGTCCGGGAGAGATTGTTCGTTTGACTGCCGATGGAGTGGAACAACTGCGGAAGCCGGAGGAAAAGATGCAGATTTGTTCTTTCCTGTGGGTATATTACGGTTTTCCTACTTCCTGCTATGAAGGTCGCAATGTAGAGGAGGTACGTTTTACCAGTGGTTTGAAGATGGGACAGAGCGATGATTCTGAAGTAGATTGTGCTTGCGGTATTCCTGATTCCGGTGTAGGTATGGCTTTGGGCTATGCCGAAGGAAAAGGAGTTCCTTATCATCGTGCCATTTCTAAATATACACCGACATGGCCGCGCAGCTTCACTCCCAGTAAGCAGGAGATGCGCTCATTAGTGGCGAAGATGAAACTGATACCGAACCGTGCCATGCTGGAAGGTAAGCGCTTATTGTTCTGTGACGACTCCATAGTACGGGGCACACAATTACGGGATAATGTGAAGGTACTGTATGAATATGGTGCCAAAGAAGTACATATCCGCATTGCTTGTCCACCGTTGATTTATGCTTGTCCGTTTGTAGGTTTCACGGCATCCAAGAGCCCGTTGGAATTGATTACACGCCGTATTATCGCAGAACTGGAGGGAGATGCAGACAAGAATCTGGAGAAATATGCCACTACCGGTTCTCCGGAATATGAGAAGATGGTCAGCATTATTGCCGAACGCTTTGGCCTTACAACTTTGAAGTTTAATACTCTGGAAACTCTCATCGAGTCCATCGGATTGCCGAAATGTAAGGTTTGTACACATTGTTTTGATGGAAGTAGTTGCTTTTAAGTAACTCTAAATACTAACATTTTGTAAAAAGGGGCGTGAATTGCTTGGCAGTTCACGCCCCTTTTTCTACCTTTACGGCAGAACTATTGACTACTGTTGATAGATAATTGGTAGTTTATGTTCTCGATCATAAATCATAAATCGTAAATCATAAATAATATGGCTTTAGTAGAACGTTTTTTGAAGTATGTAAGCTTCGACACCCAGTCCAGTGAAGAGACAGAGGTGACTCCAAGTACTCCGGGGCAAATGGTATTTGCCAAATATCTGAAAGAAGAATTAGAGTCTTTAGGTTTGGAAGACATAACGTTGGATGAGCATGGCTATTTGTTTGCCACACTTCCGGCAAATATCGATAAGCCGGTACCTACTATTGGTTTTATCGCCCACATGGACACCAGTCCCGATATGAGTGGCAAAGATGTATCTCCCCGCATTGTTCAAAACTATGACGGTTCGGACATCGTGCTCTGTGCGGAAGAAAATGTAGTTCTTTCTCCGTCTCAGTTCCCCGAGCTGCTGGATCATAAAGGTGAAGACCTGATCGTGACCAATGGCAAGACATTGTTGGGAGCAGATGATAAAGCAGGTATTGCCGAAATCGTTTCTGCGATAGTGTATTTGAAAGAGCATCCTGAAATCAAGCATGGCAAGATTCGTATTGGTTTCAATCCGGATGAGGAAATAGGATTGGGCGCACATAAATTCGATGTGGAGAAGTTCGGTTGCGACTGGGCTTACACAATGGATGGCGGTGAAGTAGGAGAGTTGGAGTTTGAAAACTTCAATGCGGCATCTGCTAAAATCACCTTCAAAGGTCGCAATGTGCATCCGGGTTATGCCAAAAATAAGATGATTAATTCAATTCGTGTAGCCAACCGTTTCTGTGCGATGTTACCTGCTCATGAAACGCCCGAACATACTGAAGGTTACGAGGGTTTCTACCATCTCATCAGTTTCAACGGCGATGTAGAGCAGACTACAGTGGCTTATATTATCCGTGATCATGACCGTGCACGTTTCGAGAGCCGCAAGAAGAAAATAGAACGCTTTGTCAGTGAAATCAATGCTGAATATGGTGAAGGTACGGCAACGCTTGAACTCCGTGACCAATACTATAATATGCGTGAGAAGATTGAACCGGTAATGCATATCATTGATACGGCTTTTGCCGCAATGGAGGCTGTAGGTGTGAAACCGAATGTGAAACCTATCCGTGGTGGTACGGATGGCGCGCAGCTTTCTTTCAAAGGTTTGCCTTGCCCCAATATCTTTGCAGGTGGTCTGAACTTCCATGGACGATATGAATTCGCTCCTATCCAGAATATGGAGAAAGCGATGAAGGTCATCGTGAAGATTGCCGAACTTGTTGCTATAAAATAATTTAATACCTTAAGACATGAAAACCACTCCGTTTACAGAAAAACATATCTCGCTGGGTGCTAAGATGCATGAGTTTGCGGGATATAATATGCCGATAGAATATTCCGGTATCATTGATGAACACCTCACAGTTTGTAACGCTGTGGGTGTATTCGACGTTTCCCACATGGGAGAATTCTGGGTGAAAGGCCCCAATGCATTGGCTTTTCTTCAGAAAGTGACTTCCAATAATGTGGCTGCCCTGATTCCGGGCAAGGTGCAATATACCTGTTTTCCCAACGAAGAAGGCGGTATTGTAGATGACTTGCTGGTTTATCATTATGAACCGGAGAAATATCTGTTGGTAGTGAATGCCTCGAATATAGAAAAAGACTGGAACTGGTGCGTTTCGCACAATACGGAAGGCGCTGAACTGGAAAATGCTTCCGACCACATGGCTCAACTTGCCGTGCAGGGCCCGAAGGCCATTCTTGCTTTGCAGAAGCTGACGAGCATAAACTTGTCGGAACTGCCGTATTACACCTTTACGCATGGTGAGTTTGCCGGTGAGAAAGATGTGATTATTTCCAATACCGGCTATACCGGTGCAGGAGGTTTTGAGCTTTACTTCTATCCCGAAGCTGCCATGAAGATTTGGAATGCCGTGTTTGAAGCAGGTGAAGAATTTGGTATCAAGCCGATTGGCTTGGGTGCACGCGATACGCTTCGTCTGGAAATGGGCTTCTGCCTGTATGGCAATGATCTGGATGATACGACATCTCCTATTGAAGCTGGTTTGGGATGGATTACCAAGTTTGCTGAAGGTAAGAACTTTATCAATCGTCCGATGCTTGAAAAGCAGAAAGCGGAAGGTACTGTCCGTAAGTTGGTCGGTTTTGAAATGGTGGACCGTGGAATTCCCCGTCATGGATATGAGCTGTTCAATACAGAAGGCGAAGCTATCGGAGTAGTAACTTCAGGTACAATGTCACCTACTCGTAAGATTGGTATCGGTATGGGCTATGTGAAACCGGAGTATAGTAAAATAGGTACGGAAATTTGCATTGATATGCGTGGACGTAAGCTGAAAGCAGTAGTGGTTCGCCCGCCATTCCGTAAATAAGATGAGTCTTTCTCACCACAGAATTCCAAGATTTGCGCAAGTCTTGGAATTCTGTGGTGAGAAAGACTTTATAACATTCTTTTCTTTATAGTCTGCTGATCTTATCTAATAATTGATTAGCCCAAGCTATTTCTTTGCTTGTCCATTCTTCCTCTTCTCCTTGCATTCCTTGTTCCTGATACCGGGAAAGTAATTCCAGATATTCCTTCAATGTGCCGGCGGCTTTAGCCTGTTTATTCATGCGCATTAGCAATAGAATTTCCTGTTTATATATGTCAAGATTCGGACTGTCTCCTGCTAATTCTTTGGCTTTCCAAAGCAGGGTGGCACATTCTTCGTTTACCTCTTCTGTGTTGTAAAGCGCCATCCGTGATTTTGCTAAGATAACGTAATCATGGTCGGTGGCCAGATTGTTATTGATATTCTTCTGTATTAATCTTCCGGCTTCTTCATACCGTTGGTCTGCCATATTCATGGCTGCGTTGAAAGTTACTACGTCCGATGTCGCTTTGAGATAAGGATGACTGATTTGATTTTCCGCTTGGTCGGCTTTGTCTATTCGCTTTTTCAGGTTGTCGATGCTGCCGTAGCGAAGCAGCTTATGACCGCGTTGCTGTATATTATAGTACCCGATGACTTTGGAAAGTGCAGACGCCAATCCATCGGGATTCATCCCCTTGAATTCCAATAACTCACGTGCAACCCGGTCGGCTGCGTATTCCTGGTTATTCTTGTAATTCATTCCCAGGCGATTCACTACATTTACATTCAGCAGGGCGGCAACGCTTCCGATGCTGGCAACAGCACCTACACCTAAAGCTGTATCATCGTCATCCCAGTATGCCACTTCCAGGGCTACTTCGGCAGTGACGGCAAGAACCGTTCCCCAAAAAGCTGCCCGCTTGGCACGGCGTTCAGCACGGTAGATGTTATTAATCTGATGGTCCAGTACGAAATGAGACATCTCATTGGCAATAATGGCGGCAAGTTCATCCTCCGAATCAAGTGTGCAGAGCAGGCCGGTACTAATCAGCATTGTTCCGTTGGGCAGCATGTAAGCATCCGGTTCGGGCGACTGGATGATGCGTACATTCAACCTTTCACTGCGGTTGGGATCGATGCCGGTGGCAGTCAGTTTCGCAAAGATATTCTGTACGTATGAAGTGATGAAATCATCCTCATAGCCGATCTCTTCCAGCTTGTACAGGTAATCCCGGCATTCTTCGTCCACTTCCTTGCGCAACTTAGAGTTATATCCGCGTTCGCTGAAATATTCATACAGATGTTGCTTCAGATAGGTTTGCTGCCAAAACTCCTGATTGGTTTCGGGAGGTGAGAGTTTAATGGTTTTCAGGGCAGAAGAAGGTACCGCAAATTGCATACCGTTGATTTCGGTTGCATAGAAAACATCGGAGCCTAGTTGTTCTGCCGATTTCATTTTCACTACCTTGCGGATCACTACGGGAGTGCCGGCAGGAAAATTCTCATACTGTTGTTGTAGTTCGCCTTTTATGGCAATTGGGCCGCTCAAGTCTTTCTGCCTGGCAGCAAATCCTGCTGTAGAGAAGAGGACAGCGAGGAAGACGAAAGTGATAAGACGTTTCATATTGGTTCGTTTATGGTTCGTACTATTGACTTATTATCAAAATTGCTGATACAAAAATAGGAAAGAGTTTTCTCCCTTCCCTATTCTTTTCCCTACAAAAAGGTAGGGAATTTCCTATTCCATTTTTATATCTTACTTTAATGGGTGTTCGAAGGTGAATAAACATCCGTCATGGTAGGTATCGTCTAAATATACCCGTGCTTTTATACGCTCTGCAAGAATCCGGCATAAGGATAATCCTAATCCGGCGCCGGGTATAAAAGAATCCACTTTATAAAATCGTGAGAATATTTTTTCTTTTAGTTCGCTTTTCACGCCAATGCCGGTGTCTCGTACGTGGAAGTATAACTTGTTATTTTTGTTATCTACCTCATAACTTAACTCTACTTCGCCACTTGAAGTGAACTTTAGTGCATTATGTAGCAGATTGATAAGTATCTGATGTACGATATCCTCATTAGACGAAAGTATATAGTCTGTCTGGCATGGGGTATAGTAAAATTTCACTTTGGGTTGGATATATTCCTTCATTTCCTGAAGTAATTTATTTGCAAACTTGTTTACCGGAATATCCTGATAAGTCAATCTCTGGTCTCCGCTGTCAATATTGGCAATGGAAATCATGTCGCTGATGATCTTCAGTAGATTATCACTATTCTTTTTGATAGTGGCACTGATTTCCCTGGTTTCTTCCTGACTCATTGGTATTTCTGCAAGGCACTCGGAGAAACCTACAATGGCATTCAGGGGTGTCCGCACCTCATGATTCATATTCTGGATGAATGCTGTTTTCATGAGTTGAGCTTGTTGTGCCTTCTCATTGGCTTGTTGCAGTTCCTGAGCTTGTTTCCTCAGTAAGCGGTTGTTTTTCAGCTTATGACGGTAGAATTTGATGCCGATGATTAATGCGGCTACTAACACAACAATCAGGGTACAAGCATAAAAGAATTGTATATTGCGAGCTTTCAGACTCAGGTCTCTGGCTTCAAGTTCCAGTTTATTCAGATTATAGCGGGTGGATAATTCATTGAGCTGCTTCTGGGTATCATTCTTATACAATGAATCACTCAAAGATACGTATTTACGTAGCATAAGATAAGCTTCGTCATATCTGTGAGACTGGTGTAAAGCGGAGGCCTTGTTATTATACATCCTCTTGAGGTTTGTCATGTTGTGGGAATTCTGATAATATTCTGCACAAGAATCCAGATAGGCAAGTAATATATCAAAGTCACCTTTTAAAGTGGCATATTCTTTTTTAGTACTATATAAATAAATGCGGCTCACATGTGGCGATTTCCGGTATAAATTCTCCATTTCAGTCAGATACTTTCGTAGAACGATAGTATCCTGAGGTTCAGTGAATACTACTGAAGCCATATCTTTTATCATTAAGATACGGGCTGTATCCATATTGATAGTAGAGGTGTTGAGTGATACATCGGCCAATGAGTCTAAATGATAAAATACATTCTGGGCTTCTTGTTTTTTATCCATACTCATCAGAATTACCATATAATTGGCACATAATGGGGTATATTCATCCCAGAATTTTAGTTTTTCAAACAATTGCATGGCTTGTGTAATATATGGCAGGGCTTTGGCATAATTTTTATTTGCTCCATAAAAGTTGGCTATTTCATTCAGGCTGAATGCCAGTCCCACTTCGCTTTTCCTGTCCAGTGCATCATTGTACATCTTATCCAGCTCCCTCATATCATCTTCAGAAGCGTTGGAATATATGATATTTGCGCATAAAAGACTCCAGCTCCTATAATACTCAGCCTCATTATGGAGACGGAGCGATAAATCCTTGATGATAGGAGTATATTTTTTCATACTGTCTACATCACCATGTTTGTAGTGAAAATAATTTCTGTCCTTATATAGATAGAATAGATCGGTTGTCTTATCTCCTTTTTTATTGTCGATATCTTTCTTTATCTTTTCCCAGTGAGAAAGATATACTTCCGGCTGGTTATAATAGGTTTTTAATTTAGAGAAAGCAGGAGGGATGGAATCCTGATTGAATTTCACTTCTTTCTGTGCTTTTGTTTGTGTTGAAAGCAAAAAAGTACAGAGTATCACTATCAGATACAGACCGTTTCTCATTGCAAAGTATTGTCCTGCTATTTTGGGAATCTTTTTTGAGATACAAATATAGAGAAATTTGCCAGTATTTGTGTATGTACGTATATAAAAAAGGGAGACTTTTTTCAAAATCTCCCTTTTTTTGCTTTCATGAAGCAGAATTATTTCTTTTTACGGTCACCGTAGCGGCTCATGAACTTATCAACGCGACCAGCTGTATCCACCAATGTAGATTTACCAGTATAGAACGGGTGAGAAGTGTTAGAGATTTCCATCTTTACCAACGGATAAGTTTCACCTTCAAACTCGATGGTTTCTTTCGTATTTACGGTTGAACGAGACAAGAACATGTCACCATTAGACATATCTTTGAATACTACCGGACGGTAATTTTCAGGATGAATACCTTTTTTCATTTCAATATTTGTTTTTTTAATTATTATATTCGGTTACTATTTTGGTAATAAATAGTGTAATGGTCTTATTTTTCAGAGCGCAAAGATAGTGCAAGTCGCAGATAATACAAAATAAATTCTGATTTATTTTTGCTTAAGGTGCAGTCTACCTTTGTTTAAAGGCAGTGTATTTCTCTGAATTAGAAAAAAGTTCCCTCAAAAAATAGGTTTATCGCTTTTTATTTCAGATTTTTGCATGGTATTTTAATTTATATTCAGCATGAAGAAGCTACTTTTCTTAATTTCCCTATGGCTCTGCGTCACTACGGCAGGTGCCCAGCAGAACGAGCGGGATCTGTATAGTGTTGCGTTTTATAATCTTGAGAACCTGTTTGATACGATTCATGATGCAGGTAAGAACGACCTTGAATTTTTGCCTTCCGGCAGTTATGTATGGACGGCTGAGAAGTATGAGGCCAAGTTGAAGAACCTTGCCAAAGTCCTGAGTGAAGTGTCGCGCGATCGCGTACCGGGAGGACCCGCCGTTATCGGTGTAGCCGAAGCTGAAAACAACCGGGTACTGACAGATTTGGTAAGCCAGCCGGCTATATCCAACTATAAATTCGTGCATTACGAAGGTCCGGATAAACGGGGCATTGATTGCGCTTTGCTTTATGATCCGGAACAATTCACTGTTACCAATTCCAAACTGGTGCTTTCCACTCCTTTTGAGGGAGACACTGTGCACCTGACGCGTGGCTTCCTTATTGTAGACGGACAGATGGCAGGCGAACGCGTTTGTTTCATCGTCAATCACTGGCCTTCCCGTGGAGCTAAGTCTCCGGTGCGTGTACATGCAGCCAAGCAGGTACGGGCATTGACAGACTCCCTGATGCGTACGGACAAGAAACTGAAGCTGATAGTCATGGGGGATATGAACGACGATCCTATGGACGAAAGCATGGCGACACTGGGTGCACGCAAGTATGCGAAGCAGGTGAAAAAAGGCGAATTCTATAATCCCTGGTGGGAAACCCTTGAAGATAAAGGTGTGGGAACATTGCTCTATCGTGGCAAGTGGAACTTGTTCGACCAGATTGTAGTCTCCCGTCCTTTGCTGAAAGCCAAGAAAGGTTTGAAGTACGATCATAATGAAGTCTTTATCCGTGAGTATCTTTTTCAGCAGGATGGCAAGTACAAAGGCTCTCCCTTGCGCACGCACGGCGGACGTGTTTGGTTGAATGGCTACAGCGACCATTTACCCACTATCATTTATTTGAAAAAGTAATATATAATAATGTGTAAACGAAGACCGGGAAGCTAAACTTGCTTTCCGTTTTTTTTGTTATCTATATAAAGGTATGCAGAAGAGGCTGATAAAGGCTACAGATGAAAAGAGTTTGTAACATAGAGATTACAATATTCTGTTAAAATCATCCAATAGCTTTAAAATAGAATTGTTTCAATAGGGATAATACGATAATTTATTCCCAACCTGTTCTTCCATTTGAAGGATAATGCTTACTTTTGCGTAGAATTTTTATTCACTAACAATAAACTTTAAACAAAATGATTAATTACAAAGATTTAGGGCTCGTAAACACAAGAGAAATGTTTGCGAAAGCTATTAAAGGTGGATATGCTATCCCGGCTTTCAACTTTAATAATATGGAACAGTTGCAGGCTATTGTAAAGGCTGCTGTTGAAACCAAATCTCCGGTAATCCTCCAGGTATCTAAAGGTGCTCGCCAATATGCTAACCAGACATTGTTGCGTTACATGGCAGAAGGTGCTGTAGAATATGCAAAGGAACTGGGTTGCAAACACCCTGAAATCGTTCTTCACCTCGACCACGGAGATACATTCGAAACTTGCAAGTCTTGTATCGATATGGGCTTCTCTTCAGTTATGATCGACGGTTCTCACCTGCCTTACGAAGAAAACGTTGCTTTGACGAAGAAGGTAGTTGACTACGCTCATCAATTTGATGTAACTGTAGAAGGCGAACTTGGTGTATTGGCTGGTGTAGAAGACGAAGTTTCTGCTGAACATCATACTTATACTGACCCTGAAGAAGTAATCGACTTTGCTACTCGCACAGGTTGTGACTCTTTGGCTATTTCTATCGGTACTTCTCACGGTGCATACAAGTTCAAACCCGAACAATGCCACGTAGATCCGAAGACTGGTCGTTTGGTACCTCCTCCTTTGGCATTCGAAGTATTGGATGCTGTAATGGAGAAACTTCCGGGATTCCCCATCGTACTGCACGGATCTTCTTCAGTTCCTCAGGAAGAAGTTGAAACTATCAACAAGTTTGGTGGCAAGCTGGAAGCAGCTATCGGTATTCCTGAAGAAGAACTGCGTAAGGCTGCTAAGTCTGCAGTTTGCAAGATCAACATCGACTCAGACTCTCGTCTGGCTATGACTGCTGCTATCCGTAAGGTATTCGCAGAAAAACCGGCTGAGTTTGACCCGCGTAAGTATCTTGGCCCGGCTCGTGACAACATGGAAAAGATGTACATGCATAAGATTATCAACGTGCTTGGTTCAGACGGTAAATTGGCTGAATAATCCACGAATTTTAAAATTCTAAATAGGAAGGCTGCTCTTGAAAAAAGGGCAGCCTTTTTTTGATCAGTTCCTTTAGTAATCAAGTCTATTGGTCATTTCCGGGGCAAAGGCGCATCTCGGATCGGGATAATCCCAACACTCTTTGCCGTATGCCTTGATGATATCGCTCCAGCACCGGTTTCCGTATTTAAAGCAATCTTCAAAACAGATGCAAGTACGGCATCGGCTATGATTCCCGATATCGTTGCGGGAAAGGTTGCAGAGATGCAGCGTCTTCTCCGATTTCCAGATGTCTTTCAAGCCAGATTCCCTTGCATCCCCGATAATGAACCGGGAGTTCCAGTACAGTTGTTCGCAAATAGTGACCTTCCCGTCCGGGAGAATGAATAAATGGTTGTTGAGTGCAGAGCAGGTGGCACCGCTAAACTGCATGCTTCCTCCTTCGTCCGAGTAATACTGTTTCTTTATTGCACCTTGGTTCAGGATAATCCTGAAATGCGCATTGAGGGCGACCGATTCTTGTAAGAAGCGGAAAATATCGCTAATCTCCTGATGTGAAGGCTTTAGTTCGGCAAAGCTCCGGTAGTTTGTGGTGATAGAGTTACTGACCGGAGTGAGACGCCAGTCTTGCAGGTTCTTCAGGGTTGAGAGGAATTGAAACAGCTCACTAAGAATCTGGCGGTTACAATTATAGGTTGTCAGTACAGAAGACACTTGGTATGGCAAATCGCTTTGATCGAGCATCCGGAGTCCTTGCATCATCTGTTTGGCGTAGGATTTGCTGACGGATAAAGACTGATTTAATACCATGGCATCGATGGCATCTAATGACACCTGTATGATGTTCTTATACCCGGTTTGTTTCAGCTTTTGCAGACATTCGGCATTGAATGGCATTTTGGTGGATATGAATTCAGGTTCTATGCCACACTTCACCAGTTCCGTAAGGATGATGTCCCAGTCTTTGTGCAGAAATATTTCTCCGCCTATCAGATTGATTTGTTGCACGGGCAATGTTGCTGCTTCCCGTATCAATTCCAGAATACGGGAAGTTGTCAGCACGCTTTGCACTTGTGTGCGGGTGTCGGCATAGCAATACCGGCAGTGAGTCATGCAGCGGTTGGTCAGCATTAACGTCAGCGTCAACGGACCGGAATATAGCCGTCTGGTATATGTGTCGACTGTCGTACCCGTAGGATTGCAGGGAAATAGGTTTTTGTAGTGATATTCTGTTCCTGCTTTTTCAATAGGTATGATCAGTTGTCTGGGAAAACATATTTCCCGTCCGTTCCATGTGGTGAAGAACGCTTCCCGGTTCTCTATAAAAGGCAGCATCAGTTTTTCGGTTTTCAATACGTCGCAGTGAAAGAAGCGTGCCAGTAGTTGCCAGTTCTCAGCCAGACTCCGTTTGTGGGTAAAGAAACTGAGCATTGCCGCGTGGGCGGGATGGATAAAAGACATCCAGTCCGGCGAGGCAACTCCCCTGATGTTTGTTTTGGAAAACAGGATGAACCGATATATATCGTCCCTTAATCCATAATTGGGATTAAGCACATATACATCATTCACTTTTGATGTCTTTGTCACCGATGCTTTCATTGAAGACGGCACCTGTGAAGCAGCCCAGGCCACAATTTCCCTGAAGCTTTTCATCTATTCCACCTTGCAGGTCGAACAGTTCGTCCATGTTCAGCAACTCTTCCTGAGAGCAGTTTTCGTCCTTGCTTGCTCCGTGTTGCTGATCGTTGCTCTTTCCGGAATTTTTAGTTTTCATGATGTCAAATGTTTAGAGGTTACTATTAAGTTTGTTTCTCCGGCTGTTTCAACAGCCTGTATAGCGGGGTGAAGACGCGGCTGAGTATACTCCGGTCCGAAGTGATGATTTCGGCTTTGCCGGAGAGACCTATCTCATATTCTATCTCATCTTTGGTGGTCGTATTCAGTCCGTGGGGAAAATTGATTTCCACTGCGTAGTTTTTGCTGTAGGGCACATACGCTATTGAAGCTACTTCACCGGTGAGATACCCGTAAGTATGTGCCGGATATTTGCTTAACTCGATGTTCACTTTATCGCCGGGGGCTATTTCCGCCACATCTTCCTGTGAGAGTTTGATGCGTCCTATCGGTTGCCCCTTTTGTTCTGATATCACAGAACAAACCGTATCGCCTTCATTTATCACATTGCTTATCCCCCAGCTTTTTCCCAGTATCACCGTTCCGTTGCTGCTGCTTTTAATTAAGTATTTGGCTTCCCATATTTTCAGGCTGTTTATCATATTCTCGTATGCCAGTTCCAAGGCTCTCCGGTTCAGTGCTACTTCCTTTTTGTGTTCCATTCTCAGGTCGAATAGCTGCCGTCTGGTGTTCAGTATATTCATTTCATTCTTTTCCGGCTGCTTATTCAGCAATGCCAGTTCCTCTTTCAGGAATCCTTCCTTTTGCCGGAATATGTCAAATTCGTCATAAATCAGGCAGGTGCGCACGGCATTTGTGAACTGCCCGTAAGCACCGGTCATTTCTCCCATGATGAGGTCGAATGGAAAACTATTCAAATATTTTATGTCGTTGGTGCGGTAATATGTTTCCACGTCTCCCAGTACCCGGCAGAATCTTTTCACATCCTGCATGGAGGCTGTGTTGCGCAGAATGCCCAGTGTGTCGTTGAGTTTCACCTTTTGCCGGTCTTCTACGAAGAAACGGTCTATTATCCCCGATTGGTTTGCCGTTATCCATGCTGTCTTCGATAGGTCGTCGATGGCTATGCCTGTCCTCACAGTGTCCGGATACGAGAACAGGGCGGCGAAGGTTATCAATAGTACTATCAACCCGTAGATGATGTGGCTTCCCGTATGTATCAGCCAGTTGGGCATATCGCCCAGTATGTCGTTGTTCTCGCGGCTGTACAGTTCCACTTTGTCGGCCTCGTTGTTTTCCGGTTTATAGATTTCTTCCATGAGGTGTTTTTTTTGTTTGTATTAAGCATTCAGTTCCAGTTGGTTTTTCACCAATCCGTAGTAGTCTCCCTGACGGGATATCAGCGTTTCGTGGTTGCCCTGTTCGGTGATGTTTCCATCTTTCAGTACCACAATTTGGTCGGCATTCCTCACGGTGCTGAGGCGGTGGGCTACGATGACTACTGTGCGGTCTTTGAAGAACTGGTCCAGATTCCGTTGGATGGTTTTCTCATTATCCGTATCCAGTGCGTTGGTTGCCTCGTCAAAGAACAGGTAATCGGGGTTGCGGTAGATGGCTCTGGCTATCAGTATGCGTTGTTTCTGCCCCTGGCTCAATCCTTGTCCGGTGTTGCCTATGCGGGTGTTGTACTTCAAGGGCAGGCTTTCGATGAAACTGCGTATGTTGGCCATGTCTACGGCATAGATCAACTTCTTCTTGTCTACGATGTCATCTTCGGGGGCGATGTTGTTGGCTATGGTATCATTGAAGATGAAGCCCTCCTGCATTACTACTCCGCAATGCTTGCGCCATTGCTTGAAGCTGAGGTCTTGCAATGACTGTCCGCCTATGCTCACCTTTCCCTCTGTGGGCGGATAGAATCCCAGCATCAGCTTTATCAGGGTTGTTTTTCCGCTTCCGCTTAGCCCTACGATGGCGGTCGTCTTTCCTGCGGGGATATCCAGCGATATTCCTTTGATAATCTTCTTCGATTTCTCCGAGCCGTAGGTGAAGAATACATTCTGCAACTGTATGGGCTGGTTACCCATTACTTGTTCCGCATTTTCCTGACCATCTTCCTCTTCATTGGGTTTGCTGTGTATCTCACCCAGACGTTCCAGGCTGAGCTGTGCATCTTGTGCCTGCTGCATGAAGGATACGAATTGCTCTATCGGACCCTGCATCTGCCCGATGATGTATTGTATGGACAGCATGATACCCAGTGTGATGTCACCGTTCAGTACGGCAGTGGCAGATAGTACGGTGATAAGTATATTTTTCACTTCATTGATGAGCACGGCGCCCACTTGCTGCCATTGCCCCAGGTTGAGCGACTTGATATTGATTTGGAACAGGGAAGCCTGTATGTTCTCCCATTCCCATCTTTTCTGTTGTTCGCACCCCAGCAGCTTGATGTCCTGCATGCCGTATATCATCTGCATCAGGTTGTCCTGATTGACGGACATTTGCTCGAAGTTTTTCCGGTTGAGGTCGGCGCGCTTGCGCATGAACAGTTTCACCCAGCCGACGTAGAGGATGCTAAAGAGGAGAAAGAGGAAGAATATTTTCAGGTTGTACACGGCAAGCACTGCACCGAAGATGATGATGGTGATGGTGGCAAACAAGATGCTCAACACGGACTGGGTGAGGAACATTTCTATGCGTTTGTGGTCTTCGATGCGGCGGATCAGGTCGCCTGCCAGCTTACTGTCGAAGAAGCGCATGGGCAGGCGCATCAGCTTGACGAGAAAGTCCGATATCAGGGCTACATTGACGCGTGTACTGATGTGCAGCAGGATGCAGCGGCGGATAACTTCGATCAGCGTGCGGCTGAACACCAGCATGAGTTGTGCAGCCAGTATGAGTTGGATGAAGTTGAGGTTGCGGTGACCGATGCCTTGGTCTACGATGGTTTGCGTGAGGAAGGGGAAGGCGAGTTGCAATACACTGCCTGCCAGAAGGCCCACTATCAGTTGGACTATCATTTTACGGTAAGGATGTACGTAGCGCAGCAGATGCCACAGTGATATGCCTTCGTATTTGATGGGTGTTGTTTCGTAGAATTGCGGGGTGACATCAAGCAGCATGGCTATGCCTTTTTCTATGCCGCCTTGCGTGGTGCTGATCCAGCATTTCCTCAATTCCTCTTCTTCATATTTCAGCAAGCCGTAAGCCGGATCGGCAATATAGAAATAAGTTTTCCCTTTCTTTTGAACGATTTTGTAGAGCACCACGAAGTGTATCTGATTCCAATGCAGAATGCAAGGCAGCTTGGATTGTTGCTTCAGTTTTTCGAGGGTGGTGCGTATGCCTGTGGCACGCATACCTATGCTGGCGGCGGCTTCGCTGATGCCTTGCATATTGACTCCGGTGCGCTGTATGAACGATTGCTCGCGCAGTTGCTGCACGGAGAATTTCTTTCCGTGGTATCGGGCAATCATTCGCAGGCACGAGGGGCCGCAGTCCATACCGTCCAACTGTTTATAGAAGGGGAATTTCATAGTAGGCTGGTTTTATTGATTCTGAAATTGCTGGCAATTGTTGCAACACTTTCCACCCATCAAGGTGCAGAAATCTTTCTCTCCGTAGTAGTATGTCTGGTTATAGCAGTTATAGAGTATATCCAGCATCAAGTCTTTGCGCAGGAAGGTTAGGTACTCGAAGAGGGCGGATCGGGATAGATTCAACTTTTCTGCAAATTTCTCAGGGGTGCCTGTACGTCGATGTGCAATCAACGTATTCATATAAATGATTTTCTGTAGGTCGACGTTTTTCATAATCGGTGTGTTTTAGAGTTGTTATTAAGGGAAAAGGGAAAGAAAAAGGAGAGGCTGAATCTTAGCCTCTCCTTTTTGTGTTAAAGCTGGAATATACCTTGCAAGTAACCACCGTAATCGTTGCTGATTTCGATAGTGTAACTACCTTGAGGTAAGCTGTCGAGAGAAATAGAAACAAAAGATGTTTCGGGAGCTGTAAAATCACGTTGCCATACGGGCTGGCCGTTGGCGTTGACAATAGTGATGTTTACGTCATAGTTAGGGGAGGTGCATTTCAAAGTTAGCTGGTCACCGCCGATGGAGGCGGTGAAGGGGATGGGAGAGAGACTTCTTGTGTTTGACATCCATTGTCCTTCAAAAACGACTTCTGACTCAATATCGGAATTTCTGATTTCTGCCTGTATTGGCTGCATTGGCAAACTACCTATAATAAGGAGCATGCAGATTGATAAATAACATACATAGTTTCTCATAATTGTTGTCTTTTGATTTTCTGAAAACAAATTTAGCGGTTAATTATTGAATTGTTATGGACACAATATGGACATGTTGATCTTGATAACTCGCTAATAAATAGGAAAGTATGAAAAAACTTTTATTCGAATCTGGACATGCTATGATTTAATACTCCCATATCCAGATATCAATGAGTTGTGATTTGTCGAAGTTGTCTCCAAGTTCCTTTATAATCTGCTCTTTTATCCGTTGTTTCCGTTTAGAGACAGAGGCCGGAGAAATATTCAGTATCTCTGCCATGTTCGATACAGAAATGCGCAACTTAATAAGACAACATACTTGCAGGTCATTTTCGGTGAACGATGGGAATTGTTCTTTTAGACGGAGAGTGAAGTTGTTGTATAGCTTATTTATATTTTCTTCCACTTCCGCCCATTGAACGATTGTGAGTTGTTTGGGCGATTTTATGAGAGAATCCAACGGCTTTATATATGGAATTAGTAATTTGCACAAGAATTCTTCACGGTTACGCAAGCGTGAATTTTCTTCTGCCATAGCATCGAAAGATGTTAATTGCGTTTTGAATTTTCCTTGCATCTTTTGTGAATATTCCGCCATGTTCTGTTGTAATAGAATGGTTTCTTTTTGTAGATTCTCATTCTTTCTTTTGAGTTCATCCAATCCATTTTGTTGCTCCAACATTGTCTCATGCAATTCTTCGTTTGCAGCCAACTGCTCAGAGAGTTGCATTATATGTACTCTATTTTGCGCCATTTGCATTTCATTTTCATGTATTCGCAGGCTGTAGATGCGAAGCTGTTCTTCCTGCATCTGGATGGTACGTTCTTTTTGTATCAACTTACGCTGATAAAGGAAAATGAGGCATGCTATGACTATTACTATAAATAATAGAATATATAAGTTGTTCCGTATAATCCGTTCGTTTTCTATTTGCAATGTCTTTTTTTCGTTCAGTAGCTTTTCATGATCATACTTCTCTTTCATTGCTATGATTTCTTTGCCATGTTTTATTTTGGTAATCGAATCTATACATGTGTAGAATTTATCACAATATATCATAGCTTTAGCATAATTCTGAGGTACAGTACGATTGAGATAATATAGCGCTTGATATGCACCACATGCCGTATATATATTATCTGAGGTGGCAGCTTTATCAAGATAGTATTGAGCGGAGTCATTCATTTTTAGCTGACGATAGATATTTCCCACTGTTAAATAGTTTGGCAGGGATTCTTTATCTTTATTTATATGTAATGCTTCTAAGGCATATTCAAGAGCTTGTTTGTAATCTTTTGAATATGCTGCGCAAACAACTGCAAGTTCATTTAATGCAATAGTAGCTGAGATTTTATCATCTGCTTTTATTGCAACATCTAATGCATCCTTATAATAGCTAATGGATTTGTCCACATCTGGTTTTATAGAATATGCTCTGCCTAAGTACGATAAAGCAGAAGAAATGTATACTTTATTATTTGATGACTTTGCAAAGTCATAAGCTTTTTGAAATGCAGTAATTGCATAATCTACTAAAGAGCGATATACATATATGTCTCCTATTCCGGCATATATTAAATGCGCCAATTGATAATCTTCGGTCTTTTCTATTTCTGTAGCAGCTTTTAAATAATATTTCAAAGCGGTTTCAGCGTCGTGTTTTTCATCATTATAATATATACCTTCCAAATATCCCGCAAGTGCTTTCCTTTGTGGATTTTCTTTTTGTTGAAAATACTTATAGCCAATTGATATTAAACTGTCAGATTCCAGTTCTATATAATTCTTTATTTTCGCTTGCGATAGTAACAGACACCACGTAGCATATTGATATTTATCAGCGGCCTTGGGTGGTGTCATTTTTTCAAGAATATGTAGTGCGCTATCGGGATATGCATACATACAATTTTCTGCTTGCGCCAGTTCAGGAAGTAGAGTTGGTGAAGACTCCGTGTGGGTGTTTGTGCATGATAGTACAAGTAAAATCCCCCAGATACAAATAATATATTTATTAGATAAGAACATAGTAGTAATCTATTTGAAAGCAAAAATAAATTATTTCTTGAAAAAAGCAAAATGTTGTACTACATTCTTTCGTTCGTCACTTCATTTTTTTTTGAGATGTATAATGAATCGTTTACCATGGGGTAACAAATAATCACTTCCCGACACGGTGGAAACAGAAATAATGCTTACCTTTGTGCGTAAGCAGAAAAAACAGAAGTCATGGAACAGAAAGACAAATATATACGTTTTGATTGGGCGGTGAAGCGCTTGCTGCGCAACAAAGCCAACTTCGGCGTGCTCGAAGGCTTCCTCACCGTGTTGCTGGGCGAGCCTATCCGCATCGTCGAGATACTGGAAAGCGAGGGCAACCAGCAACGTGAAAGCGAGAAGTTCAACCGTGTGGACATCAAGGCGCGCAATAGCAAGGATGAAATCATCATCGTTGAGGTGCAGAACACGCGCGAGATATACTATCTGGAGCGTATCCTCTTCGGCGTTGCCAAGGCCATCACGGAACATATCGAGCTGGGAGAGCTTTATTCGGAAGTGAAGAAAGTGTACTCCATCAGCATTCTCTATTTCGACATTGGCAAGGGGAACGATTACCTGTATCACGGTCAGAACTCCTTTGTGGGCGTGCATACGGGCGATTTTCTGGAGGTCACTACCAAAGAGAAGGACGCCATCGTGCGCAAGCTGCCTGCCGAAATCTTCCCCGAATACTTCCTGATTCGTGTGAATGAGTTCAACAAGGTGGCCGTCACCCCGCTTGAGGAATGGATAGAGTATCTGAAAACCGGCATCATCCGTCCCGATACGAAAGCTCCCGGACTGGAAGAGGCACGCCGCAAACTGATTTATTATAATATGGACAGGGCGGAACAACTGGCGTATGACGAGCATATCAATGCCGTGATGATTCAGAATGATGTGCTGAGTACGGCGGCGGAGGAAGGAAGAGAGGAAGGATGGCAGAAAGGTATGCAGGAGGGCAGACAAGAAGGCATGCAGAAAGGCAGACAGGAAGAGAAAATAGAGAATGCCCGAACAATGAAATCCTTGAATATCTCCTCTGAGGTTATCCATCAAGTAACGGGTTTAGCCATCAAAGACATAGAAGAATTATAAATAGCACAAGATACTATTCATTTTCGTCTCGCCCGATTTCCGTTTTATGAGAAGCAGGCGGGACGTTCTGTTTTCCGGCGTAGAGACAGAGACATGAACCTAGAATATTGGGGGGTAAATAGATAAGTAATAATTTTAATCAATAACAAGTATTCCATTAATAACTGTAATCAGCGTTTTTAAAGAATAATAGCTACATTTTTTAAGAATGTTCTCCGCGTTTATTAACAGCGCAAAAAACGGTAATTAAACCTGATTTGGATATATTTCAACAAAAAAGGCAGTAATCCTTGTGAGGAAATACTGCCTTTACTTCTTTTATACTCGTTGCTATTTAGGTATATATTTGATATCTGTTTTTTTTGAAAATATTGTCAGATTTATTACTTTTATGATGCTTTGCTGTAAGGATATTGCGGTATTCTTTGGAATAGAACGTTCTGGAAAATACATTCCGGTAAGTTCCGAGAAAAGAGAAAGTAAGTTTTTCCATTTGCTAAAGTTTTAGGTGTATATTAGAGTTCTGTTTTTAAACTTCTACAAAGATATTACATCAGAAAGGTGAAGTCAAGTGTTTCAGCCTTCATTTTAAATCGTTTTTCTATTTATGATGCTAATCTTTTGATTAATAGTATTTTTCAATTCCGCCAAATCCTGCTATTGTTTTATTGTCTTTTGTTTTGCTGATGAAGTTGTTTAACCGCTTCTCAAATTCTTCAGGACGTTTTCTCGCAGCCTCGATGTACGCTATTCGGATTCGCTTATATGCTTCGGAAAATGGTTGATAGTTTTTCCATACCGTTTCATTTTCTTTCAATTTATCAATTATATCATTGGGAAAAATGAAAGGCTCAGATAAAATACTTCGCGTTTTTTCTTCAAATTTTGGGTGTATCATTTTATTTTCCAATAGCCATTTAAGTCTTTCTTTGTTGGCTTGCGAGTAAGTGCTTTTAGGGTTTCTGGGTGTGAAACGCTGAATTTTATGATCTTTGTCAAATGGTTTTGTTGTACTGTCAATCCAATCGAAGCAAAGGGCTTCTTCAACGGCATCATTGTATAAAATGCTTTTTTTGCCGGACGACTTATAGGGAAATACAAACCATATTTCACAGGAGGTTTCAAAGTTGTCCATTAACCACCTTCTCCAATCTTCTCGATTCTCAAAATACTTTATTTTATCTTCTGTAGTCATAGCAAGTTATTCAAACTAATCATTTTACTGCTTTACTTTCGTGGTAATGAAGCATTTCGCAATTTACTTTTTACCTCAACAATTACTGTACGTAGCGCAACTACCATTTTATACGATGCTAAAAAACATGCAGGTTCCGATGGCTTAATGGCTTATTATAGCTGCCAAAAATACTAAATATTGAAGAAACAGCCTCAATTATCTTTTAAAACCTTTGCCATGATTTGTTTTGAGGTATCTTATATATAAAAAAACGTGTGGGCTTGATCTGTTCTTTGACTTCAGTATAACTAAGGTAATTCTTCACTATAGAACTAAAACTTGGCATGAGGTCACTTCACAAGTTTGATAATGGACTTAATGCGAAAATATATTTGTTTCTTAATATTTTATCCAGTCCTGTTAAACTGGACTGGTACTATCTACATTTGTATTGTGAGAATAAGTAACTCGAATTATCAATTTAAAGTTTAGACTGTTATGAAACAAGAAGAAAAACGGCAACTGGCCGGTGAACTGAAAAATGCGGCCGAGGATGTGTTAAGTTTGGATGATATGGAGAAGGTTGAAGGTGGTGGATTGGTTAATCCTAGATGCGTAAAGAACAAAGTGGCACAATGTGCCAGTTGTACTCAAACAACGATTAATGATGCGAAAGAACTTACAAGCCAATTTTAGAGAATGGTATGTAAGATCGGTAACTTAAATATTAATATTAAATTTTGAATTAATTATGGAACAAGATGAAAAAAGAAAATTAGCTGATGAATTGAGAAATGCAGCTGACGATGTGTTGAATTTGGACGATATGGAAAAAGTGGCAGGTGGCCTTCTTGATTTGAAATGCGTGAATAACAATGTAGCTTTATGCGGTTGTACTCAAACGAGTACGGAGAAGCTTCAACAAGCTACAAAAGATCAGGGATAGATAGAAATATCTATAATTGTATGTGTCAAAAAGCAAGAATATTGCCATATGATGAATAGACTTGTTTTTGACACATCTTTTTTTGTACAAACAAAGAACTTAGAGCATGTGGGATAAGTAATTGAGGGAAATATTCTTTTTATATTAAAACGATGAAATATGATTGAAAGTAAATATAACTATTATACACAAGATGGAGATAAGATGATTTGTCTGAATGGTATCTCTAAAATGGTTTTTTCTGTTCCAATAGATACTTTTAATTTTATAAAGGAGATATTGACGGATGAAAATAAGCAGGTACAAGAGCCTGCCATAACAGAAAGACTTGTGGAAATGCATTTCTTGGTAAACGACAACAAACAGGAAATCGATACTCTGCTGGAGAATAAAAGAAAGGATGCAAATAGTTCTATTTATCAATTGATTCTCAATCCCACCCAAGATTGTATTTTTAGATGCTGGTATTGTTACGAGACTCATCGGGAAAGTAAGATGAGTGACACCACGATAGATAATATCAAAAGGCTTGTGATAAAAGTGTTGGACCGGGAAGACATTGATAGAATAATGATAGGTTGGTTTGGCGGAGAACCTTTAATGTATTTTGATGATATTGTTTATCCGTTGTCTATTTTTATCAAGAAGGAAGCTGAAAAACGAAATAAATCTTTTTCTTGTAATATGACAACAAATGGCTTCCTGCTGACAAAAGAAGTTGTAAGAAAATGTAGTCTGATAAATTTAAACTTGCTACAGATTACCTTGGATGGCGATGAGAATAATCATAATAAAACCAGAAATAAGAATGGAGAACCCTCTTTCGAAAAGATAGTGGATAATTGCATAGACTTCTGTTCTTATCTTCCGGATAATCGTTTAGCATTAAGGATTAATTATACTGATAAAATAATCCAAACTGATTTTGCAAAAGTACTTGACGTAATTCCGGAGAATATACGTCCTCAGATCGATGTTATGTTTAAAAGAGTTTGGCAGACATATGACAAGAAGGTGCAAAAGACACCTTTAGGACTACTCAGTAATGTGGAAAAACTGAAGAAGATGAATTTCGGGTATAACTATGAAACGGATTTTAGTTTTATAGGAGGATGTTTATGTTATGCTGATAGAAATAACTATGCTAATCTGAATTTTGACGGCAAGGCCTATAGATGTACTGCCGAAGATTATAATTCATGTAACGCATTGGGTTATTTGAATGATGACGGTGACATAATTTGGGAAAATGAAACAGTGAAAAACTTTTGCTCAAAACCCTATATTGAGGATACCAAATGTATGGAATGTAATTTATTGCCTATATGCGGTGGACCTTGTTTTAAACGTAAATATCAGTATATCACCAATAAAACAGATTTCTGTATGGTGGATAAACTGGATACTGACCTGGATCATTTTGTGAGAGAATATTATGGATATGTTCAGAAGAAGAAACATAGAATATTAGAAGTATGAAACGATTAATTATTAGCTTGTTCCTGATGATATATGCTTTAGGTTATATTATGGGGCAAAATATTACCGGATGTTTGGTTGATGATAATAAGGCTCCTATTTCATACGCTAATGTCGTACTATTATCTCTGCCTGATTCAATCTTTTTAGGAGGTGTTGTTACAGATGATTCGGGTTACTTCTGTTTTGAGAAACCCGACAGTCGGGGGAAATTGGTACGTATATCCTCTATTGGCTATGAAACTGCCGAGTTTCTTCTGACTAAAAGGGAATTGGGGACATTGATATTGAAAACTGCCACTATGATGTTGGATGAGGCTGTTGTTGTAGGCAGACGTCCTACTTATTCATTGAAACAGGGAACTTTGACAACTAATGTTGAAAATACTCTGCTAAGCAGCTTAGGTACGGCTAATGATGTTCTGAAGCGTGTTCCCGGGCTACAAATAAACGATGGGAATGTAACTGTTTTTGGGAAAGGAACTCCTTTGATATATATTAATGGACGCCAAGTAAGAGATTTGTCTGAATTGGAGCAACTCAATTCGAAAGAAATAGCTAAAGTTGAACTGATCACTAATCCCGGAGCGGAATATGATGCAGAGGTGAAAGCCGTATTGAGAATAAAGACAGTGAAACCTGTTGGAGAAGGAATTGGTGGAAGTGTCCGAACTGCATTGCAGAAAGGAGAATTATGGAGTAATAATCAGCAGGTTGCATTGAACTACAGAAAACAAAAACTGGATATATTCGGATCTTTATATTATGATAAAAAAAGAAGAATAGAGAAGCAGGAAGACTTGCAAACCGTGTATGCTGATCAGGTGTTAGAGATAAACGGAAAATCGCGTTCCCCTCTTTCTCTGGATTATATTCAGGGAGAAGGCGGATTAAATTATCAACTTGATGATAAAAATTCGGTAGGTCTGCGTTATACAATTAATCATAGTTCATCAAAGAGTTCTGTCCCTGATAATTATGAGGTGAAATTGGATGGTGCGGCCTATGATCATCTTGATTTTATGAACAGAATGAACGGGGATGGTGATACCCACAAAGTAAATGCTTATTACACCGGGATGTGGGGATCTAAGTTGGGAGTAGACTTAAATATTGACTGGCTATATGGGGATAGTGAAAACAATCAAAATATTACAGAACATAGTACGACAGAAGGTGAACGAACCGTTCACGCACGAAGTGCTTCCCGTAATAATTTATATGCCGGGAAATTAGTTTTTTCCTATCCGATAGCTAAGGGGACATTGAAATTTGGCCCTGAAGTAAGTTTTACTAATCGCCATAGTAGCTATGTGAATAAAGAACAAATTTTAGAGGACTCGCACAGTAAGGCCACCTCTGACAATCAGTCTGTTTTTATCAGTTATGATGTACCGATAAACAAGGTGTACTTGTCGGCAGGACTTCGCTACGAACATGTTTCTTTTGCTTATTACGAGGAGGATATAAAGCAGGAAGAACAAAGTAAGGATTATAATAATATATTTCCCAGCTTATCCATCTTCTTTCCGGTTAAGGAATGGCAGTTTTCTTTAGGTTATGCTGCCCGTACGAAGCGTCCTACTTATTCGGCTTTACGTAGTGATATACAATATGCCAACCGCTATACCTATGAGCGTGGTAATCCATCGTTGCAGCCGGAGACGGAACATGATATTTCATTTCAGACGATGTATAAGTATGTTCAATTTTCTGTTTACTACTCTTATACAAAAGATGCCATCCTTTCTGTAACTTATCCTTATAAAGAAGATAATCTGGTCACTGTATTCGGAATTGAAAATGTTTCCAAGTGGCAAGCTTATGGTGCCTCTTTGTCCGTTGCTCCTAAAATTGGAATCTGGGAACCTATCTGGAATTTTGAATTCATGCGGCAAGTATTGGAAGGAAAATATCTGGGTAAGCAAAAGCATTTTAACCGTCCGGCAATAGCGGCCAGTTTAACTAATCAGTTTCGTTTGCCGTGGGGACTCATATTTTCAGCCGATATATCTTGTTCTAATAAATATCACTCGGGATATGTTTTGAATAAGGCCAATATGTGGGTAGATTGCGGATTAAGAAAAGCTTTTCTTGGTGGAGCCTTGAATGTTAGTTTGCAGGCAAATGATATTTTTGCTTCTATGAGGAATTCTTTTATAAATTATGGAGAGATTATGACTTTTGATAAATGGAACTATAATGATAGTCGCCAAGTGAGATTAAGGGTTTCTTATCGTTTCAATGCTTCACGTAGCAAATATAAAGGTACAGGTGCCGGTATGGATGAGAAGGCAAGATTATGAAGACAGTGTATATAGTATTGGTTAAATAACTTGATTTTGTTAATTGCAATCACCCCAAATAGCAATAGCCTCCGGATTTTTCACGTGAGGCTATTTTTATAGTAAAAAGATATGGAATGATCGAAGCAGATACCGATTTATCTACATTTATTCGAGAATATTATGATTCACGTAAAAAGAAATTAGTAAAATATTGTTGAAACAAAATGGATTGAATAGCTTTGTAGGATTATCCTTCCGAATTGTAAAACCAAACATATTGTAAGAATGAAAACACACATCATTTATCTACTTTTTACTTTCTGTATCTTATCAGGCATTTATGCACAAAATGTGAGTATATCCGGTAGAGTTACTGACGGGAAGGGTGAACCTTTAGCATTTGCAAATATCGTTATCGTACAGGATAAGGACTCTATGGTATTTGTCGGAACGGTTACGGATATGGAAGGAAACTTTATGCTCGAAACTACAAAAGAAAATCTGGTTGTTAAGGTCAGTTATCTGGGATATGTGACTACATCTGTGACGGTAAAGCAGAATGTTCTGAATACAATAGAACTTGAAGAAGATGCCAACTTGTTGGGTGAAGTAGTTATCAAAGGGACATGGAGATGCTATCAGTGTATTGGGTAAAGGTACTCCAGTGATTTATATCAATAATCGTCTTGTCAGGAATGATAATGAATTGGAGAGGTTGAGCTCTACACATATAAAGAAAGTTACTGTGATTACTAACCCCGGACCGGAGTATGATGCTTCTGTCAGCGCAGTGGTTCTGATTGAAGCCATACGTCCACCCGGAGAAGAGATAGGCGGTGAGGTTTTCGGAAGAATGGATGTCAGGAGCAAAGTTTCTGCCGATGGAGCGGTGTATCTGAATTACCGTAAGAATAAATTGGACCTGTTTTAGTTTCTGACTGGAACTCTATATTGATAATGAGATTTATGGCCATTGAAATACTGATTCAACGACTTAACTCCTTTAACTCCTAAAAAACAATATTTGCGAAACTAAAGTAATGTAGTGTCGCATTTGTATTGCAATGTTGCTGTATATGCTTTGCGTAACTGCTGCATATTGCTTGCATAACTGCTGTATATGCTTTGCAGTGATACTGAATATGCTCTGCAGCGATACTGTATGTGCTCTGCAGTGATACTGTATAAGCTTTGCAGTGATACTGTATGCGCTTTGCAGTGATACTGTACGTACTCTGCAGTGATACTGTTTCCGCTTTGCAGTGGTTCGGTGTTATGGATGTAGGGAAACGGAACAGTGGTACATTGATTATCGACCCTAATTCCTTTAATAAAAATATAGTGGGGGATGTGGGTGTTTGCTTCGATAAAGCCCCATTTGCAAGCCCTTTTATGCACATCTTAAGAGAATTTTTTCATATCTGTAAAATGGATTATTTTTTATGATTTACAATGGTTTACGTTGGAAAATAGCCTAAAACTTAGTGCTGACAAACTGTTTGTCGTCACTTACAATCACTTTGTCGTCACTGCCGTCAAACCCCTACTGCCAAAGGGTTTGACGGCTATCAGTGCTGGAGTGCTGACAACTTATAGAAAAACTTTATTTAAGCTGATATTCAATTGTGATATGACTTTCTATTATCTGCGTTATCAAACGGATTTTCATCGTGCTCCCGATGAAATGGTAGACAAGAATATCCGTACCGACTATAGTAAACTGAAAATGCTGGCACGCATTGACCATGATACCACGTATGAAGGTAGTCGTATGAGCACTATCGAAGAGATTGCTGCAACAGGTGAAATTATGGTGGACTTGCATACTTCTTTTCCTGCCGAACGGGTGGCGGATATAGACAATTTCCGCAGTCTGTTGTATTATTATGGGTTGCTCACCATGTGTGGCACGCGGGGCGACCGCTTGAAGATGTGTATTCCCAATAACTGTGTACGTGAGCAATATTTCGGTTTCCTGCGCGATTATTATCAGCAGATTCATCAGCTAAATCTTTCTCATCTGAAAGATTTGATAGATGACCTAACCTACGACGGTCAGTGGAAACCTTTCTTTGAAACGATGGCTAAGGCCTATCGTGAAAGTTCCTCTATACGCGACACCATAGAAGGCGAACGCCATCTGCAAGGCTATTTGAAAGCATATCTTGCCCTTGCCTCCTATTATCTGGTGAAGCCTGAACTGGAAATGAACTATGGTTATTGTGACTTCTTCCTGTTGCCTGACAAGCAACGTTATCCGGATGTGAGGCATAGCTATATCCTGGAACTGAAATATGCTGCCCGTACGGCAACCGACTCTGAACTGGAGGCGCAAGCCGGAGAGGGACGTCGGCAATTGCTGCAATACAGTGAGGACAAGATGGTGCGCGGCCTTGCCGAGGGGACAACACTGCACCGATTGTTACTGCAATTCCGTGGCTGGGATATGGTGAGATGTGAGGCAGTCTGAAGCTTTATACCATATCATCTCCCGTCTTCACCACAGCCACCTTCAGTGTCTTATGGAACGGGATGAAAGCGGAAACTATTGCGATGGTCAACGCTGTGATTAACAAATACCCGATAATGGTTTTTATTCCCAACAATAAACTTTGTTGTTGCAGGATGGCGTAGAGGCTGTTGGTGGCTATCTGGCTGGCTTCGTTATATCCATGTCCCTGTGCCAGTGCATTGTTCAGTGCCTGGCTGTAGCGTGTGGAAGTCACAGGATTAGTCAGTACCATGTTCTCCGAGAGGGTATTTATTCCCTTCATCTGCAAATGATAAAGTGCATTGCTGAAGAATGAGGCGGATATGGCAGGAGCCAGTACCGAGCGGAAAGAAATCAGGAAAAAAGCATTCGATAGCATCAGTTTGGGGTCTAAATCCTCTACTACATATACACCAAAAGCGATGAAGAGGCTCATCATAGCCAGCCCGCGCAGGAATACCGGAAGGTAAAGCATCTCATAAGTAGAGTAGGGGGTGACGCCAAAATAGAGTATCGCCAAATAAATGACGTAGCAGAACATTCCTCCTGAAATGAGGAAGCGGAACCGCCACCGTTGCCAACGGAACCACCAGAAACAGATGATGGCTCCCATTATGAAACCGGGTATGAGCAGCAGGCTCAGCGAGTTGGCGTGTACGCTATCTACTTTAATAATACTGTTCAGATAGTTGGTGATAAGTGAACTGCTGGCACTGAAAAACATTACCAATACCATGAAAGTATATCCGATGATGGACTTATGATGATGGAGAGGCTTTAGGCTGACGTAAGGCTTTTCTTGTGTGCGCTGCCGCTGTACAAAGAGATAAATAAGCAGCGGAATGGTGAGAACGTACACTTTAATCTTTATAGAATCAAACCAATCCAGCGTTTTCCCGTAAGTAAATACATATATGCTGAATAGTAGTGCTGCTGCTATGATGAACATGCTTCGTCCGTCTATATCTTTATATGGAATACGCATAGGGCGCTTGGCATACCGGAAGAATAATAAGATGAAAATAATGGCAATGAGCATCAGTAGAATGGTGAAGTAGTACATATATTGCCATTGATAATAGTAGGCCAGTTGCGCCGTCAGCGCCATTGAAATCTGTCCGCCGGAGAAAACGATGGGGTAGAAGTAGGCGTAGAATTCGCTACGTACATTCTTCGGGCTGAAGAACGGGCGAATCTGAATGATGAATTCCAGCATGATGAAAGCTTTCAGAAAACCGATGAAAAAGCTGCAAATAATCGTAATATCCATGTTGCCGACCTGGGCGCAGACGAAGCTGAGAATGATTTGCAGTAATAAATCGGTCAGTAGCAAGGTCTTTGGGGTGGCTATAGCACGAATCTTAGGAATGATGGGATAAGCTACCGCCATACCTGCCGCTGCCGCATAATACCCCATTGTGATGTCTTCGCTGAGTATCCCGAGGGTACTGCTGACTTCCAGCATGCTTCCCGTATAGGTTCCGTTGAGCATAATGATAGGGAACATCACCACGAACATAGTGACAATACCCAGCCATTGCGGTACCCAGGGGCGGAGTGGAAGGTTCAGTTTTACCATCAGTGGATTTTTTTATTTTCTCAGTGCTTCGGTTTCTACCATCATGCCTGCGCGGAGGCTTTTCATCTCTTCGGGAGTGGCATCGTCCAGCTCGATGCGAACGGGAATGCGTTGCTGCACTTTCACGAAGTTGCCGGCTGAGTTATCAGTCGGAACCAGGGCGTACTTGGAACCGGTTGCTTCGGATATGGCGGTAACTGTGCCGTGAAAGATATGCCCGCGGAAAGCATCGACCTTGATGCGTACTTTCTGCCCGATGTAGATGTGGGAAATCTGCGTTTCTTTGTAGTTGGCGGTGATCCATTTGTCGTTGCCCCGTACAAGATAGGAGATGGTTTGCCCAGCTTGTACGAATTGTCCCGGTTCGAGGGTACGGCGCCCCATATATCCATCGTAAGGAGCGGTGACTATCGTATAAGAGAGATTCAATTTTGCCATATCCAGATCTGCTTCTTTGCGGAGGATATTCGCCTCGATGCCAGTGGATTTCTTACTTGTTTCGGAGTATTGGGATTTTGCCGCTTCCTTT
Organism: Bacteroides cellulosilyticus; assembly: GCF_020091405.1. Lineage (NCBI taxonomy): Bacteria > Pseudomonadati > Bacteroidota > Bacteroidia > Bacteroidales > Bacteroidaceae > Bacteroides > Bacteroides cellulosilyticus. Next base: position 3,628,861 of record NZ_CP081903.1, read on the forward strand.
TGTTGCAGCAGGGCCTGATAGCGTGCTTTCGTTGCTTCGTAGGCGGTTTTTACCTGTTCATACTGTTGCTGGCTGACGGATTCTTCGGCAAGCAGGTTGGCATAGCGGCGATAGTCCTGTTCCTGCTGCCAGAGCTTGGCCTTGGTTTCTGCAATGTTGGCTTCCTGAATGGCTACATTTACTTGCGAGGTCTGAATGCCGGAGCTTAATACGTCTTTTGCACCTTTCGCATCCATCAGGGCAGCTTCCGCATCCTTTACTTTGATGAGATATTCCCGGTTGTCAAGAATGAGAAGGGTGTCTCCGGCATGTACAGGCTGGTGCTCCGTGAAGCGGACTTCCTTGATATAACCCGAAGCGCGGATATTGAGCGGAGCTATATACTGGTCTACTACGGCATCATTGGTGATTTCGTAATGAACGTATTTCCAGAAGTAATTGATCGTCCATGAAATTCCCGCCAGTGCAAGGAGGATACATACCGTATTGAGGGTGATATTCCTTATTCTTAATCTCTTTAGTTGCTTATGTTTCTTTTGTAATTCGGACATAGACTACAATTGTAAATTAATAATTAAAAAATGAAGCATTAAAGCATGCCACAGGTTCGCTGTAATTCATAGTAAGTGTAAATGGCCTGCGTACGGGCAACGGTCAGTTGCAGTTCAGCATCCAGCCGCACGCTGCTTGCATCCAGCAGGTCGGTGAGGATGGAAAGCTGGTTCAGGTAGCGGTTTTGCACAATCCGGTAGTTTTCTTCTGCCTGGCTGACAGAGAGCTTCAGAGCTTCTATTCGGTTCAGAGCCTCTTTATGGCGGGTGTAGGCAGTCCGGATCTGAATACGGACGTTCTGCATCAGGAGTTCTTCGGCATACTTTTGAAGTTGTACCGTCTGCCGGGCTTCGTGCATCTTGTGCTTATTCTGATAAAGAGATGACAGGTTGTATGAGAGGCTGAGACCGATGTTCCAGTTGTTGTTGTACATGTCAGCCAGCGTAGTGCTGAGTGGGCGTGCAAGGGTGTTGCCCGCATGCAGTGACAGGCTGGGAAGGTAGTTTGCTTTAGTCAGCCGGATATCGTTTTCTGCCAGCAGGGTTTGTTGGCGGACAATCTGCATGCCCGGATAGTTGTTGTAGGCTAATTGTACATATGTATCATAATCAGACACATTGACGGCGGTATACAGTAAAGTGGTGTCCGGTGTTATCAGCTGTGATTCGTCTAGTCCCAACAGAATATCAAGTTGCTGCGAAGCTATGGCGATGCTGTTGTCAGCTTCCTGATAGGCCAGACGGTCGTTGGTCAGTTGCAACTCACTGCGGATTTCATCATTGCGGGTGACTATGCCTTCTTTTTTCATCCGGCGGATATCTTTCAGTCGGTGTTCGGACTCTTCGATATTGCGTGCCAGCACTTCCCGCTGTTTGTAGTAACTGAAAAGCGTCATGTACTGTTGCAGTAGTACCAGCTTGATTTCGGCTTCGTTGTCGGCACTGGTCAGGGCGGCTATTTGCTTTTTAAGTTCGGCCTGATGTATTTTTGCTTGTATCCTTCCTCCCTGGTAGAGGGGCTGCGTCAGGTTGATGTTATAGTTTTGTGACCAGTCCGGCGTTTCGGGGCGCACGGGATGTGAAAGTCCCCGCTGAAAGATGACAGGCTGGCCTATGATTCCGGCACTGGCACCTACTTGGATATCAGGCAATCGGTCTGTGTATGCAGACTTCTTTTGATCATTATAGATAACCTCTTGTAGTTTGCTCTTTTTAAGTTGAAGACTGTTTTCTGTGCCCAGACGGAAAAGTTCGTCTACGGATAATAGATGAGCATTCTCCTGAGCGGTTAGCCACAACGGAGCTACAGCAAGTGTGTGAATGAGTAAGAGGCGAAGAAAATTAGAACTGATTGAATATCTCATAGAGTGTCTCTAGTTGATTGGAACATGCGTTTAGGTTCTCTATTCCCATCAGTTGGCCCGTCTGGGTATAAAAATCCTTGATGAGCGGGCGTACACGGTTGGATATCTCTTCTCCTGCGGGAGTGAGGTATACAAGTCGGTTACGGCGGTCGTTAGGGTCTTCCTGGCGCATGATCCAGCCTTTCTTTTCGAGGTTTGCCATCAGATTAGTCATGCAAGCTTTGTCTTTGGCTGTCTTTTCGGCTAATGCCTGCTGGCTGATTCCTTGTTCCTGCCACAGGGAACTCAATACTTGTAACATTTCAAAGGTGATATCTATGTTATTGCGTTTCAAAACGCGTTGCAGAGCTTGGCGGAATGCCATGCGGGTTCTTAGCATTTGCTGGATAAGCCCGCGGGATGAATTGTAATTCTCCATTGCTACGTTGCTTTTTATTTTTCGGGCGCAAAGGTAGAGCTTTTTATTGGAATTAGTCAAATGTTTGACTAATATTTGTAGGGAGAACATTTGAAAGGGCTACACACCAAGCAACATTTTTGATACAATTTCTTACGATGTAATGAGTATGAGTGAGGTTTTATACAGAGGTAATGAACTCGTTCAAACTGACATCTGTAGGCAATCCGATTTTTCTTTTAATCCGTTGTTTTGCCTTAACCACACCTGCAGTGCTTATGCAAATAGTTCTTGCTACTTCCGCACTGCTGTATCCTAAATAGGTGAGGATACAAATTATTCTTTCTCGCAAAGGCAGAACCATGAGTATCCTTTCTAAACATTCTCCACTGCGTCCGGAAAGCCAGAATAATATTTCTATGATATCAATCCAGCTTTCTTCCGGTCTCACAATATACTTACCCGGCATACCTTTCAGGCATGCCAGATTATATAATGCTGAAGAGTAATCTTTGATATAACTTTCCATGTACTATATCTTTATTATTCTGAGTATTTTAGCGGATGAAACAGCTTATTCGATAGATGATAGGATTTTATGTCATGGAACTGAGGGAAACATCGCATAGTTCCTCCCGGATATTTTTCACAAAACAAATCTGTTGATAGATAGAATCTGTTTTCATATCCCGGCAGTACAAATCTTCCGGTTCCTCCAAAGTCTGCAATTGTGAAACCAGAGTGGAAGAGGGAGGAAGGAATCAATACTTCATGATGTCCGCAATTTTGGGCTTTTAAGAATTCATCCAGGAATTTGAGGGCTTTCTCTGAAATTCTATAGATGGGATTGAAAGAGCGAAGTCTTTCTCCAAGCGGAATATCCATGGTTTTTCCTTGATAACTATTCCACCAAAACCATTCTTTCTCTTCTTCATATCCCATAATGTGAGTGCTTATAAAATCTGTATTGATGTCTGAAAACCCATCAAATAGAACGGTCCATTCGCCCGAAAATTCAACATCGTATTCTATGTTCCAGTAATGTCGATATCCGGAATGTTTTAGATAGAAATAGAGCAATGCAAAGTGATTGCTTCCCGGAGTGATGGTTTCCTCTATCGGTTCATATTTTAACTCATTGAGCATATCTGTAGTAAATATGCAATAGTCCATACCTTCTGGGAAATGAATCTCACTTTCATCTTCATGGTTCAGTAACAACACGACATCTCCGTACTTTTTAAACCCTTCTTTGATACGGAAATACTTCTCATTGATTGACTTGTGCATTTCATGTGCAACAATGACTACTATATCTTTCATATCTTTAGTTTCATCATTTGTAAATAGGTGACGGTTGATGCATTCCATGAGCTTAGCGGAGACTTTATAGTCTAATTTGCGGGCAAAAAGACGGTTACTGTTAATGATTTTCCACCAATGAGTTTCGTTAAGAACGATTGGAGAACATTTTCCGTCCCATAGAATGCAACGTTGATTGTTATTTTCTACCTTATCTGCGAAGATTGAGTTTAATATTACAGTGTGGAAGTATACTTCGTCCGCGGCGAATGTATATTTCAGCCGATTATAGAAACGTCGGAATTTCCGTTTGTTTTCGGTCATATGTTTTGCGCATTCATAGGTTATGGACATCCAGTTGGAGCCTCCATATAAATGTTCGAATTGATCGGGTATATGTCTTTTATAACCTATTTTTTTTTGTAAGGTAATGAATTTCTCAATGATTTTATACCCTTTGCGTGTGTTGTAATCAAACCAGTCATTTAGCCGGTAGTATACAAACCTGTCATAAGTGCCATGTTCCCATTTTTCTACCGGCAGTTTCATGTATTCAATAAACTCTCTTCCATTGTTATTTTTGAAAAAAGATTTAATGTCGTCTAATTTCTTTATGGGATAATCTTGCCCACTCATAAAGTGGATATAGTCAATTGAATTGTTCTTTACGATTTCTTGCAATAACAAGAGTTCGGCTTTCAGTATATTGAAGCCGCCCCAGTTTATTCTATATTTTTGATAAACTCCGGCTATTTGGCAATTGTTTTTAAGTCGTTCTATTTCTTCTTTAGTTATAATGCTTTTTTTATCGATATGGATATAGAATTTGAAATCTTCATCGAATAGCCCGATAAGATTCTTCAGTTGCTCTATGTCTTTGTGCCAAAGTAGCAAAATAGCATGTTTCATCTCTTTATTATTTTATCCAGTTCCATGTTTTAATGTACTCTTTCAACTCATCAGGCTGCATACTGCATACGTGGCAGTATTCTTTTTTAGTTATATATGCCACTTGCTCGTTACCATCACTGCTATTATTTCCTCGTGAATGGTATAGGTGGTATAGAGCCCCCGGTATTTTTATCGGCTTCTTGTTAAGAATCATCAATCTTTTATAGCGTTCCGCATCCTCCGGTCCCCATCCTATGAAATGTTCATTTTCCCATCCACATTCTTTATACAGTCTGACATTAACCAAAAAAGCTCCTCCTACAGAATAGTAACCACACATCAGGAACTTCATCATAGGGGACTTTTCTAAAAGACTAATTTTTAAGTTCTTGCAAAAGAGTGAAGAAAAGAATTCGTTAATGCTCCAAAAACAGCCGTCATAAGGATATGCCATAGTCGCCTGTTCTTCAATGATTGTCTTGTATGCCTTACTCAGTTGAGTAATAGGAGCAATGGCATCCGTATCCCAAATGGCGGCTATCTCTGTGGTGGTCTGTGCCAGCATTTTATTGATATAGTATGTTCTATGAAATGTCGGGTTTTCATCGTATATGAAGTGATAAACCAATCCTTCAATTGAAGGCAACTCTTTTAGATGCTGTTCTTTATCTGCTTCCATTACTATATAATTACAGCGGATATTTTGTGCATAAAATTTCAAAATGGTCAATAGATTACGTTCTCTATGCGAGGAGTCTATACGCACGGGAATGCAGAATGTCAAGTTCTCCAAATTTATTTTCTTACTGTTCCTCATAATCTTCTTGCTTTGTGTGGATTAATAAGCCGAATCCCCATCCGCATAGTGTTTCTATACTGATATTTCCCTTCCTGATTATTTGTGTAACTTCGTAGTGAAAAGAAGGAGTTTGCTCGTTGAGCTGTTCCAAGGCTGTATTAAAAATCTCCGGCTGGCTATATAGCAGGCTATAAAAGCCTAAGTTGCCTAAAAACTCTATATAGAAATTTATTGTATGATTTTGGGGCAAATTATTTACACTTTTGATAAGTGCATGGTAAATATAGTCATCCAATGGCACTTTGTTTTTGATTTGATGATATATATTCTCTGTTGACTTTATTAGATTTTGTGTTTGATATGGATAAATATGCTCTTTATCCATTTTTTTTAGAAAGAAGAGAATGGAGTGAAGCATTGGTAAAGATATATCCATGGGAGAGTATATATCTTTTATCGTACAATGCAGCAGTCTGTCACATTCGTCTATCAATGCAAGCAGTCTCTCTTCTATAACGTATCTTTGGAGCGAGTCTTCTTGATTGAACAACTGTGTCAGGTAAATGCCGATAGAAAATAGAGGCTCTTTTTCAGGCAGGTAGATTGGCATTGTTATACTTTGGTATAAATAGTCGCTCCACACTACCTTGTGCATATTGGTGGTAATACTATTTTCTTCTAATACTTCATTATTGGATAAGTATTTCATTCCCCATGCTATACCTATTTTCCCGTCAAACAAGCGATTGGGCAATTTATTGGTGGCATTAATAACTTCAAGCAGCATTGTTGCAGATAAACTTCTGGCTTTTCTGTTATTCTTATATTCTGAATAGAGTGCCATAAATATGCATATTTCCATTAGTCCGCCTTTCAAGTAGGGTGGGAGGCACTTCCGGTCTTCGTTAATCAAGCGTTTATAAACATCATCAACTAGTTCTCTTTTCATATATCACAGTTTTAGATTCAATAATCTTTCAAGTAGGTTTTTCTCTTTTGTCACTATGGAGGCTGTGCCTTTGATGGTTTTTATCAATGGCAGTTCTTTTCCGTAGTTTGTTTTCAGATTGTGTGGCAAAGATATTTCCAGTACATAATATCCTTCTTGGTCAGGTACCGGAGATATTGAAACAACCTTTCCTTCTATGAAGCCGAACTCTTGTTCCGGAAACGCGGGGAAGCGGATGATTGCCCGTTGTCCTGTTTTTACCTTGCCGATTCCATCCATTGGGAGAAGAGCTTTTCCTATGGGTCTTGTTGCATTTTGAGGAATGACTACGAACATGGTTTCACCACTTTCAACGGTTTGGCTCATTTCCCATGGTTGCATGAAGGCTACCGTACCGTTTACCGGACTTACCAACAGATAGTTCTTTTCCCATTCAGACAATGCTACTTGCAGGGAGGCTATGGTGTTCAGAAGTTCCGTCTCATAGATTCTGTCTTCCTTCATGTGTTGCAGATAATTGTCCCAGGCAAGCATACAGGAAGAATAGGCCGTTTGTGTATCTCCCAACTCAGGGATTCTGTGGAAAAACAGAATGTCCGTCTGCTCAATTTGCGAACCTTGTGCTTTCCATGCTTTCAGGTTTTCCTGTAAGTAGAATATGTCTTCTGTTGTGGCGGTATTTTGTATTACACCGATAATGTCTTTTTCATGGATAGCCTGCTTATTCGTTACATACAGTTGCTCTATCCTTCCTGCTGTTTTGGCGATGATGTATGCAGGCGGTGCTTGCGTGGTAAGTGTCATTTCTGCTTCTACCGAATCCGGATAGTTGAAAAATGTGCTGCCAATCAAGAGTATGAGCAAGATGCCCAGTAAGACGGAAATGCCATAGCGGAGAATAGATGGTGGGATATGATTCATCACTTCCTGCACTTCCTCGCTTCTCAGTTCAATTTCCTTATGTATATTGTCTTCTCCCATACTTTGATATTATGTTAACTGCCAAGTTCCAGTTGATTTTTTACTAATTGGTAATATTTCCCTTTTTGGGCAGTGAGTTCATGATGAGTTCCTTCCTCGGCTATTTTCCCTTTATCCAGTACTACTATCTTGTCGGCATTGCGAACGGTGCTGAGACGATGAGCAACTACAACAACAGTCTTGCCCTGGTAGAACTTGTTTAAATGTTCCATTATCTCTTTCTCATTGTTGGCATCCAGGGCATTGGTTGCTTCATCAAAGAATAGGAAATCAGGATTTTTATATACGGCGCGTGCAATAAGTAACCGCTGTTTTTGTCCTTGGCTGACTCCGTTTCCCTCCATTCCTATCTTAGTGTTGTATCCTAAAGGCAGAGAATCTATAAAGTCGCGGATATTGGCTACAGTTACTGCATGCTTTAGTCTCTCAAGGTCAATCTGCTCTTCGCTGACGGTAATGTTATTGGCTATCGTATCCGAAAAAATGAATCCGTCTTGCATTACGGCTCCACTTTTCGATCGCCATAAATGTGGGTTAATAGTTTCCAGAGAAGTATCTCCTAATCGTATTTCTCCTTTTTGCGGGGAATAGAATCCTAACAACAACTTTACCAGTGTCGTTTTTCCGCTTCCACTGGCACCAACGATGGCAGTCACTTTTTTTTCGGGTATGCTGAGGCAGACATCATCCAGTACATAGTCGCGGTCGGAACCGCTATAGCTGAAAGATACATGAGTGATTGTGATGTTTTTCTGCATCGGAAGTATTTGTTGTTTGGATGCAATATCCTGTTCTTCATCTTTCCTTTCATGTATCTCGTTCAATCTTTCCAAACTGATTTTAGCATCTTGCAGTTGCCGAGCGAATCCGATGAAAGCACCTATAGGGCCGTTAAGCTGGCCAATGATATAGGTGAGAGACATCATCATACCCAATGTCATTTGCCCTTCCACTACTGATTTGGCAGCTATAAATGAAATAATGATATTGGTTGTTTGGTTGAAAAAGACAGAACCTACTTGTTGTACTTGTCCCAAAGCCAGTCCCTTGACACTGATTTTGAATAATTTTACTTGAATACGTTCCCATTGCCACCGCTTCTGTTTCTCACAGTTGTTCAGTTTTATTTCCTGCATGGCTGTTACCAGCTGTATCAGGCTGCTTTGTTCGCTGGATGCTTGTGAGAAACGTCGTATATCCAGTTCCCGGCGATACTTCATAAAACAGAGAATCCATACTACATACAGCGAATTGCCGAGGAGGAAAATACCTAGGATAATCAGGTTGTAATAAGCCAGAATAAAGCCGAAAATGAAGAAATTGACGAATGAGAACAAGGTACTTATGGACGATCCGGTCAGAAATGTTTCTATGCGGTTATGGTCCCCAATACGTTGCATGATGTCACCTATCATTTTGGTATCGAAATAGCGTAAAGGCAACTTCATCAACTTGGCTAAGAAGTCAGATATGAGAGAGATGTTTATACGTGTGTTCATGTGCAGCAATATCCAACTGCGGATAAAGTCTACAGACAGCTGTGAGATGGATATTATCAGTTGAGCTACGAGAATTAAGGTGATGAAATTAAGGTTCCCATCCCGGATGCCGACATCTACCAATGATTGTGTGAGAAACGGGAATATCAATTGCAACAAACTGACGGTCAGCATGCCAAGTATCAATTGCAACAGTTGTTTTTTATAGGGTGTAAGGTATTGCAGGAAAAATGAAAGCTTTCTCTGTTTGCTTTCCGGTTCATCTTCCTGGCTATAAAAATCCGGTGAAGGTTCCAGAGCCAATGCAGCTCCTTTCTCATCTCCATCAACCTTTGTTGATAACCAGCATTTTTTTAATTCTTCTTCATGGTAGGTGACTAGGCCAGTTGCCGGATCAGCAATATGGAAAAAGTGTTTTTTTTTCTTTTTTCGTATCTTATAGCATATTACGAAATGTCTTTGTTGCCAATGTAGAATACATGGAAGTGGCACATCCTCAATTAGCTGTTGAAAAGAAATACGTACGCCTGATGTGCGGAAACCTATAGATTCGGCAGCATCGCTAATACCCAGCATGGACACTCCTTCACGGGTAATGAAAGAGCGGTCGCGCAAAGTTTGTAACGAATAGATTTTTCCGTAATAATGGGAAATCATCCGTAGGCAGGTGGGGCCGCAGTCCATCGCATCAAGTTGGAAATAATGGGGAAATGCAATTTTCATTCTTAATTCCAAGATTTAAAACCTAACCAACGATTTATGTATTTCACTCTTTTATCAAGCAGAGATTGGGCTTTCCAATCGCCAATTCAATATTGGATAGAGATGGACAAAGCCATTGATAAATACAGTCGGAACAAGGTTTTTGTTTACGTACATTAAACCAGGATTGCCCTTTGGTAAACTCTTTATAAACAAGATCTATTGGTAAGTTTTTAATTGTACCCAGTGAGGGATGATTGATATTTGAATAGACACGACCATCAGATAATACCGTTAATCTTCCGAAATCATTAAGGTTTATACTTTGTCTGACAAAAATATCTCGTTTGGTAAGGGGTATCTCAGTAAGTTCTTTTTTATCCAGATATACTAAATTCCTGAAGAAATCAAGATTGTCTTTCACTATGGGAATTATTTGATAATCTAATTTTTTGTTATCCCTTTCTATTGTATCTAAAACATATTCATATTCCGCCTCTGATGCAACAAGGAAGTAGTAACACACATTTATTTTATTATGATTAACCAACAATTCTTCCATACGGTTTATGTTCTTAACCATTACTTGTACAATGGTATCCTCCTGCATTGTCAAATCTGTATATGCTTGCATGTAATGCAAATAATCTATATCAGTAACAGTTATCACTAATTGAATATGCAGTTGATGTAGCTCATTCAGTAATATAGAATAAGAAGGATATGTAAATAGAGAACCAATGAGATAAATGCGCGTTAAATAAGGATTCTTGCTATTGTAGCAGAAGTCTATGATATCACGATAATCTAAACTTTCATTTATCTTTAATGGATATATAATCTGTTTGTATAACTCGTTTTCACCATTGGCAGTCCCATTGATGTAGAAGAAAACTTCATGCAAATTATCAAGTATAGTACCCTGAATGCCTCTATTGTGTTCCCATACATAACGTTGTGTATTATCCTGAACTTTTAAGATAGGCATCAACGAAATAGGACGTTCCTCATAGGTTACTTCTCTTGTAAGGCATCCCATGTTATTAGTTATAATGGAATCAATCCATGCAACTGTCTTTTTATCTTGAAGCTGATTATCAGATACCATTACTGAATACAAATTGTCAGCCTTCAGCAACTCATTACCTATTTTTTTCACTTCCCCTGTATTCACAAAATGGAAAGACGTTGCATTCAATGTATTGTACAGTAATCCTTCCTCTCCTTTAAGCCATAGGAAAGTCTCACTATTAAGTGTTAGCCAATTCTTTTTCATAGTCTATGATCTTATAGATACCTCATTTAAAATCCTTTGATAAGCTCCCGGATGCTTTCGCAAATAAATTAGCTGCTTTGTAGCATTGTGAGTCCATGACTTCATCGGACAGAAACTCAGGCACTTTGTTTCGTTTGTTCTGATATCATCAATTTGATATACACATTGCATGCAGTTCTTGTACAAAGCACAAACACTGCACTGTTTGTTATATTTTTGTACAAAATGGTTATGTCTATCTGCAACATATTCATAATTCAAATCAATATATTCATCGTGTATGAATCCTACAGCGAAATCATGGTCTATACGTTCGCAAGGGATGATTTTCCCGTTTACTGTAATAAACATTTTTTTAGAGAAAGGAGTACATGTTCCTGTAGGAAAAACGGTTAATTTATTTTTATCTAGAAACAATTCGTTATAAGTGTTATATACATTGTTGGTTTCAAAGAAAATATAATTGGCCAACTGATGTATATCAGGAGCGCTTATGAACATTTCAGCTTCTAAAGCCTCGCAGTTATGCGCTTGTTTGAGGCTTTCAGAAACATTTTTATAAGTATTTATAAACTCTTTCTTTTTATCATCTTTAATACCTGAATTGTTTAGAGGGGCAATTCTGGGGGATTTGTTAAAATTGTCTTTAATAAAGCGATAGGTCGCTTCAACGCTGTTCCTATTATGTAAAACAGCGTTGAATTGAACTAACTTATCAAAATAATCCGGATATTTTTCTTGTAATAATTTGATGTTGTGAATAACTCGCGAGAAAGAATTACGACCGGTATGGTCAACCCTGTAACTTTGTCCTTCTTCATCGCCATCCAAACTAATAAGTAAACGAATATCTTTTTCTACAATGAAATCCATATACTTATCAAGCAACATCGCATTTGTAGTCATGTTGTAGAAATACTTTTTTCCTACGAAGTCGAGTGATTCCAAATAAGATATAATCTGTTTGATTAACGGTACATTCAGCAATGGCTCTCCTCCATAAAAGCTAATTGATATGGGAAAAGAAGTTCCTTTTACATAGCTTTTTCTCCATAAATCATGTAAATAATCTATGATTAATTGTGCTTTTTTAAAAGGAAGCATTTTATTTATCCGTTCATCATATCCCTGATAGAAATCTGCATAGCCGCAATATTTGCATCTTAAATTGCAAGCATCGGTAACCTCAAAGACCAATTGCTTCAAGTGTATCAGATTATGTTCTATCTGATTGGCATCAACTAATTGAAACCTATCATTCATTCTTTCTTCTTTCATTTCCCCTTTTGCTTTAGTTTGCCCATAAACAAGATGTTATTGCCTTCTTCATCAATGGATTCCAACATTGTTTCCAACTGTTTGCGATCCTCGGCAGAACAGTCGCTGTCGGCAAGGCGTTTTTCTATTTGAGTAATTAGACGTCCCGGCTCAAACATCTGATAGAACCATCCGTTACTGAAATTGAACATTGGAGCCTCCATGTGCCCGAAAAAGTCATTTATCAGTCGGGCGTAATTTGAAGTTTGCTTTTCTTTATTCACTGCTATAATACCCTTGTCCCATAGCATGGCAGTCAGATAATAGCCGGGCAACTCATTATAAATGTGCAGTGGAGTTTCGGACACTTTACCAAAATCCATCTTGAACTTGGGATAGATTTTGTTAGCATTCTTGTCATAGTGGAAAAGTGTGTCGCAGGAGGACAGCCAGAAGCTGAATTCAGGAACATTATGGTAAGCAAATATATCTTGATTGAAGTTTTCCTGCAAAAAGTTAGGAGTAGGCTTTAGTTCTTGTTTAAATAAACCGTTTTTGTTATATACGGTAGCGAGGAATTTTTCCTTATTGTATGTGAAAGGCATGTGAATAATGGTTATGTCTCCATTGTCATCCACCTCTACTTTCGGTTTGCTCAGTTTTTCTTTGGTGACAATTTCGCGTACAAATTTTCCGTCAGTATTATACACTAAAACCTTGGGTAAAGAAAAGAAAAAGGATAAATATATTTCTCCAGTTTTTTCATTAATAGCTTCATCATAAATAGTTTGTGAATATTCCCCCGGACCATTTCCTATAGCTCCGACTTGGCATTTTAATTTTCCATTGTGGTCAAAAAGTAAGAAAGGCAGACTCTCAGATTGGCGAATACCTATGTAATGATCCGTAATACATAGGTTACAGCTTTTGAAGAAAGCGTTATCTGTATTTTCAAAGCGTATGATTTTGAGATCTTCCACCAATTCGCTTAAGTTAATATTAATGGTATTTTTTACTTGATCAAAGTGACAAACAGTCAGTGCGTTCTCATTAGACTCGACAAATGTCAATGTGCCGTCACCTTTAGGGGAAGTGCTGCAACTTGCCGTTACTAAAACTGTATATAAGGCTACTGCGACTTTAAATCCTTTTATATTCTTCATATTTTCTTATTTATTTAGCTTCATATTGAAGATTTTACATAGCACTGGCATTTATAGGTGCTCCGTATTTAGAACGTACCGGGGTTTCGTTTATCCTGCCTGGAGTAAATTTGGGTAATAATTTAAGTACTCTGATAAATTCTTTATCTATAGCAGGATGTATGCCTTTAACGATTATCACATCTGAAACGGCGCCATCTCTTTCTACGATCAAGTCAACCCTTCCTTTGCCGCTAACAGGCTCTATATCTGGATATTTGAAGTGTTTACTGATAAAATCAAGAAGTTGGGAGTTATTTAAAGAAGGAAATGCTCTTACCACTTCAGACTCTTCGTAGATTTTATTCAAATCTATCTCTTTTGACTCAACTATATTACTTTGGGGGGGCTTGTTCTGTTGAGAATCAGCAGTTACCGGCTTTTTCTCTTTTCTGCTGCTATCAATAGTATAACCTTTTTCTTCAAGAACTGTTGTAGAAGCCTCATCTGTTAACGTGTCTGATAGAACTGTTTTTACATCTGCTTGCTTACTTGATTTTCCGGTACAACCTATTACTGTAATTGTGAGGAAAAACATACAAAAACAATACCGTGCATTCTTAAGTACTAATATTTTCATACAAATATGTTTTATAACAATTTTTTATAGATATACGTTCATATTCATTGAAATGAAGAATCGCATAAATAATTTTTGATTTTCATGTATTGAAAAAATTCTCTGTTGAAAAATCACTCACTAATAAAAATGAGAAAGTATTTTTAACAGAGATTTTTTCATATAGATACCATTTTATTGATAATCCAACAGATCTTATCTGCTAAAAGATAAAGCTGATAAGATGGCAGGTCACTTCATGCATGCGGTTGAAATGTTAAGTAACAAATCAATTGGAGTTGCTAGATGTACTTTGTGAATCATTGGCATTTCCATTAGCATGCGTAGATGATCCTCCATAATAAGAATCATTAGGCCCTTGTTGAGGACCAGCATAGGAGCAGAGACATACGCTAATGCAAGCACAAGCCCCACCTTTAAGCATGTTTTGTTCTCTTTCTGCCATCTCGTCTTGAGCAAGATTCTGCAAAGAAATTTTTTTAAGTTTCTTCATACTTTAGATGTTTTTTAATTGTTAAGATAAGTATCACATGGATTTTCCATGTGATTGTATATATCATGAATTCTCCTGCAGAAAGAATCCAATGAATAACACTCTAAAACCTTATTTCTAGCTTCCTTTGTCATCTGACTGTTCGATTTCTCACTAATTAAATAGCTGATAATCTTTTCTTTCAATGATTTAACATCCCAATTCTCCCCATATTCAAACACAGTACCCAATTCTCCGTTTTCTACTATTTCTTTCAGTCCTGTCGTATTATTGACAATAACCGGAAGCCTGTGCATCATCATCTCAACAGCTACATATCCAAATTCCTCATGTTTAGAAGGTACTACTCCAATATCTGCTATGGCATACAAGTCATATAGCTGCTCCTTAGGGAGGAATCCGGTAAAAACCAATCCTGACCAACATGGAGCGGCAGTACTGAAAGCAAGAGTATAATTTCCACTTCCGGCTATAACCAATTTTGTATTAGGAATCTCTCTCTGTACTAATTTGACGGCTTTTATCAATTCTGCAAAACCTTTTACTAAATCAATTCTACCCGCAAATAATACTATTTTGTCATTATCATTAAATCCGTATTTCTTTCGCAAAGAATTTAGTTCTTCTTTATTTCTTGGTTGATATTCATCTTTTAGAGCATTTGGAACAAAGACTAATTTGTCTTGGGGGATTTCATAAAGTTCTTTCAGCATTCTATAAGAATGGTTAGCTATTGTTACTACATAGTCACAACACTCCATCATAAATGCCTTTTCTCGTTCAAAAGTTTTCTTTACCTGATTATCTTTGTTTCCTATAGGATTGGCTAAAATTTGTTTTAGCCAATCCTGATCTCCCAATAAATCAAAGCTCCAATCAGTATAGTGAAGAGTGAATACAATTTTGGCCTGCAATTTCTTTTTGAATAGCAAAGCTAAATCATGATGGATAGCAAAGTTGAAATGGCAATAGATTTTTTTAGGTAATGTGAGACGTGAAGCTAAATAGTAAAATACCCCTCTATAATATTGTTTTTCATCCAAGGATGAACTGTAATATTGCATTTTGCCCGGCATTGGTATTTCGTAATAGGCAATTCCGTCTTTTATCTTCCACTGTACTTCTTTGGAACGAGCATGCAAAATAATTACATTCAGGTTCCATGCTGAAAGATCAAAGCATTGGGTCAATTGGCTGATATATGTGCCTACTCCATACTTTCCTGCTACACTCTCTTCTGAAATAATGAACAAACATTTCTTTGAAGAGGTACTTAATTCATTTTCGTATAGATTTTGGGCACGTTCGTATAAGGAATCCGCTTGTAATAGAAACGCTTGTTCTGTTTCGTCACATTCTTTACCATTTACCTTTTCTTTTATAAATTCCTTCAATCTTGAATTTATGAAAAAAAGAGACTCGGAACGCCTTATCAGGTTGCGGTCACTATGCATAATAGAGCCTTGCCGTTGGCGGTAGAAATAAAAATCAATATTAATATCAATAACTTTCTTGGCAAAAAATAGTGCATAAGGCATAAAGAATTCATCTTCATGAAAGGCAGCTTCAAAGTGTAATTGATTCTGTCGAATAAATTCCAGTCGGTACAAGTTACTCCATACCATAGGTATATAGCATCCTGTTTTCATTAATAACTTGAAACATTGTTTTCCTTCCATCGTTCCGGGATAGGATTGAAAAACTGCGGATTTATCGCCTACCCGGTGTGAGGTGCCATCTTCATAGGTATATAGAACGCTGCCGAGGACAATGTCAGCCGAATAGGTATCGGCACGTAAAAACAATTGTTCGAAGGCGTCTTTGGACACATAATCGTCACCGTCTACAAAACCAATGTATTTGCCTCGTGCCAGAGATAAACCAACGTTGCGGCTTTGGGTTAATCCTTTGTTTGACTGATGAACAACACGGAAACGCTGATCGGAATGGGCATACATTTCCGCTATCTCACCCGTCTTGTCTGTAGAACCATCATCAATAATAATCACTTCTATCTCTTTTAATGTTTGACATTTTAGAGAATGAAGGCATTCCTCAATGTAGTTTTCTACATTGTAAGCCGGGATTAATATGCTGACTTTAATATTATTCATAAATGGTTCTTAGTTTTACTAATCCTCTTTTCCAACTTTTTTCCTTCGAAAAGGGATGAGTTGCTAATAGATCTAATATCCGATTCCATGTAGAATCTGTATTATATTGCATGGAATACAGCAGAATGTTGTTTCTTTGGCAAGCCTCTTCCAACTCTTTCAGGTAAGAAGAATCAAAAGGTTGGTTATTTTTTATTGTTCTGACACTATCAATGCGGCTTCGCACATATATTGCAATACCTTCCAATCCATATTCAAAAGTCATATCGGACATTCTACGTACATCACGTTCCATTATTTTCCGGTCAATGTCACATAATATATCATCTGTATCTCCTTCTATGAAATTTAGCCTTTTCATTAACTCAATTCCCCAACCAATGCCGCATAATCCATCTGCAAAAGTAATGGGAAGACCTATGTGAAGATTATCGCATATATCATCCAATAATTCTCCGGCAAAATCTTCGTACCAGTTGTTATGGGTATATCGTGCCTGAAAGAAAAAGAATAAGGCTATACCCATTTTTCCTTCAAGAAGACTTGGATTTAGACAGAAACCTCCATTTAGTATCTGGTAATCTGTTATTTGTTTTATGGATGAATTATACGGCATATACAATTGCGAGAAAGAAAGATTTATGGTTTATTTATTTTATATAAAATGTTCCATATAGATTTGTTCCACGAGGCGTTGTAATCGTAATGTGATACATGCCTTGTGAAGGATGATCTATATAAAATGCTTCTGTCTGGAATTCAGTAAAAGAAACCGTACGACTTTCTGTTTCACCTTCAGAACTGGTAAGTGTAATTGTAACATCAGTCATGGCTATGTAGAATTGCACGAATACAGCATTCTCTTCTAGATATGCTTTAAGAGGAAATGATAAAGATTTGGTTTGTGCTAGTTCTATTTCACCTTTTATCTTAATATCTTTTGCTTCATCTGAAACGATACTATAAATCGGAAGACTGAATAATATTAAAATCGATAAAACTACTGTTCTCATAATATTTATTTTTTGGTTTGTGACAAAATTAGATAGAAAAAAGGAACATTATCATAGAAATTGGAAATATTGTGAGATTATATAATTTGTTGTAGATTAATTTGTTACATTAGCTCTTGTGTGGTTTTTGCGACAAAATAAGAACTCTTTTGGTGGAAGTGATATCAAAAACCAGGTAGTTTCTCGTATATAGATATGTATTCTTTTAATATTCTAGAATTTTTTCTTTTGTTTATGGTGAATATGCCTAATGTATCAGCTTGCTCTTCTAATTTTAAAAAGGGACACACAACAAAATAAATAGGGCGGTTAAAAAAATCGTGTATCATGATTCTGGTTTCTGGGGAACAGTGCAGACAAGCTTGTAATATGCATGCTACTCTGAAACGTCCGTCTACCAATACTAAATCGTATGATGTCTTTTCATGAAAGGCTGAGGATGAATATAGTGGCCATTGATTTTGATTACTATTGTCTATGGGATATCCCCATTCACCAGTTGGCCCTATGTTGATTAGTAATGGTTTTATACGTTTGGTATATACACCGCATTTTATGGAGGGTATATTTAAGAGTTTCTCATTCCAGAAAGAGGCATCAGATTCTACTACTGTTATATGCTTAATGGTCTCTATTTCTGTAGCCAACAAAGTGCTGTTCCCGGAACCAAATTCCAGATAGTTTTGAGATTGCATGAGTGCTTTACGTAATAAAGCTAATTCTTTTTCAGTCATTTTCTTTAAGGTTAAATTTATAATATTATGTATGTTTATATCTATTATGTGCATATGCCATTATAAAATCGATAAAGCTTTCTTTACTCCCTTTTGAAAAGCCGAACTTTTCGCATATACGGCTGATGTACCGTTCAATGCTTCGAGGTTGTACATTGAGAAGCTGTGCGACAGTATCAAGAGGTAAGCCTAAAGCTGTCAAGTAACAAATGTCTTTTTCACGTCCGGTGAGTGAGGGGTATTTGTCATTCAAACGGATTGCAAAGTTTTGATGGGTGATATCCAGCCAGTGGTGGAGATTATCTCTATTTGCAGCCGGAGTATATTCTTTTTGTTCCGTAATTCTGAGGAATGTTTGTAACGCTTCGGCATCTGCTGATGAAACGGAGATGTCTTTTGCCCGGAACATGGTTTCCAGCTGCTTTATACGTGTATCTTTTTCTCCTTTTTCATTCTGTAAGTCTATGATTTTATTTAAAGCCTCTTCTCGTTCCAGGCTGTGTAGATTCTCGCTTTCTTCTACCATTGTTTGGAGGACATCTATCCGCTCTTGTAACTTGATAGACCCTTGTTTTTGTTGGGATAACTCTTTTCCTTTTTGTTTCCTATATATTTTCAGACTATAAAAATAGAGGGATATTAATGCTATCACTATTAAGAATCCAATAGCAATAGTGAGATACCAATTCATTCGTATTTCGGCATTTTGCCTGAGGGTAATGGACTTGTCATATTTTAGTTGTAATTCTCTGATTTCCGTACTTTTTAGCTCATCCCGAACGGAATCAATAACTGCAGTGTATTTTTTAAGATACCCAACAGCTTTCTTATATTGTTTATCCTCTTCTGCTTGTTTATATAATGTAGAATAGATATTCACTTTTACAGTTAAATCAGATGTTCCCAAAGCCGCATATAATAAACTGTCAGCTTTTTCTTTATGTCCCATTTTGATATATAGTTCTCCCCATACGGATAGTGCTTTATAACTAAGTTTTCCATTTGAAACTTCTTTCAACTTCTGTAGAAATATCTCTGCTTCAGTATATTTTTCCTTATACATTTTTTGTACCGCTATGTTGTGGAATATTTTGGCTTGGATATTAGAGCCTACTTTTGAGACTATGTTTAGAAGTTCTGAAGTACACCATTCAGCACTATCTTGTTTATTCTGGTAATCAGATGAAATATATATCCCCATTAGATTAATTAAATCGTTGGTGCTATTTGATAAATATTTTTCTGCTTTATTGATAGATAACGATTTCTTATAGTATGTTTTAGCTATATCGTAATTCAATTCCATTTGATTCAAATATCCCAAATCACTATATATCCGTGCAATCAGATGAGTATCCGTCATTTTCGGTATGCACTCTTCTGCCTGTTTGTATGCCTGGATCGCCTTTTCGGATTCGTGCAACTCATTCAATACGCTCCCTTTGTACAGATATGCTGCTCCTTTTCTGTCGGCATTTTCTTTTTCCTTATAATAATTGATTGCAATATTTATCAGAGAATCTGAAGGTGCCAAGATGTTACAGCGGTATTTTGCTTGTGTCAGTAGCAAGGCATAGTCCGCCTGTTCTTTTCCTTTGAGTTTTTCCGGCGAAGAGATTTGTTCCAGTATCTGTAAAGTAGAATCCGGCTTTTCCCATATCTGGGCTTCTGCCAACTCCAATAGTTTGGCAGTATTATCACGCTGACACGAAGAAAGGCATGCACAGCATAATAAGATATATAAGATAGCAGTTTGTCTATTTTTCATAATACTTGATTTGAATGTAAATTCAATAGACAAAGGTGGGAACAATTATTTTATTCTATGTTTAGAAATGGTTCATTTGCCTGCTATAATTATGCCATTTTCCTATTTCTCATCCATAATCTTTGGGGCAAGGCGTGTTTTTTGTTTTTACAGGTTTAAATGCTGCATAAATTACCCATAGGTAGTTGGCGAACTACTAGTAAGTAATCACCCAACTACTAGTAAGTAATTGCTCGACTACTACTAGGTAATTACTTAACTAAGACAAAGCGAATTTGGTGTAAGGATACAAAAAAAACGCAGAGCATGCATATATCTCTGCGTTTTTTTGTTTTCTGGTAAAATACTGTTTACAGTTCAATCACCAATGATTCTCTTGGTCCCATTGTCAGCGATTCACCGAATGCAACTGTCTTTCCACTAAGAATATCTTTTCCTTGTTTGGAATCTTTCAGTATTTCTTTGTAGAATTTCAAAGGAACAGTAGTCTCGGCATCTGTACCATTCAGCATTACGAATACGGTTTTACCTTCGTGCTGGCGGGCATACGCATAAACACCGTTCTGTACCATGAATTGCACCATGCTACCTTTGGCAATGACATCGTTTCCTTTACGCCAGTTCAATAAGGTCTTGTAGAAGTTATAACATTCGTTCTGTATCTTGCTGCGTCCTGCGGCTGTTAATGCGGTTTCTGTATCGCCAGACCATCCACCGGGGAAGTCCTTACGAACGTATCCGTCACTCTTGCTCTTTACACCGTTCATCATGATTTCCGTACCATAGTAGAGTTGCGGAATACGGCGGGTGGTAAGTAGCAAGGTAGAAGCTTGTTTCAGCATTGGCAGATTGTCGCCTTCACCCAGGAAGCGGTCGGTATCATGGTTTTCGATAAATGCCAGTACGGAAGCCGGGTTGGGGTAGAGGAAGTCGTATACGAAGCTATTGTACACGCGATCCAGACCTTTGAACCATGTTTCGGTCTGCTCGTTCTTGGCAGTGTTGATTTTATCGAAGAAGCTGAAGTCCATAACGGTTTTCAGGTTACTGTTCTTCGGGGCAGAGAGTTTGGAATCCATTTGCCACCAGGCTGTATAAGCCGGTTCGGTAACCCAGGTTTCGCCTACGGTGTTGTAGTTGGGGTATTCTTCGTTCAGCTCTTTCATCCAGTTGCTCATGGCGTCATAGTCGGCATACGGATAAGTGTCCATGCGGATACCGTCGATATTGGCGTACTCAATCCACCAGAAGCTGTTCTGTACAAGGTAGCGATATACGTGCGGATTCTTTTGGTTAAGGTCCGGCATAGCGGTAACAAACCAACCGTCGTTCATCTGGTCGAAATCGTATTGTGAAGTATAAGGATCAACGTGCGGAGTCAGTTTGAAAGAAGTCTGCACGAAGTTCTTTTCATGATCGGGATTGTTGAACCAGTCTTTAGACGGCATATCTTTAATCCATGGATGTTCTACACCGCAGTGGTTGAAGATCATATCCATTACAATCTTGATGCCGCGGTCGTGGCATTTGGATATCAGTTGCTGATACTCTTCGTTGGTACCGAAACGCGGATCAACTTTATAGTAATCGGTAGTAGCATAGCCGTGGTACGAACCGCCGGTCATATTGTTTTCCAGTACCGGAGTGAACCAAAGTGCGGTTATACCCAGGTCGGAGAAGTAATCCAGATTTTGCTCGATACCTGCAAGGTCACCACCATGGCGGGCATTCGGATCATTGCGGTCTACTTTGTATTCGGCCATGCCGGGGATTTGGTCATTGTCCGGATTGCCGTTTGCGAAACGGTCGGGCATCAACAGGTAGAGGGCGTCGGAAGCATCAAAACCTTTGTGTTCACAGCTTTTCTTGCCGCGTGCTTTCAGTTCATACTCTTTGACGATTTTCTTTTTGCCTTGTGCAAAAGTGAGAGCTACTTTACCGGGTTTCACATCTTTCTCCAGTCTCAGGTAGACAATCAGGTAGTTCGGGCTTTCCAGCTTGACAGTGCTGCTCAAAGAAACGCCGGGATAGTTGACGGTAACGGAAGAGTTACCGATGTCTTCACCGTAGACCATAAGTTGGAGTTCGGGATTTTGCATTCCGGCGTACCAAAACGGAGGGTCGATTTTGTTTACGTTCATAGCTGCATACGTACTAAGGGAAAGTAAAAACGTTCCCAGGATAAGGAATAATTTTTTCATGATATTAGCTTTTCGTTATTATATCCGTATTTTGGTGCTAATATAAGCAAATAGCGGAGAAAGCTGCCGCTACTCCGCTATTATATACTTTATAATGTTATGCAAACGTTTTCAATGAATTAGCTACGAGCTACAAGTTACAAGCTACAGGCTACAGGCTACGAGTTACGAGTAGCTGCGCTATTACACAGCAAACCACTTGTAGCTCGTAACTTGTAGCTTGTCACTCATTCACTTTCCCCTGAAAGAAGTCATCCACTTTCTTTTTCTCGCGAAGATCTTTCAGCCAAGTTTCGGCTGCACCATAATAAGTACTTAATCCTAATATTACATTTCCTTTATCATCTGTTTCGGGTTGCTCACTGCTGTTTTTGGGACGCGTTTTAAGGAAAGCCTCCAGGCAACGTTCTGTATTCTTTTTATCTTTCAACTGATATTGGTAAACATATGCCATGTCATACAAGAGCTTATGATTTTCTATATCATATTTATCATATCTGTCTTGCATCGTTTTGATTTGCTCTTTAGGCATTAGTGCCATTTTATAGCAGTCTGTGAGGCCAACATAGAGGCGTACCATAGCGCTATCGGGTGGGGTAGCATATGCCACAGCTTCTTCCAGATATGCAACTCCTTGATCCTTCCATGACGTTTTGGAACAGGAGCGTCCTAAATAATATAGCAGATTCACATTACGCTTATCATATTGGCGAGCTACTTCCAGTATATCATGTGCTTCATAAAACTTTTCTACTGCGTAATAACTGACTCCTAAATAGTAGCAGGTGGTAAATGTACTGTCCCCTAGGCTTAGTAACTGTTCGTATCTCTTTATTGCGGTCTGATAATCCTTCATCAGGCAGTATGCCAATGCGTTTTGTTGGTTTACAACAACGTTTGTACTGTCTATTTGGCGGTATTTTTCGGTAGCTTCTATAGCATAATTATAAAATGCTCCTTCGATGTGTAGTCTTGCTGCTTTGGCAGCAGCCAGAAAATCGTTGGGATATTTTTCCTGTATGTTTTCATAGCATCCCAATGCTGCTAAAATGTCATCTACCCCTTCAAAACTTTGAGCTTGTAGATGTAATGCGACAGCCGAGCTATCTGTTTCTGTAAGTAGACTGCTCTCTCCCAATGCTTCATCGAATTTCCGCTGATTCAGTAATAGAGTAATGTATTGAATACGGGTATACTTATTATCCGGATTCAGGTCCACTGCCTTTTGATAATATTTTAATGCCTGTTTGTTTTTTAATAATGACTTACAGCACTCTGCAGCTTCAATATAAGCTCGTGGATTCAGAGAATCTTGCATCACGATTTCTTCATATACCTGAAGCGCTTCCTTGTTGTTGCCAAGACTTTTCAGAGCTTTCCCTTTTTGATAGAGTAGGGGAACAGTCGGCGTCTCCTTATCAATAAGCGTCAATGCCGTCTCATAATCATAGTTTGCCATTGCTTCCTGAATTGGGTTGGTATTTTGTGCCATCAGCAATGAAGAGGCACTGAAAAAGAGTAGAATAAAGAGTTTCCGCATAGTCTTTTTATCTTTAAAGTATTGCTTAATTGGCTGCAAGTTACTAAAAAGATTTACTTTACGAAATATTCGTAGCCTCTTTTAGATAGATTAACGAATAAAAATAGCGCCCCTTCAGACGAAGGAGCGCTAAAATATACCGGATGTTTTGAATGGTAAAGATACCACTCAACGCACATGTCTTTTACATCAGGAATCCCAGCAAGATACCGGCAGCTACTGCAGAACCGATTACACCTGCAACGTTCGGACCCATGGCGTGCATCAGCAGGTAGTTTGTAGGATCATATTCCAGACCTACAACCTGAGAGATACGTGCCGAGTCGGGTACAGCAGATACACCTGCATTACCGATCAACGGGTTGATCTTATTCTCTTTCTTCAGGAAGAGGTTGAATATCTTCACGAAGAGCACACCTGAAGCGGTAGCAATTACGAATGACAATGCACCCAGACCGAAGATCTTGATAGAGTCGAGCGTCAGGAACTCAGAAGCCTGAGTAGAGGCACCTACTGTCAAACCTAATAAGATAGTAATTGTATCAATCAGCGGACCGCGTGCCGTTTCAGCCAAACGACGGGTTACACCACTTTCTTTCAACAGGTTACCGAAGAACAGCATACCTAACAAAGGCAGACCGGACGGAACAAGGAAACAAGTCAGCAACAAACCGATAATCGGGAAGATTACTTTCTCCGTGTGAGAAACTACGCGCGGCGGTTTCATACGGATCAGACGTTCGTGCTTGTTAGTCAACAAGCGCATGATAGGCGGCTGGATTACCGGTACCAACGCCATGTAAGAATAGGCTGATACCGCAATCGCCCCCATCAGGTTAGGAGCCAGCTTGGATGAAAGGAAGATAGCCGTCGGACCGTCAGCACCACCGATGATACCGATTGCACCGGCTTGCATAGGATCGAAACCTATTTCCAAAGCAATCATATAAGCACCGAAGATACCAAACTGAGCAGCAGCACCGATTAGTAACAACTTAGGATTGGATATCAGAGACGAGAAGTCCGTCATGGCACCAATGCCCAAGAAGATGAGCGGCGGATACCAACCGGAGGTTACTCCCTGATACAGGATGTTGAGCACAGAACCTTCCTCATAGATACCGACTTTCAGTCCGGCTTCCATGTTGAAAGGAATATTACCGATCAGCATACCGAATCCGATAGGAATCAGCAGCATCGGTTCAAATTCCTTGGCTACCGCCAAGTATATGAAGAACAAACCTACCAGGATCATAACGACGTGGCCTACCGTTGCATTGGCAAAACCCGTGTACGTCCAGAAGTCGGCAAGGTTGTTTCCTATAAATGTGATAAATTCTCCCATATTATTCAATAATTACAAGGTCATTACCTTCGAGAACGGAATCTCCTTTACTTACGTTGATCGCAGTGATTTTACCGTCTTTGTCGGCATTGATATTGTTCTCCATCTTCATAGCCTCAAGGATAATAATAGTTTGTCCTCTCTTCACTGTATCACCCACATTGACTTTGATGTCGAGGATAACACCAGGAAGCGGTGATTTAACACCTGACTTGCCAGTAGAAGCAGCAGCCGGTTTCACAACAGGAGTTGCCGGAGCCGGAGCCGGAGTGGTAGGACGTGTTACCGGTTTAACAACCACTTTCGGTGCCTTTTCCATTTCTACCTTGTAGGGAGTACCGTTCACTTCTACATGAGCGATATTTTCGTCGATATCTCCAATGGTAACTTTATATGTATTACCGTTGATTTTATATTTATATTCTTTCATCGTTTTATCAATTTATAGGTGATTACTTTTTCAGAGGAGTTTCACGCAATGTGTAAATCTTCGAACTCCATGGTGAATAGCTGCGTTTCACACGGGTGATAGTAAGAACGGTGTCTTCCACATCGTGTACATCGCTTTGCATCTCGTGCATAGCCATGGCAATAGCAGCAAATATCTCTCCCGGAGCTTCGCCCAGTTTCTTTTCTTTAGCTTCCTGTTTGTCAGTAATACCTTTAGCCTTCATAGCATTACGCTTGCTGAGGTTAACAGATACTCTACCGACAATTTTGAATGAAATATAAAGTAGGATCAATCCGCAAAATACTACACTCATGGCAGAAATAGACATACCGATACCATCGCTATCATGCTCTTCGAATTTCTCCATCTTAGCATTGCTGTCGATAGTTTTGTTATTGGTACTCGGAGTTACGTATTTCTCTGCACTACCGTCTTTAACTTCCCATTTTTCGGCCGCATCACTTACGCGGGCATAAGACTGGTTAGCTTGTAATGCGCCTGCCGGTATGGTTATCTGATCCAATAAATTGCGTCCTGAATCATATAAACCAATCCAGTTCTGTGTTTCCGGATTCAGCGTGAAGTTCGTGTGGAATGTACCACGTCTTGCTTCTCCATCGGCCCAAAATAATGAATGTTGACGAGGTTTTACCAAAGTCAGGACATCACCTTTAGGGATAAAATAGCTGGCAGTATCTCCCGGTTGACTACTGGCTTTCAGATAGCAACCTGCTAGGTCGGCGCTGCCGTATGATCTGTTGAATATTTCAATCCATGCGCTGTGCAAGCCGTAGTCGTCCTGATAATTACCTTCGTTGGTAATCAGCACTTCATTCAGCACCAGCTTATTGTTCGATTTCTTCTCTCCGCAGGAAGAGCATACACCTAACACCAGCAGCAAGGTAAAGAATATTCCGATTTTTGTTTTATTCATAATCGTTCTTGTTTTTAGTGTTAAAAGCCTGATTACAAAGGAATATTACCATGCTTCTTAGCCGGGTTAGTCAATTTCTTAGTCTGCAACTGTTGCAAGGCGCGGATAATGCGGAAACGTGTGTTACGCGGTTCAATCACATCATCGATGTAGCCATACTTGGCTGCATTGTAAGGATTAGCAAACAGTTTGGTGTATTCAGCTTCTTTTTCTGCCAGGAATTGAGCAGGATTTTCCTGTTCCTTGGCTTCGCGGGCATACAATACCTCAACGGCACCTGCACCACCCATAACAGCGATTTCAGCAGTAGGCCATGCGTAGTTCATATCACCGCGGAGTTGCTTACAGCTCATTACGATGTGTGAACCACCGTAAGACTTACGCAATGTTACTGTTACCTTAGGTACAGTAGCCTCACCGTAAGCGTACAGCAACTTGGCACCATGCAGGATTACACCATTGTATTCCTGGCCTGTTCCCGGAAGGAATCCCGGAACGTCTACCAATGAAACGATAGGAATATTGAAAGCATCGCAGAAACGAACGAAGCGGCCACCCTTACGGGATGCGTTGCTATCGAGCACACCTGCCAGATACTTCGGCTGGTTGGCAACGATACCTACGGACTGTCCGTTGAAACGTGCGAAACCGATAATGATATTCTTTGAGTAATCTTTCTGAACTTCGAGGAACTCACCGTTGTCAACGATAGCGGCAATTACTTCGTACATGTCGTACGGCTTGTTCGGGCTATCGGGGATGATTTCATTCAGAGAATCTTCCAGACGGTCGATAGGATCGGTACAATCTACGTAAGGAGCTTCTTCCAGGTTGTTCTGAGGAATGTAGCTCAACAGTTTACGCAGCAAAGCCAAACCTTCTTCTTCGGTCTTGGCAGTGAAGTGAGTTACACCTGATTTAGTAGAGTGAACACTTGCGCCACCCAGGTTTTCCTGAGTTACATCTTCACCCGTTACAGTCTTAACCACCTTCGGACCGGTAAGGAACATATAAGAAGTACCTTCCATCATCAACGTGAAGTCAGTCAGTGCAGGAGAGTAAACAGCACCACCGGCACAAGGACCGAAGATACCTGAAATCTGCGGGATAACACCTGATGCCAGGATATTGCGCTGGAAGATTTCAGCATAACCAGCCAAAGCGTTGATACCTTCCTGGATACGTGCACCACCCGAGTCGTTGATACCGATACAAGGAGCACCCATTTTCATAGCCTGATCCATAATCTTACAGATCTTCAGAGACATCGTTTCAGACAAAGAACCGGCAGAAACTGTAAAGTCCTGTGCGAACAGATAAACCAAACGACCGTCGATAGTACCACAACCGGTCACAACACCATCACCGGGATAGTGTTTCTTTTCCATACCGAAGTTGGTACATCTGTGTTCTACAAACATATCCATTTCTTCGAAACTGCCTTCGTCGAGAAGCATGGCTATGCGCTCACGAGCTGTATATTTACCTTTCTCATGCTGTTTGGCAATCGCTTTTTCACCACCACCCAGACGTGCAGCTGTGCGGCGATCTATAAGCTCTTTAATCTTTTCAAGTTGATTACTCATTTTATTAAATATAATGGGTTAATACTATTATTTTATTGTGAATTATGAATTACAAATGACGAACTGCCTGTAAAATAAGTAATCCGTCATTCCTAATTTCGTAATTAATGCATATTATTCCGGCTTTTCACAAAGTTCTGTCAATACGCCCAGTGTTGATTTCGGGTGTAAGAAAGCAATGCTCAGACCTTCAGCACCTTTGCGCGGAGCCTTGTCGATTAAGCGAACGCCTGCAGCTTCTACTTCAGCTAATGCGTTTGCTACACCATCTTCGATAGCAAATGCCACGTGATGAACGCCTGCACCTTTGTTTTCGATGAACTTAGCAATAGTACTTTCGGGAGAGGTCGGTTCGAGAAGTTCGATTTTAGTGTCACCAACTTTCAGGAAAGCGGTTTTAACTTTCTGGTCTTCTACAGTTTCGATGTTGTAGCACTTCAGACCTAATACGTTCTCGTAATACGGCAGGGCTTCTTCAATGCTCTTAACAGCAATGCCCAGATGCTCAATGTGTGAAATCTTCATAACTATATTTATTAATGTTGGTATAATGTCTTAATCAAAGGCATAAAACAGCACAAAGAAAGAGATTTCTTCCTTAATAGAGAAATTTTTCGTCAATTAATTATTGGATATTTGAAGTTTAGAAAGGTTTTTTTAGACTTCTGTTCAGAAGTCGAGCAACAGTCGGACGTTAATCTGACGAGATGTCAGGTAATTGGGTACTGCAAACTGGTTATTTCGGGTATCTGTTACCCAATAATAGGAGTTGACGTTGCTGATATTTAGCAAATTGAAAATATCAACGCCCAACCAGAGGCTGCGGATACCGCGCTGATTTTCGCGTTCACTGCGGTCGATGATACAGCGGGACATGCCTATATCCACACGTCGGTAAGGGGATGTACGGAATACGGCAGCCTCGCGTCCGCTATGTGGAGGGCCGAAGGGAAGACCTCCGGCAAGTGTACCTTTCAGGTTCATTTTCCACTTGCGGCTACCGGGAAAATAGTCCGTAAAATAGAGCGAAAGACGGTAGCGCTGGTCGGTGGGGCGGGGGAGCCATTGTCCGTTTATTTTTTCTTCGGTCTTCATCAGCGAGAAGCTCAGCCAGGAGTCTGTTCCGGGAACAAATTCACCGAACAGTTTCATGTCGATACCGGTGGCGTAACCTTTGGAAAGGTTGCGTCCGTAATAACTGATCCGTACATTATCTATATTGTAAGGGATGAGATTGCTCAACGCTTTGTAATACACTTCCATAGAGAAGCGGAACGGGCGGTCCATGGCACGGAAATTATAGTCGCCGCCTGCCATGAAGTGTAGGGAGCGCTGCGAACGGATGTCACGGTTCAGGGATACGGTAGCTATCCCGTCCACCTGGGTGGTATCCCGGAATTCTTTATAGAACGGTGCCTGGTAATAGACTCCGGCGGCTACTCTCAGGGTGAATTTCTCATTGAATGCCGGAATCAGTGCCAGGGAAGCACGCGGGCTGAAGATGAATTCTTTGTTCCAGTCCCAGTAACTGCCTCGTATGCCGGCGGTCAGGGTGAATAGTCCGGCGGTGGAGCGGAAGCGGTATGTGTCTTGCAGGTAAAATCCGTATCGTTTGCTGTCCGTTTCATTGCGTGAGCGGAGGGTGTAGAATAGTTCCGGCCCTTCGGAGGTCTGTGGCATGGAGTATCCGGCAGAGTCGCGCATTTCCCATTCGCGCATCCGGTCTTTGATGCGCTCCCGTTTGAACTCCGCACCCCATTGCAAGGAGTGGCTTTTCAGTCGGTGGCGGCCTGTGATGGAATAACTTTGCACCTCTGCGGTAAGGTAATTGCGGGCATGTTCCATGTAAGTTCCCACACCGATGGTTTCGGCAGTTTCCTCTTCGTTGGTAGTGCCGTCTACTTGTGTTCCGCTGTCCAGGGAGTTCAGCCAGTATTGTCCGGTGATGTCGTACGTCTCCTGTTCTTTCGTGTGGAAGGCGGAGGCTTGCAGGGTCAGGCTGTTCTGTTCGTTCAGCCGGTAGGTGGCATAAGCGGTTCCAAACAGGGTGCGGAATAAATCTTTCTCCTGTCCTTCAAAATAGACTTTAAACTCGCGTACATTGCTGAGAGTGCCGAAGCGGGTGTAGCGGTCTTCCGGCTGGAAGTTATAGCGGTTTTCTGAAATATTGCCGATGACGCCTACTTCCCAACGCTTCGAAGGTGTCCAGTTCAGATAAGTTTGATAGTCGATATAACGCGGGTCGTATTCTCCTTTTGTATCCAGCGTACCCAGCAGATATTGATTGGTTTTATAACGGATACCGTTTGTCCAGGTTAGCTTTTTGGTGGCGATTCCTACGTATGCCGAGGCTCCCAACAGGCTGACGGAGGCACTTCCTTCTAACCGTTCGGGTTTCTTGTAGGTGATGTCCAGCACGGATGACATCTTGTCCCCGTACTTGGCCTCATAGCCTCCCGTGGAGAAGCCGACGGATTGCACCATATCGGGATTGATGAAACTCAGCCCTTCCTGTTGCCCGGAACGGATCAGCAAGGGGCGGTATATTTCAATGCCGTTGACGTACACCATGTTCTCATCGAAACTACCGCCGCGCACGTTGTATTGCGAACTGAGTTCGTTGTTGCTACTCACTCCGGCCTGTGTGGCTATCACGGCTTCTATGCTTCCGCCCGAAGCGTCAGGGGCCAGGCGGTTTTGTTTGGTTTCTATCTGTTGGATGGTTCCGGTTTGCCGGCGATGCTCTGTTACGCTCACTTCGCCCAATTCAAAATTCATCGGGGGCAAGGTTATGTTCAGACTGATATTCCCCTGTGGCCGTACTAACTTCCGCTTACGGGTTTGGTATCCCAGCATGGAGAAGATAACTGTTACACTGTCCCGGCTTTCGAATTTCAGTGAATACCGTCCTTTCAGGTTGCTGACTGTGCCTATAGCCGTCCCTTCCAATCGTATTGTTGCCAATTCAATCGGATTGCCATTTTCATCCGTAACCGTTCCGCCTATCTTGACCGTTTTCTGGGCAAAGGCGGGAGTGGAGAATAGGATTATAAGAGATGTCAGTAACCAAAAATGTCTCATACCTTTTCTATAACGGAGAAACTTCCCGAAACGTATATCGGGAGGTAAAAAAGAGCTTTTAACTTTGCTTCTTTATTTTTTATAGGTTAGTGTCACAAATGTTACAACTCCAATCCGTGCTTCGTTCTATCTTTGCAGAAAAAATAGATTATGGAACAATTACATGCTCATGAAGTCCTTCACATGATGGAAGGCAACAGTTACTCGGAATCATCATTAAAAGAGGCAATCATCAGGAAATTCGGCGAGCATCAACATTTCTATACTTGCTCGGCAGAAGATATGGATGCGGATGCGCTGATAGAGTTTCTGAAAGCGAAAGGCAAGTTTATGCCTGTTGCTGATGGATTTACGGTGGATATAACGAAGGTTTGCAACCATTGATGCTGATAACTTTAGTCCTATAGCGGTTTCTCGCTGTACCCTTTCACAGTTCTGCGTCCCTTTATTCATCAGTGTTAGCGGGTGGAAGCGTGCTTTTTAAGCTTCTTGATTTATGGCAAGCTTATTTTGGGCAATGGATAGAGCTGTTATATATTGGTTATTAGTAATATGTTACGTTGGTTTGGATAAGGCATTTCAATCGTTTGACTATAGTCGGTAAGTCGTTTGGTTATGGTCGGTAGATTTACTGATTATAATCAAACGACTTGCTGACTGTAGTCAGCACCGGATGATTTGTATAGCAAAACAAATGTATGTCATATCCATTTTATATCTATGTCATATCCACATATTGCCTCTACGCTATCCCCGTTTTATACCCTTCCACCTGTTAAGGCCGATGAATAAAGGGGTATGAGTGTGTGGAAGGGCTATGTATGCAACAAAAAATATTTGAATACACATCTGCAATAAAACAATTTGTACCTTTGTAGCCGAATGCAATATTGAAACTATGGGAATTGTAATAGGAATAGACGTTGGCGGAAGTACTACAAAAATTGTAGGGATCAACGGAGAACAGATACAGTCACCGATGTTTATCACTGCGACTGATCCGGTTACTTCTCTGTTCGGGGCTTTCGGGAAGTATATTTATGATAACGGTATTCAGCTTTCGGATATAGAGCAAGTGATGCTGACAGGTGTGGGCAGTGCATTTGTAGATAGTCCGTTGTATGGTTTACCCACGGATAAGGTCGATGAGTTTATAGCCAATGGGTTGGGTGCACGTCATGCCACGGATATTGACCAGCTGATTGTGGTAAGCATGGGAACGGGCACTTCTTTCGTAAGAATCAACGGAGAAAAGATAGAGCATATTGGTGGTATGGCAATTGGCGGAGGTACTTTGCAGGGGCTTTCCCGCTTATTGCTGAAGACGCATGATTTCCGGCAGATTGCAGCCATTGCCGAGAAAGGGGACGTTACCCGCGTAAACTTACAGATCGGCGATATTTGCAATCGTCCTTTGCCGGATCTTCCGGTGCATGCCACTGCTTCGCTGTTCGGAAAAGCGGATAGCAACGCTTCGCAGGAAGATATTGCCAAAGGGATTATTTATATGGTGCTGCAAACGATAGGTGGTGCAGCGGTGTTGTCTGCGCTGAATGGTCCTATCAAAGATTTTGTCTTGATTGGTAATCTTACTAAATTTCCGCAGTGCCATGAGGTTTTTCCGAATATGGAAAAGATATATGGGGTGCGCTTCCATATTCCACCCTATGCGGAATATAGAACGGCGATAGGGGCGGCGCTGGCGTATATCAGGAAGAATGCTTGATTATCCGGGTTCGTGCGTCTCCGTAGGGCCTTCATGTCATTTCCGTGCTATCTCCGTAATTCGTCCGTATCTGCTCCGTATCAACTCCGTGTCGGCTCCGTATCAGACCTCTTCTATAGGACACGGAGTAGGTACGGAGTTGATACGGAGCAGATACGGTTCCGGTATAGTTTTGAAACATCGCATCTGATTACGTAAATAATAATCTTGTCACTGATTTCCGTGATAAATATTCTTCACTCGGAAAGAAATAAAACTTGAAGTGCTTTTTATTTTTAGAAATTTCTTTCTGATAAAGAAATTTATTCTACATTTGCAGATGAAGTCAGGCCTGTTATAGCGATAAACGGCAAATATGACTTTATGTTTTAAGAAAAAACGCAAGAAGCGAAAAGTTATTATCCCCTTCTCTCGAATCTGGAAAATTCAAATGCCGTGGGATGATAGCAACAGTTTCTTCACGTCTATGTTATATATATAGGCGTGAGGGCTGTTGTCTATTACGGCATTAGGCATTTTCCAGAGCCTGAGAGAAGAATAGACAATAACAGTCCTCACGCTTTCTTTATATAATAACCCCGTTGACAGAGGATAGGCGGATTATTTCTAATATTATGAGACGACTACTATTAATTGTAGCATGGGGCTGTTTCTTGGCGGGAAACGCGAATGCCCAAGTTGAAATTGTACGCTATGTTTCGGAAAATGGAACCGGAGATGGTACTTCCTGGGAAAGTGCTTCTGGAAAATTATGGGATGTGCTGGCCTTATCTTCTCAGGTAGACCGTATGACTATTTATCTGACAGAAGGTACCTATCGTTTGCGGAGTGCCAATGTGAAGAATGTAGTTATCTCCGGTGGCTATTCCAAAGGGGGGGTCAGAAAGGAAGCGCAAGGTGAGCATAAGACAATTATTACTTTTAGTGACAAAACTCAGCAGGATGCCTTTTATTGTGACAACTGTTGGGCGGAAGACGTAGAATTTGACATGCACCTCACACCGTCGTCAGAATTGAGGATGAATAACAGTGTACTGTCACGATGCAAAGTGTATGGCGGACGTCGAATTACCGGAAACGGGCAGTTATATGGCTGTGAAATTTTTAATTGCGGGCGCGAAGGCGTACAGGTAATGGGAGGCAATATCTTTATTGTAGAAAATTGCAATATACATCATAATGAAATAGGGATCGGCGGTGATGGCATTCTGAAAGTAAAGAGATGCGATATTCATGATAATAATAATCCTCGCGGACAGGGAGGAGGCATGTTTACAGGTGCCATTTATCAGCATCATGTGACGGATTGCCGCTTTGCTAATAACCATGCCCGTGAAGGTGGAGGACTTTATGGAGTGAATGTATTCCTGACCAATTGCACATTCGAAGGAAATACTGCCGAAAGGAGTGGAGCAGCTGTTTATCTGCAGGTGAATAGCGAAATGTATAACTGTGTGGTGTGGAAAAACGGATCAGTGAAGGGGGAGAATATCATTGATGTGCAAGATGTCACTATAAAGATTGTGAATGGTACCATCATACAAAATACCGGCACAGCCCTGAACGTTTATGTGAGAGGATATGAACTGTATGGTGAGGGAAAATCTCCCTTGATTGCTAACACGGTGTTATGGGGGAATACGAAAGAAATAGAAAATCAGCAGAATATAAAACTGGACTTGCGCGGATGTGCCATTCAGGGAGGACTGGGTATTCCGGAGCTTGATACGGCATGTGGCATCATCAACCTGTCTGCTTTGAATACAGGAGATAATGCGGGAGAGAATTATCCTTGTTTCATATCGAAAGAGGATGGCGGCTTATTGCCTATGTTATCGGAGAACTCGACTTTGATTGATGCCGGAGATACCGGCTTGTGCTTCACCACCTATGATTTCGCTTATTCCGGAAGGGTATTATTGAAAAGCATCGATGTAGGTGCTTTCGAGTATGTATCTGTTTCTCATCTGTTGGCCGGAACAAAGAAAACATTCCGTTATTCAAAAGATGCGGAGGGAATAGGAATTGCGGTGTTTGAAGCGGAAAGGGAGGGACAGAAATATGGTATACTTGCTTTTGTGCACAACGATGCGGACATAATGTTGCCTTATAGCTTCGGCGGTTGTGAAGAAGGAAAGTATAATTTTTCTTTCCAGTTGATAGATATAAAGAATGATGGAATGAACGAAGTTGTGCTTTATAAGGAATTACCCGGAAAGAAGAGTATTGCCTATTTATTGCAGTATAGGTCGCCCGGCTGGAAGGTAGTGGAACGGATGGAGTATGTGCAAGGCAAGGAACTTCGTCCGGCATTTAATGTGAATCCTAAACAGCCGGATTATTATATTGTTAAACAGGGTGCCAAGATATTATTATCCAAATTATTAATGGACGAATAAACAGAATAAAACTATGTATCGGAATATTAGTTTGAGCTTTTTGCTCATCATTTTGATTGCTTCTTGTGGTGGCAATACTCAGGAACGAGATATTAATGGAATGCACATCTTTCCTGTAAAAGATTTTGATAACGGGAGTTGGCTTGGTAAAAAGTATTATATTGATGAAAAGGGGAATCCCCTGTTCGACAAAGCATTCGATCGGGCAAGTTTGTTTGTAGATGGAATAGCTTGTGTAGAGTGGGACGGCAGGCATTACTTCATAGATGAGAAGGGAAATTTCCTTTTTAATAAAGAGGGATATGCAGAAATCTATGGTATATCTGATGGTGTTGGATGGGTGCGGAAAGAAAGAGCTACTTATAGTCCGCGAACTGCCATTGATATGAAGAACGGGAATGAATTGTTTATAGTTCCACATTCGGACAAATTATTTAAGAGTATGACTTTTTCTGAAGGTTTAGTGATAGGCGAGAAGAAGGGTAAATGTGGCTTTCTAAATAAGCAGGGTGAATGGGTTATACAACCGGAGTGGGATTTGAATGATATTTGCTTTCGAGTTTTTAAGAACGGTATGTTTTGTGTTTATTCAGAACAGAAATATGGCTGTATTAATAGAAAAGGCGAGTTGGTTATTGATTATCTATTTGACCAACCGTTTATGTTTGATTCTAATGGATGTGCTGTGGTTGTGCTGAAAGATAAATCCGGTGAGAAATCATTTGGCTTGATTGATAAAAAAGGAAACTATCTGATTGAACCTTATTTTAAAGATTTGGAATATGACGATGGATGGTATCGCTTTAGTGTTGATGGAAACTTGTACGGCTGGTGTGATAAAAATGGAAAGATAAAGATTGAAGCCGCTTTCAAATCTTCAGGAGGCGTAAATATCAATTTCTTTAATGGTGACAAGTGGACTTTGGTGCTTGGAAGATATATTGATAGAGAAGGGAAAGTAGCGTTGGAGACTGAATATGCTCCTTTAGGTAATTTCATGGGCGATGTCGCTTTTGTGCAAACGAGAGATGGAGTCGCTCTGATGAATCGTAAGGGAGAATTAGTAGGAGAAACTCGATTCCGCAGCCGATTTAATAGTCTCATACAGAGACTTTATAGCTCCGGAGTAAGTCTTGTTGATTATTTAAATTTTTAAGTTATGAAAAATAATAGATTCGTTTTTATGGCAGTCGCCATAGTATGTTTTTGTAGTTGTGGTAATACTCAGTCCAAGAGTGGCGAAGAACAGCAACAGGTTGCGGATTCCCTTGTCGAAGCGGAACGTGCTGCATTCCGCTCTTTGGATTTGGATGGGTATAATTTGATGGGGCATGTAAAAGAGTGCACCATGAAGTCTTATGACAAAGTAGGGAAAGAATGCGATGATTTCCGGAATCTGACTTTTACTAAAGAAGGCTTGATTGAAATAGATGAAGCACCTTACCGAGGAAAACTCTCTTTTGAATACGGTGAGTCGGGAAAGTTTTTGGGCGGCAAAGACTTGACTACCGAAGGTATGCGGGTAATACTAAAGCGTGACAGGGATGGTAGAATTCAGAGTATTCAGAGAAAAGCTGCTACAGGTGCCGAATCGGATACACAATATGAGTTTAAATATTCGTATGATAAGGAAGGTCGGCTGAAAGGTATAGAGTGTGTCTACTGGGAAGCAAGTGAGGATATTGCATTTACTTATAATAAAGGTAATGCTTTCGTTGCAACCGAAAAAAGTAGTTTCAGCGATTATGAAGTAGACGCCGTTACCACTAAGACTTATACGTATACAGAACTGGACCTATATGGAAATTGGTTGACTCGTGAGGTGGCTGCTGTGGAAGAAAAAAGTGTAACGGAAATGGGAGAGGAAACTGCTACTACAACCCAGAAAAATCTGCCTGTAGTGATAGAAAAAAGAGAGATTCAGTATTGGTAAAAGGGAGAATCTGTGCTGTTTTGTCCAATGTACTGGATAAGAGTGACGGAAAGAGGAGAGGCATTACTTCTCCTCTTTTTCATATCCTTAATTTTATTCCCATTCTAAACAGGACGTTTTTGTTTTGTACACAGAACGGTTTTGACCTGTTTTTGTTTTCTATATAAAACATCTAAGGCAAAGTTACCGATTGTTCTATACCGATCGGATGTAAAAATACCAAGAAATTTCGGATGGAACTTTTTGCTCTTCAAGAAAATACTACTATCTTTGCGCCCGAATTTATGAGCTAATATAATGTCTCACTCAATTAATTATTAAACAACTTATTTTATTTAATGGAAAACTTAAAAAATGTAGCGCCTGTTGAAGACTTCAACTGGGATGCTTATGAAAATGGCGAAACCTTCGGTGGTGCCAGCCACGAAGAGTTGGAAAAGGCTTACGACAGTACGCTTAACAAAGTTAACGACCGTGAGGTAGTTGACGGAACTGTAATCGCGATGAACAAACGTGAAGTTGTTGTGAACATCGGTTACAAATCAGACGGTATCATTCCTCTGAATGAATTCCGCTACAATCCTGACTTGAAGATCGGTGATACTGTAGAAGTATACATCGAAAACCAGGAAGACAAAAAAGGACAGTTGGTTCTGTCTCACCGTAAAGCTCGCGCTACTCGCTCTTGGGACCGTGTGAACGCTGCTTTGGAAAACGAAGAAATTATCAAGGGTTACATCAAGTGCCGCACAAAGGGTGGTATGATCGTAGACGTATTCGGTATCGAAGCTTTCTTGCCGGGTTCTCAGATCGACGTGAAACCTATCCGCGACTACGATGTATTCGTTGGCAAAACTATGGAATTCAAGGTTGTTAAGATCAACCAGGAATTCAAGAACGTGGTTGTTTCTCACAAGGCTCTTATCGAAGCTGAACTGGAACAACAGAAGAAAGAAATTATCGGTAAGCTCGAAAAAGGACAAGTTCTTGAGGGTACCGTTAAGAATATCACATCTTATGGTGTATTCATCGACCTGGGTGGCGTAGACGGTCTGATTCACATCACTGACCTGTCTTGGGGCCGCGTAAGCGATCCGAAGGAAGTGGTTGAACTCGACCAGAAGCTCAACGTTGTTATCCTTGATTTCGACGATGAAAAGAAGCGTATCGCTCTCGGTCTGAAGCAACTCACTCCGCATCCTTGGGATGCTCTTAGCGGTGAGCTGAAAGTGGGTGACAAGGTGAAGGGTAAAGTAGTGGTTATGGCTGACTACGGTGCATTCATCGAAATCGCTCCGGGCGTTGAAGGTTTGATCCACGTATCTGAAATGTCTTGGTCACAACACTTGCGTTCTGCACAAGATTTCATGAAGGTAGGTGACGAAGTGGAAGCAGTAGTTCTGACTCTGGACCGCGAAGAACGTAAGATGTCTTTGGGTATCAAACAACTGAAGCAAGATCCATGGGAAACTATCGAAGAGAAGTACCCTGTAGCTTCTAAGCACACTGCAAAAGTTCGTAACTTCACTAACTTCGGTGTATTCGTTGAAATCGAAGAAGGTGTTGACGGCTTGATCCACATCTCTGACCTGTCTTGGACTAAGAAGGTTAAACATCCTTCTGAATTCACTCAGATCGGTGCGGACATCGAAGTTCAGGTACTGGAAATCGACAAAGAAAACCGTCGCTTGAGCCTTGGCCACAAGCAACTCGAAGAAAACCCCTGGGATGTATTCGAAACGGTATTCACTGTAGGTTCTGTACACGAAGGTACTATCATCGAAATGCTGGATAAGGGTGCTGTTGTTGCTCTGCCTTATGGCGTAGAAGGTTTCGCTACTCCGAAACACCTCGTTAAGGAAGATGGCTCTCAGGCTCAGATGGATGAGAAACTGTCATTCAAGGTTATCGAGTTCAACAAAGATGCTAAGCGTATCATCCTTTCTCACAGCCGTATCTTCGAAGATGCTGCAAAGGCAGAAGAAAGAGCTGAAAAGAAGGCTGCTGGTAAGAAGCCGGCTGGCAATAAGAGAGAAGACGCTCCGGCTATTCAAAACCAGGCTGCTTCTACTACTCTGGGCGACATCGACGCTCTGGCTGCTTTGAAAGAGCAAATGGAAGCTGGAAAGAAGTAATAACTTCTATATATAAATAAGGTAAAGGGTGCTTGTTATCACAGGTACCCTTTTCTTTGTTCACCACAGGGGACACGGAGGTCACGGAGTACTTCTTATCAAGCAGAAAAAACTATGTGTTCTCTGTGCCCTCTGTGGTGAATTTCCGTATCTTTGCAGTGTTATGGAGAAATTTGAATTACATATACTGGGCTGCGGTTCTGCGTTGCCTACTACCCGTCATTTTGCCACTTCGCAAGTGGTGAATGTGCGTGACAAACTTTATATGATAGACTGCGGAGAAGGATCGCAATTGCAATTCCGCAAGTCCCGACTGAAGTTTTCCCGCTTGAATCATATTTTTATTTCTCATCTGCATGGAGATCATTGTTTTGGTTTGCTGGGATTGATATCCACGCTCAATCTGCTGGGGCGCACGGCTGAGTTGCATATTCATTCGCCGAAAGGATTGGAAGCCCTGTTTGCTCCGATGCTAAGTTTCTTTTGCCGGCAAATGACGTATAAGGTTCTTTTCCATGAGTTTGAGACGAAAGAACCCGGAATGATCTATGAAGAC
The DNA here is from genome assembly GCF_020091405.1 of Bacteroides cellulosilyticus. Lineage (NCBI taxonomy): Bacteria > Pseudomonadati > Bacteroidota > Bacteroidia > Bacteroidales > Bacteroidaceae > Bacteroides > Bacteroides cellulosilyticus. The sequence continues at coordinate 3,668,620 of NZ_CP081903.1, forward strand.
CGTTCTCTGACAGTGACTACCATTCCATTGCGTCATCGTATGCCTTGTTGCGGCTTTCTGTTTGCAGAGAAGCAGCGGCCCAATCATATTATTCGGGAGATGGTCGACTTTTATGAAGTGCCGGTATATGAGTTGAATAGGATAAAGAATGGGGAAGACTATGTGACTCCGGAAGGCAAAATCATTTCCAATTCCTTACTGACACGTCCGTCTGATCCACCGCGTAGTTATGCCTACTGTTCGGATACCATCTATATGCCTGAGATTGCAGAACAGATAAAAGGAGTAGATTTGCTATTCCATGAGGCCACTTTTGCAAATGCAGACTTGCCTCGTGCCAAAGAAACTTTTCATACTACTGCTGCTCAGGCAGGAGAGATAGCCAAGGCGGCAGGAGTGAATAAATTGGTGATCGGGCATTTTTCTGCCCGTTATGAGGATGAGAATATTTTGCTTAAAGAAGCTTCGGCTGTTTTCCCCGAGACGGTGCTGGCTAAGGAAACGCTGTGTTTGGAGGTATAATTTAGTGCTATGCACTAAATTAGTGACGGGCTACGGGCTACAAGTTACAAGTGCCTTTCGGTATGCTATTTATGGTTAAAACTATTTTAGTTCTCCTTCTCTTGTAAGGAAGGAAATAAAGTTATTTTCACACTGAAAAGTACTTGTTACTTGTAGCCCGTAGCTCGTAACTTAAATTAGTGGCAAAGCCGCTAATTTATCATTTAACCGTCTGTTTTTTGTTTTATCGAACCGAATGCCGTATATTTGTACGGAATAATCTGAAAACATAGGCTTATAGATGAGAAAGTTATTCTACTTTTTTTTCTTTTTGTTGACTTTTTCGTCGCAGTCCGTGGCATGGGCGCAGGACGGTCGGAAGCAGGAAACGGCTCAGAAAGAGCAGCCGTCTTCTACTATTGTGCTGACTGTTTCGGCAGAAAACCGGGTACGTGTGCAGAATGCAGAACCCGGCTCCCAGATGGAAGTCTACAATATTGTAGGCGTGAAACTTACCACGATACGCATTGACTCTACGGATGTCACCGTTCAGGTGAATTTGCCTAAAGGTTATTACATCTTTAAGATTGGGAATGTCGTGCGGAAAGTGGTAATCAAATAAACGAAACGGAATAGATACTTATGAATCCTTCCTATAATGAACGCGAAGTGCTGGAGCTTCTACAAGATGAAAGTACACAAAAGCGAGGGTTTGAGTTGATTGTTGCGCAATATAGCGAACAATTATACTGGCAGATCCGTCGTATGGTGCTTTTGCATGAAGATGCCAATGACTTACTTCAGAACACGTTCATTAAGGCATGGACCAATATCGATTATTTCCGTGGGGATGCGAAGCTTTCTACCTGGCTCTATCGCATCGCTTTGAATGAATGTTTGACTTTCCTAAATAAACAACGCGCTGTAACTACTGTTTCTATCGATGATGAAGATGCTTCTGTACTTCAGAAGCTGGAAAGCGATCCCTATTTCTCCGGCGACCGGGCACAGAAGTCTCTACAGAAAGCATTGCTTACACTGCCGGAAAAGCAACGTATGGTATTCAACTTAAAGTATTACCAGGAAATGAAATACGAGGAGATGTCCGACATCTTCGGCACATCTGTCGGCGCTCTGAAAGCCTCTTATCATCATGCCGTGAAAAAAATCGAGAAGTTTTTGGAGGGAGAGGTTTAAACCTTTACCCCAAAACATAGTCTAACCTAACAGAGAGGAAAAAAGCTTATGAAAGAAGAAGATAACATATTGAAGAAGGTAGGGAAGGAAAATGTTTTCCGTGTTCCTGACGGATACTTTGAGAATCTTACTTCAGAGGTGATGAGCCGGCTTCCCGAAAAGGAAACACCTGCAATTATTAAGAGAGAACCTACGAAGTGGGAGAGAATTAAGCCATGGGTATATATGACTGCCATGTTTGCCGGCGCAGCATTGATTATCCGCGTTGCTTCTACTGACCGTACACCTGTTAACAACCGGATGGCGATGGACGAACCTGAAACCGAAGTTGTTTCTGATGAATATATCAGTGCAGTGCTGGATGATTCCATGCTGGATGATTATTCGCTGTATGTCTATCTCACAGACGCCGGTGCAGAGTGATGTGAGTAACAACTTAACTGTATGAGAAGAAAATGAAAAAGCTGATTGTTTTGTTTATTGTGATGTGCAGTTTCATCCCCTTGTCATGGGCTATGGACGGATGTAATCAACATTTGTCTCCTGATGAATTCCGTGCCAAGCAGAAAGCGTATATCACTGAAAAAGCCGGATTGACTAAGGAAGAAGCCGCTAAATTCTTTCCTGTTTATTTTGAATTACAGGATCGCAAAAAGCAACTGAATGACGAAGCATGGAACTTACTTCGAAAAGGAAAGGATGAAAAGACGACCGAAGCGCAATATAATGAGATTTTAGAAGGCGTATATGATGCCCGTATTGCTACCAACCGTCTGGAGAAAACTTACTATGAGAAGTTCAAGAAGATACTTTCGAACAAAAAGATATATTTAGTACAGCGTGCTGAAATGCGTTTTAACCGTGAGTTGCTGAAGGGGATGCATCATAAAGGTGGAGAACCTCAGAAACCGCAAGGAAAGAAATAATAACAGAATTTTAGGAGCTTCGGCTCCTTTTTTCATCTATTGCCGATACATGCGGCTGCGAAGGCTTACACTCCCGCAAGTGTAAGCCTTCACTTGTATAAATGATGGCCTTCGCAGCCGCAAGTGTGAATCTTCGCAGTCCTATGCATTTGAGTTTTTATTTTTCCAGCTTTTTAGCTTCGTTCCAGAGGACGTCCATCTCTTCCAGAGTCATATCATGCAGGTTTTTGCCTTCCTTGATGGTATGTGCTTCCAGATAATTAAAGCGGTTGATAAACTTCTGGTTGGTGCGTTCTAATGCATTATCCGGATTGATCTTGTAGAGGCGTGCGGCATTGATGAGGCTGAATAGTACATCCCCGAATTCGGCTTCTGCCTTGTCCTTATCCATATTGGCCACTTCTGCCTGAAACTCCTGGATTTCTTCTTTTACCTTATCCCACACTTGTTCCCGTTCTTCCCAGTCGAAGCCGACGTTGCGGGCTTTGTCTTGAATACGGTAAGCTTTGATGAGTGAAGGAAGGGCGGCAGGAACACCACTCAACACACTCTTGTTTCCACCTTTCTCTCTTAACTTCAGTTGTTCCCAGTTTTCGGAAACTTGTCCGGCAGTATCGGCTTTTACGTCACCGAACACATGGGGATGGCGGAAAATTAATTTCTCGCAAAGGTGGTCGCATACATCTTTCATGTCAAAATCGCCTTTCTCGGAACCTATCTTTGCGTAGAAAGCTACGTGTAGCAAGACGTCTCCCAGCTCTTTGCAGATATCATTTTTATCGTCACGTATCAGGGCGTCACAAAGTTCATAAGTTTCTTCAATGGTGTTGGGACGCAGACTTTCGTTAGTCTGCTTGCGGTCCCAGGGACATTTCTCGCGGAGTTCGTCGAGTATGTCCAGGAAGCGTCCGAAGGCTTCCATCTGTTCTTTTCTTGTATGTAACATATCTTTATAGGGTTATTTATTGCAATGTGTATAATAGGATATAAGCAACCCGACTACTTCGGAGTAGTTCTTGCGGCCACTTTGTATCTTGTTTCCTTTCAGGTACAGGTCGTATATCCAGTCTTGTATATCTCCGATGAGTGGACTGTATTTTTCCGTCCAGTATTCCTGATTACTTTTAGCCTGTTCAATGATTTCGGGACGTATCCGGTTGAAGAGCTCTTTGTATTCTTCTTCATCCATCAGTCGGCGGGCATTGGTAAGTACGTGTCCCAGTACTGAAAAGTATCCGCAGAAACGGATACCTCGCGCTTGCGAACGGGTACAGACCTGATAAGCGTAGAAGTTGGCTTCCGCCTCGCTGGAAATGCCCAATAAATGTGCCAGTTCGTGAGCATACGTGGCAGGATACTGTGAAGGGAGCAGATCTCCATTCAAGGTAAATTCACAGAAGAAAGGTCCCATGCTACCGGTGACGCCCACCATGGAAATCAGTGGAGTGAAAAGCATTGTCTTCACTCGTGGTGATTTATGGAAAGGATGATGTACATCCAGCGTATCACTGATCTGATTGTATCCGCGAACTGTTTCCCGGCGGATAAGGTCCTTATTGATGGTAGTTACATCTACATACGAACCATTCAGTTTGTCAACGTAATCATCAACGAAGTTCCGGAAGTTTTCGGGAGTGTATGCAGTGTAGGGAATCTCCGTTCGCTGGTAGAAATTGGGCTGTGAATAATTAAGTCCCCAAGCCAGATAGAACCAGACGTATATCCATAACAGATATTCAATATCATTCAGTAAGATGCGTTTCCATTTTTTCTTCTGAAAGCGGCGGGCATAGACAGGGTAGAGGAGTACGCCCGCAATGCTGAGGGCTATGAATAAGTCGCCTATGGCAAAGGGAATGAGGCGGGAGAAAGACGAAAGAATATAGGCTATGACAGGATATACGCTGTGTGCATATATTTTTCCCATAGCCGGAATGAACTGTGTGGCCCAGACTACTAACAAGAGCGTGCATAGCACGATATAACGAATCTTCAGCTTATATTTCATCGCAAATTTATTTGAAAGGCAAAAATATACATTTATTAAATGTCACGTAAGAAATTTGCTTTATATTTGTCGTTCTCTGCACAGAAAGCGCCGGAGGGTGGCAAGATTTGAATTAAATTTAGTAATTTTGCGCCCGTTATTCGCGATAAAATAAATTATATACAGATTTAAAAGATATGGAATTAGCAAGTAAGTACAACCCTGCTGACGTAGAGGGAAAGTGGTACCAGTATTGGTTGGACCACAAATTATTCAGTTCAAAACCCGATGGTCGTGAGCCTTACACCATCGTCATTCCGCCCCCTAACGTCACCGGCGTGCTCCACATGGGACACATGCTTAATAATACCATTCAAGATATTCTGGTACGCCGTGCCCGTATGGAAGGTAAAAATGCCTGCTGGGTACCGGGTACTGACCACGCTTCTATCGCTACGGAAGCGAAAGTAGTAAATAAGCTGGCTGCACAAGGTATCAAGAAGACAGATCTTACCCGTGACGAATTCCTGAAGCATGCCTGGGAGTGGACAGATGAACATGGTGGCATCATCCTGAAGCAGCTGCGTAAACTCGGTGCTTCTTGTGATTGGGACCGCACCGCTTTCACTATGGACGAAAAGCGTAGTGAAAGTGTATTGAAAGTATTTGTAGACCTCTACAATAAGGGGCTGATTTACCGTGGTGTGCGTATGGTAAACTGGGATCCGAAGGCTTTGACTGCCCTTTCTGATGAAGAAGTTATCTACAAGGAGGAGCATGGCAAACTGTATTATCTGCGCTATAAAGTGGAAGGTGATGCGGAAGGACGTTATGCCGTGGTAGCTACCACCCGTCCTGAAACGATCATGGGTGATACCGCTATGTGTATCAATCCGAACGACCCGAAGAACGAATGGCTGAAAGGTAAGAAAGTGATCGTTCCTTTGGTAAATCGTGTTATCCCGGTAATCGAAGATGATTATGTAGATATTGAGTTCGGTACAGGTTGTCTGAAAGTAACTCCTGCACATGATGTGAATGACTATATGCTGGGTGAAAAGTATAACTTGCCAAGCATCGATATCTTCAACGATAACGGTACATTGAGCGAGGCTGCCGGTCTTTATATCGGTATGGATCGCTTTGATGTTCGTAAACAGATTGAGAAAGACCTGGATGCTGCCGGCCTGTTGGATAAGGTGGAAGCCTATACCAATAAGGTAGGTTATTCCGAGCGTACCAACGTAGTTATAGAGCCGAAGCTTTCTATGCAGTGGTTCCTTAAGATGCAGCATTTTGCAGATATGGCATTGCCTCCTGTAATGAATGACGATCTGAAATTCTACCCTGCCAAGTATAAGAACACCTATCGCTACTGGATGGAGAACATCAAGGACTGGTGTATCAGCCGTCAGTTGTGGTGGGGACATCGCATTCCGGCATACTTCCTTCCGGAAGGTGGATATGTGGTAGCAGCTACTGAAGAAGAAGCTCTGAAGCTGGCAAAAGAGAAGACCGGCAATCCGGCCCTGACTTTGGAAGATCTTCGTCAGGATGAAGATTGTCTGGATACTTGGTTCTCTTCCTGGTTGTGGCCCATCTCTTTGTTTGATGGTATCAACAATCCGGGTAATGAGGAAATCGATTATTACTATCCGACAAGTGACCTGGTAACCGGTCCGGATATCATTTTCTTCTGGGTAGCTCGCATGATTATGGCAGGTTATGAATATGAAGGAAAGATGCCGTTCAAGAATGTGTACTTTACGGGTATCGTTCGTGATAAGTTGGGACGTAAGATGTCCAAGTCCCTCGGTAATTCTCCCGATCCGTTGGAACTGATTGAGAAGTTTGGTGCCGATGGTGTGCGTATGGGTATGATGCTTGCAGCTCCTGCCGGAAATGACATCTTGTTCGATGACGCTCTTTGTGAACAGGGACGTAACTTCTGTAACAAGATATGGAATGCTTACCGCTTGGTAAGTGGCTGGACTATTGATGACAGTCAGCCTGTGCCGGAAGCTGCAAGACTGGCATCGTTTTGGTTTGAATCCAAACAAAATGAGGTTGCTGCTGAGGTAGCTGATTTGTTTAGTAAATACCGTTTGAGCGAAGCTCTTATGGCTGTTTATAAATTATTCTGGGATGAATTCTCTTCCTGGTACCTCGAAATGATAAAGCCGGCTTATGGCCAAGGTATCCACAGTTCAATTCATGGTGCTGCGATTTCTTATTTCGATAATCTGCTTCATTTGCTTCATCCGTTCATGCCGTTCATTACCGAAGAGCTTTGGCAACAGATGTATGAGCGCGAAGAAGGTGAAAGTCTTATGGTATGTCCTTTGACAATAAATACCTATGTGGATGGTGAGACAGTTCGGCAATTCGAAGTAGTGAAAGAGGTGATCAGTAATGTTCGTTCTATCCGTTTGCAGAAAAACATAGCTCAAAAGGAAACGTTGGAATTGCAGGTTGTAGGCGAAAATCCGATTGCAGAATTCAATCCGGTTATCATGAAGATGTGTAATCTCTCGGCAATTGATGTGGTAGATACTAAAACCGAAGGTGCTGCTTCATTCATGGTAGGAACTATGGAATATGCCGTACCTCTGGGGAATATGATTGATGTAGAAGCAGAAATAGCCCGTATGGAAGCAGAATTGAAGCACAAAGAAAGTTTTCTGCAAGGCGTCATGAAGAAGCTGAGCAATGAGAAGTTTGTGAATAATGCTCCTGCCGCTGTCCTTGAACTGGAACGTAAGAAACAGGCGGATGCGGAAAGTATTATCAACTCTCTGAAAGAGAGTATTGCTGCGCTGAAGAAATAAGCCTTTTGGTCCGGGAGTTCTCCCGGACCTTTTACTATAAACGAATTAGCCCTTGCAATATCCGATTACTGCAAGGGCTAATTTATTTTTTATAAATCAAATGCTACTACTTTTCCAGCAGTTCTTTCAGAAAAGAATCCAACTCTTCATCCAGACCTTTCAGCAATTCTTCGTTCACAAGCAACGTGTCATCATCCATCAGCAGTAACTCTGCAATTGTCTCCTTTTCATCATCCACTAATACGAAAGAGTAAGGTTTCAGAATAGCCAGTTTGTCAAAGTCACCTCCGTTCTTCATGTTGTGGAGTAAGGTAGAAAGAATACGTTCTGCATTTTCGTAGAAATCATCTCCGTCATAAGTCATCCATTCTTCGATAGAGACACACGCCAGATATTCGTCTTCGTCATCAAAGATGGACAATTCGCCGGAATTCTGGTTGGCTTGCAGATGGATGTCGGTCACAATGGTTTGCTCACAGCCACAAGTGTATTTGACGACTGCCTGTTTAATGGTCTTTTCCAGAAGTGATAATGATGCTTGACTCAGTTTCATAATAGATATTCTTTCTTAATGGACGTTCAAAGGTATAAAAAAAATAATTACCTCTGCATCATTTCTCTAAAAATCATTTTTAAATCTTTCCATTTGGGCGTTCAGCCGGGTCATTCCCTTCTTTCGCTCCTGCAATTCGTTCAGGTAGCGGGTTACTGCGAAGTAATTGGGGACATCCATGAGGTCCACGCGTTCCTGAGTTTTCTTCTCGTCTATTTTGTCTACATCGTATGCTATTTTCTCCGCTTTCAAGGCCCATTCTTCTGCTGTATGAATGCTGTCCTGCATTTCGTATCCTAAGGCAATGTTATAGGCTGCGTACATTTTCTGCTTTCCTTTTTTCTTTTTCTCATAGGTTTGCTTCCAGAGTTCAATAGCCTTGTCCCAGTTCTCTTCGCGGACAAAGACCGCGGCATCACGCATATTTACGGAACCGCCTGTAAAGAGATAGCGGGAAGCTGTTTTCCAATGTGGCAGCATGTGGCTCACGGGGATAGTGCCGGCAAATTCGGAAGCCTCTCTCAGCATCTCTTTTTCGCTGATGAGTCCTGCACCTGCCTGTGCCATACTGGGAGCCGCATGATCCCAGAAGATGCTGTCGCTGGCATTGATTGTTACCATCGGACCGTTGCGTTGGGGCAGATACACCTTTACGGTAGGATATACTTTCAGGTCAAGCGTACCTGCATATACTCCCCATTCCGGTAAATATTCGATTTTGCGGATGGAGCGCATCTGTACGTTCTCCAAGGCTATCAGTAAGTCCGCACCCAGACTTTGGGTGAGCTTTTCCACTTCCTCTTTGCTAAGGGTGCTTTCGCGCGGAATCATATCATGGGCACGCAAGGCAGAGTCGCAAATAATCACTTCATCGAAATAATTCTCATTGGCAAGTGCCTCCGCCAGTGATTCCGTGGCGATTTTGCCATCCCCATTGAAATACTTTGTCTTGCGTGCTATTTCTGTCTCATCTTTTTTCTTCTCATCGTTTTCCTCCAGAATTAGCTTGTTATCCGGGATAGGAGGCATATTATTTACCACAGCTACGCGCCTGAGGGCGGACGGAAAGCTGACTTCCGCCGGCAACATATAGTCGATGGAGAGTTGCTCTATGCTTTGGCAACCGCTAAACAGCAGAACACAGCACACCAATAGTGAGTACGAATATTTAGTCATAAGCTTATTCTTTATCTAGGAATAACAAAAATACACTTTTGTATGGATATAGAAAAGCCTCCAACAGTTTTTAACCGTTGAAGGCTTTTATTAGTGATTGGAGAGGGAGGTAAAGTCCCTATCACCCTATCACTCTAATCAATCACCTTACCACTCCTCGCATTACATATTCTTCCCGTGGCAATTCTTGTACTTCTTACCACTTCCGCAAGGACAAGGATCATTACGTCCTACCGTCTTTTCCGCACGAATCGGTTCACGCTTCACTTGTTCGCGTGTGTCCTGTTGGGCGGCGGCCTGTTGGTTCGGATCGTTCAGATCTTGTTTCTGTTCGCGGTATTTGCTCATATCCTGCTTCTGTTCGGGAGCGGCCTGCTGAATTTCCTGCGGTTCCTGTACCGGGATTTGTCCGCGCATCAGGATAGAAACAGTCTGGCTATTGATCTTATCCACCATTGTATCGAACAGGTTTACAGACTCCAGCTTATAAATCAATAACGGGTCTTTCTGTTCGTAGCTTGCGTTCTGTACAGAGTGCTTCAGTTCATCCAGTTCACGGAGGTTCTCTTTCCATGCCTCGTCGATAACGTGCAGCAGGATAGACTTTTCAAACGCTTTTACCACTTCCTTACACTCGCTGTCGTAAGCGGCTTTCAGGCTGCAAGAGATGTTGTACATGCGCTTACCGTCCGTGATGGGGATAAGGATATTCTCGTACATGTGTCCCTGGGTTTCGTATACCTGCTTGATTACCGGATAAGCAACCTGTGCCATGCGGTCCGTCTTGCGCTTGAACTGTTCCATTGCTACATTGAAGGCTTCTTCAGCAAGCTTTTCCTTCTTTTCGTTACGGAACTGTTCTTCGTTGAAAGGCACTTCCATGGCAAGAGTCTGCAAGAAGTCCATTTTGCAGTTTTCGTAATCGGGAGCTTCAACGGCTGCGGCAACACGGTCCCAGATCATATTTACGATATCCATTCCGATACGTTCACCCATCAAGGCGTGGCGACGCTTGGTATAGACAACTGTACGTTGCTTATTCATCACGTCATCATATTCCAGCAAACGCTTACGGATACCGAAGTTGTTTTCTTCCACCTTCTTCTGTGCACGCTCAATGGAGTTGGAGATCATCTTGTGCTCAATCATTTCACCTTCCTTGAAGCCGAGACGGTCCATTACACCGGCGATGCGGTCGGAAGAGAACAGACGCATCAGGTCGTCTTCCAGTGACACGAAGAATACGGAAGAACCCGGGTCACCCTGACGTCCGGCACGTCCGCGCAACTGGCGGTCTACACGACGGGATTCATGGCGTTCGGTACCGATGATGGCCAAACCGCCCGCAGCTTTTACTTCCGGGCTCAACTTGATGTCCGTACCACGACCGGCCATGTTGGTAGCGATGGTTACTGTTCCGCTCAAACCGGCTTTGGCTACGATGTCCGCTTCCTTTTGGTGCAACTTGGCATTCAATACGCTGTGCTCGATCTTGCGCATGGTCAACATCTTGCTCAGCATTTCGGAGATTTCTACGGATGTGGTACCCACCAGGACAGGGCGTCCGGCTTGTACCAGCTGTTCGATTTCTTCGATGACAGCTTTATATTTCTCGCGTTTCGTCTTGTAAACGCGGTCGTTCATGTCTTTACGGGAAATGGGGCGGTTGGTGGGGATCACCACTACATCCAGTTTGTAGATGTCCCAAAGTTCGCCTGCTTCCGTTTCGGCGGTACCGGTCATACCCGAGAGTTTGTGATACATACGGAAGTAATTCTGCAACGTAATGGTGGCGAATGTCTGTGTGGCAGCTTCCACTTTTACGTTTTCCTTGGCTTCGATGGCCTGGTGCAGACCGTCGGAGTAGCGGCGGCCTTCCATGATACGGCCTGTCTGCTCATCCACAATCTTCACTTGACCGTCGATCACAACGTATTCGTCATCTTTCTCGAACATGGTGTAAGCCTTCAGCAACTGGTTGATGGTGTGTACACGTTCGGACTTGATGGCATAGTTGGTCATTAGTTCATCTTTCTTTGCCAGACGTTGTTCGTCTGTCAGGCTGGTTTCGTTTTCCAGTTCGGAAAGCTGTGCGGCGATGTCGGGTAATACGAAGAGGGTAGGATCTTCCGAGTTACCGGTGATCAGATCCACACCTTTATCTGTCAGATCCACACTGTTCAGCTTTTCTTCGATGACGAAGTACAACGGGTCGGTAGCTTCGTGCATACGCTTGTTGTTCTGCTCCATGTAGATCTCTTCGGTCTTCAGCATACCTGCCTTGATACCTTGCTCACTCAGATATTTAATCAATGCCTTGTTCTTGGGCAGTGCCTTGTGGCTGCGGAACAAAGCAAGGAAACCTTCTTCCTGATCTTTCTTGTCACCGGAAGCAATCAGGCGCTTGGCATCGGCAAGATACTGGGTGGCCAGTTTCTTCTGTGCTTCCACCAGACGTTCTACGAGCGGACGCAATTGCTCGAACAGCTGGTCTTCACCTTTGGGGACGGGACCGGAAATAATCAATGGAGTACGGGCATCGTCAATCAATACAGAGTCCACCTCATCGACGATGGCATAGTTGTGCTGGCGTTGTACCAGGTCTTTCGGGCTGATGGCCATATTATCACGCAAGTAGTCGAAACCGAATTCGTTATTCGTACCGAAGGTGATGTCTGCCAGATAAGCCTGACGGCGTGCGTCGGAGTTGGGCTGATGTCTGTCGATGCAGTCCACACTTAAACCGTGGAACATATAGAGCGGGCCCATCCATTCAGAGTCACGTTTGGCCAGATAGTCGTTTACGGTCACCACATGTACACCGTTTCCGGTCAGTGCGTTGAGGAATACGGGGAGGGTAGCCACCAATGTCTTACCTTCACCCGTTGCCATTTCGGCAATCTTACCTTTATGCAATACGACGCCACCGAACAACTGTACATCGTAGTGTACCATGTTCCAGACAATTTCCGTACCGCCTGCTTGCCAGTGGTTTTGCCAGATGGCTTTGTCGCCTTCAATGCGTACGAAGTCTTTCGTGGCAGCCAGGTGACGGTCGAATTCGGTAGCCGTAACTACGATTTCTTCATTTTCGGATAAACGTTTGGCGGTTTCTTTCACAATGGAGAAAGCTACCGGCAGTACTTCTTCAAGAGCTTTTTCGTAAGTTTCCAGTATATCCTTTTCTATCTTATCTATCTGTGCGAAAACTTCTTCACGGTTTTCCAGTTCGATTTCTTCGATACCAGCTTTGAGCTCTTCCACCTTGGCGCGTTGGTCGGCGGCAGAATTGCGGATATATTCTTTCAGTTCTTCTGTCTTGGCGCGTAAGGCGTCGTTATCGAGTTTGGCAACTTCCGGGTAAGCGGCTTTGATCTTGTTCACCCACGGCTGAATTTCTTTCATGTCGCGTGTGGATTTGTTGCCGAAAATCGAGCTTAAAATTTCATTAAATCCCATTTTATATCTATTTTTATTATTATTTACTAAGTTGATTGAGTGCGCAAAGTTACTGATTTTTATACAGATTGCACATTTTTGCGCCGTTTATTTGATGCGGACTTTCACCACAGAGGGCACAGAGTTTCACTGAGTTTTCTTTCTTCAATTAATGAAGGAAGTCTATTGGTCATTAGAGGTATAAAAACTCTGTGAAACTCTGTGTGCTCTGTGGTGAATAAACCTCAGAAATTCAGTGGAGTCTCTGTGCAAGCATTCGGAGCGCGGATGCGCATCACACTTGACAGGGTGGGGGCTACGCGGGTGATATTGACGGGAACCCGGATCGTTTCGGGCTTCACTCCACCGCCCAGGAAGATGAGCGGAGCAGGAACATTGGCATGGCGTACCACGCGGTTATCGGTGGCATTTTCTTCCATGATAGTCCAGCCTGGCAATACGTCTATCAGCAAATCGCCCGAACGTTTGCGATGAAAGCTGTTCCGGGCAAGTTCTATCTGGGGGGACCAGGGGCCTAGCAGCAGGCGGTGGGCTGAATATGCCTCGTTCACTCCGCTGAATTGTATCAGGAAGTCGGCGGATTTGTCTTGTATTTCCGCCAGATTCAGCTGTTTGTTCTCTATTAATTTATGGTTGAGATAAATTTGCTGGTTGTGATAAGTCTCTACGTACTGTCCTTCGCCATACGTGGCCATGAGATACATGTTCAGCAGGGTGGCGCAGCGGTTCAGGTAGAATTCCCCGCCGGGGATGCGGTACAGGCCGAGATCGGGAGCTTCCGGATCGGCATAGCCCGTAGAGGTGATGCAGAAGACGACGTTGTGCAGGCCAACTTTGCGGTCGATGAGGTCGAGCAGTGCGGCAATGCTGCGGTCGAGGCGTACATACGTATCCTGCATTTCCATGGCACATTCCTGCGTACTCTTATGGTTGTAGTTTCCGGCGTAATAGGTCAGTGCCAGCAGGTCGGGTATCTCATCTTTGGCGATGGTGCTCTTTTCCAGAAGTTCTTCTGTCAGCAGGTTCACTTCGTCGTTGATGAACGGGCTGGTGAGCAGTCGGCGGAATTTATTGCGTCGTTCGCTGTCGAACTTATATTTGAAGGGCTGGTCCCGCCATTCGGGCAGGAAAGTATATTTGTTGATGGGGTGTGCCGGTTCCCATACCATGTCGCGGATGCGGAAGTCGGGTGATTTCCGTTCGTTGTACTGGCTTACCCACCATGGGAACTCGCTGTAATATGTAGTGCTGCACCATTTGCCTGTGTTCTCATTCAGCCAGAAAGCACCGTTTCCGGTATGTCCGGCAGCCAGTACGGCTGCGTCCCGCGAGGGGGCGATGGCATATACCAGGCCTTTGTTGCGGGTGGCAACTTTCAGTTCGTCGGCAATGGTAGAGGTCAGTAATTGGGAGGGAGAAGAGCTTTCATCGGTGAAGTTGCCCATAAAGGCGCTATCGTCCACGCAATTCACGGGGCGCAGGGTGCTTGCATCCATCCAATATTGGGATATGATGCCGTTCATCGAAGGCGTCGTTCCACTGTAGATGGCAGCGATGGCAGAAGCGCGGTCTGTTCCGTTGAAAGGGAATTCGGTCTGGTAGAACACTTTCCCTTCGCGCATCAGTCTTTTGAAACCTTTCTCGCCGTAGAGGGTTGAGAATGCTTCCATATAGTCGGTGCGCAGTTGGTCAATCGTCAGCGTAACCACTAATTTAGGTGTGGCAGGCAGCGGTTGTGCTTGCAGACCGGTGAAAGTCAGTGCGAGTATGGAAGTAATCAGTCCCTTTTTCATTTATCTCTTTTTCAATGTCAAAATAAGATTGCTTGCTGAACGTATCAGCAAACAAAGTGCCAAAGGTAATACAGCTAAGTCAATTCTTTGCGGTATTATCGCCCAAAGCAGTATAAAAAGTGTTAAAACAGCGCAATTTGCCATCATGTACCAGCTTTTCTGCCGTTTTCTCACCTTGTTTATCATCCACGGGAGGCAAAATAAGTGCAGGGGATGGAATACGAACAGCAGGTAATTGGGGCTTACTGCGGGGTGTTGTGAGAACAGGGCGAGGAAGGCGAGGATGCACCCGGCTATTCCGGCACAGAAGAACAGGATTAGGTCGAGTCCCCAGAGAGTTTTCCCGCGGCGGATGCCGTAGATGGTAGCGGCTGCCACCAGCACAAACAGCAGCAGGGCCGATTGCATCGGGGTGATTCCTCCGGAGCGGTGGTCGGCATCAGTCAGTCCGGTTACCACTATTTTCTCTTCGGAGGATACGAGGGGACGTGCCTGACCTTCGTTGTCTACGATCCGGGCTGTGTTGAAGAAGTCCTGCACATAGAAGGGGACGAACATCATCAGTCTTCGGTTGATGGATTGATCGGCTTTGCTGCCCATGCACAGGTCCATGCCGAAGCGTGACCACGGATGACCTTCACTATATTTATGCAGCAAATCGCGGAAAGTGACTCCCGTGTCGGCATCGGTCATATTGTCAGCATACTGCAAGGTGCCGTCGATGGCGGCTTCTATCTGGTCGCGTGGACGGGTGGCGCAGTTGTCGTAGAAGAAGTTATAGCGATATACGCGGTTTTCGGGCCGGTAGTTTTCCTGAAGCAGGTTGAAGAGGTGTTCTTTTTCAGCTTGGGTGAGGTTCAGTGTCTGTTGCCAGACATCCCGTCCCAGGTAGTTGTACTCGGAGGCGAAATGCTCGTAATTGGTTACGCCCAGTTGATAGTCCGTCTCTCCCAGGGCGAAGCGGAAGATGAAGTTGGGGGCGTTGAAATTGAACATGCCGTAGTTGAAGACGGCGTCAATGCCCCGGGTGAAGTTTTCGTAACGGATGGCGGTGTGGCCGAACAGGGAATAGATTTCCCCGCCCGAGGCGCAGGTCAGCAGGCTGATGCGGATGGAGTCGGGGGTAGCTTCTTGCGGCGTTTGCGGCTGGGCGGAGGCCGTGGACGGGCAGAGGAGGCAGAGGAGGAAATATATGAGAATGAGTAAGTTTCTTTTCATGCTGCAAATTTAAGTAAAATACCGGATTTCAGTGCAAGGGGAAGGGGAAATAATAATAGAATTATAAACTTGAAAATTCTGAATAGGTGAGAATACGGGTCTGTAAATGAGCTTCTAAAACTAATAAGTCCTTGTCCCCGGTCAGAATATAGTCGGCGTGTACTGTTTCGGCTAAAGAAAGTAGGTATAAATCTTTGGCATCTCTGATAGATGATTGGGCCTTGGCTTTTATCGATACGAAATGGCAATATGCATCCATTATTTTTAAAGTGTCCCAAATGTCTTGTTCGGATATGTATTTACGTATTTTCCCTCGCTGAGATACATCTTTAAATTCCTGTATCAATTCATCACACACATATACAGTAATGTCAGGGTTAGTCAGTAACTTTTTTAATAAGGATAGCCTTTTGCCTATTAAAAAAGAAATCCAAAGATTAGTATCGACAATTATTTTCATTTACGATATCTTACTGCATTTACCTCTTCCATAATATCTTCATCAGACAATTCTACTTTAGTGGGACGTTTTGATATGTAGTTTTTCAATAAACTTTCTTTGGTTTCAATAGACCATCCCATTTTTTTTGCCAATTCCTTAACGAATTTCATGTCTGCTTTCGGAATGTTAAGATAAACACTTTGTATTGTAGTTTCCATATCCTTCTGCTTTTTAGTTTTCACAAAAGTAGATCTTTTTAAGTTAGGAAACAATGAAAAGAGAGTTAATTCTTACCGTAATCTGTCCTCTCTTTACTTTTCTTTAGTAAAAATCAACCATCCATACTGAAAAACCTACAAAATGTCGGCATTTAAAAATGATTAACGTAAGGTAATTGCATATTTATTAACAGTTTACTACATTTGCAACACTCTCTTCTCATGCAACCTATAAGAACGATTGGGGTCATTCCTATATTGATGAGTATCTGGAGAAAGGCAGAACTACTGATTATTAACCTGTTAAACTAAAATGAAGAGCCTCAAAATCGTATCTTATGTTTATTCCTTTGACCATCGCCATCTTCAGTGGTGCATTGTCCCCTTCCTGTTTGGAGGGGCAGCATTACATTTCTGCGCGGCTTCAGCAAGCCACGTGGAAGCTGGAAGACTTGCCGGGGGAGTCGGGCGAGTTGACGGGGCGGTTGAGGGAAATATTATCCGATTGGCACGTTGACCTGCCTTGCCCTTCTTTTGATTTCCTACCGTCGGCATCCCATTTTCCTGACTTTAATGCCACTGCTGCTCTCTGCCGCCTGAGGGTGGAAGAGATGGAGTATACCCTGAATGTACTTTATTGCGAGGAGCAACCTACTGTCCGCTATCTTTTTTACAGTGCCCTTCTTCGTGCCGAGGCCCGGTGGTTGAAATTGTTGCTGAAAGAGAGAATCAGCCGGTTGCATTCCGACATTGATGCACGCCTGCTGCTGTGCGAAGTGCTTGAAGAGGTGTACGACACCGGGGTGTTGGTGGACGAAGCCTCTCGCAGAGGGCTTTCGGCTGAGTTGTGCGGACAGTTGAAGGGGGCATTGGCTTCACTATATCTGGAACTGACTATAAATTTCGGGCATTTGTTGCAGAGTGCTGATTATATGGGTTATCGGTATCTGTTCAACGATGCCCGTTACTTTCATCCTGTCCGTGAGTGTGAGGTGCTGAAGTATGATATTCTGCAAGCTGGAAATCGGGTGAAGCGTTTGGTCAGTATGGATCTCACAGAAAGGTGTGAGGCAGATGCCATGCGACTTTATGCTGATTTGGTGGCACTGCTTGCCGGGATCAAGTTGTATTCGCATACCGAAGCCTGTCTGTGGCAGGGTGTTGTGGCGCTTGAGAATTTCCTTTTCATTCTTTGCAGCAGTCGCTGGTCCGATAAGAGGATTCCTTATAGTCAGCTTGTTGACGAGCAATGGATGAGGACTTGCCTGAACGACCTGTGCAACGATCAGTATGCCGGTCATTTGCATTACAACGAGGGTCGGGGTGCTTCGGAGTGGGCTATCAGAAAGCTGAATGAGCCCTGTCTGGGATTCCTGAGTCCACTTGTTGAGTGCGAGGCAAGTCTTCCCCGCATGCTGCGCAGCTACCTGCAGAGCCGGCAGGAGCTTTACGAACAGAACTATTCGCGTCCGTTCATATCTATTTCGTCCGGTGAGAAACTTTCAATTCCGCTTTCGCGTCCGTTGGCAGTCCAGCTGCCCGATATGGGCGAAGTACATACACTCCTGGCATTTCTGCCCAAAGTACCCGGCACCAGAGGGGGCTATCTGATGAGTTCCGAA
The DNA here is from genome assembly GCF_020091405.1 of Bacteroides cellulosilyticus. NCBI lineage: Bacteria > Pseudomonadati > Bacteroidota > Bacteroidia > Bacteroidales > Bacteroidaceae > Bacteroides > Bacteroides cellulosilyticus. Next base: position 3,686,540 of record NZ_CP081903.1, read on the forward strand.
CATGTTCAGTGGCTGGAAGATGATTTTCTGTTTTTTTTGCAGAGCGGCCAGATTCCACTGGCTCACAAGAACAGGGTGAAAATCCTGAAAGGGTATGTAGAGGTGCTTTACGGTCTTTTCTTTCATTATCAGAAGCACAGGGGTGGCGATAAGAAGGACTATGCGATTTTCCTTGCCTCGATGCTGGATGTGGATGCACAGCCCGAAAATCTGGTGAGTAACTATAAGAGGTATATAGAAGCCTATGAAGCATTTGTCAGTAAAGAGAATCTTCGCCTCATTTCCTGACGAGTCGTTGACGAAATCAGTTCGTCAACGATTTTTTTTACCGTAAAGTAACACGGGGGAGGAGTTCATTCAAAACTGTGCAGAAATGAGTTTTCACCACAGAGTAACACTGAGTATCACGGAGTTCTATTCTTTTGATTTCAAACTGATTAAACTCTGTGATACTCTGTGTTACTCTGTGGTGAAAAGATTCGTAACTGATTCAACTCTGACGATATTTTTCGTCAAGCTCACGTCATTTCAAACTCTTTTTCCTTTGCATCCGAACCAAAGGAAAAAAGAAATGATACAGAATCTACTATTTTCAGAGCAACTGGAGCAGGTGCGCGATCATCTGCTCAGTCTGGCGCGTTTGCTGGAGCGTGCCGGAGTGAAAGCCCGTCCCGAGATTGCCCGGGGCTGGGTGGACGGACAAGAGGTGATGGACGCGTTGCACATCAGTCAGCGTACCCTGCAAAACTTGCGTGACAACGGGACCCTGGGGTACACCGTTTTGGGTAAGAAATACTTCTATCGCATTCAGGAGATTGATGACCTGTTGCGAAACAACTATGTGATGTACAAGCTCAGTACATTGGGCAAGGAGGACGAACGTCCTGCCACCGATGACAGGGAAGGGGGTGACAGATGAAACGCTTCAGCTTTTTTCGGGCTCCCGTCAGTAATGTCGTACCCCATAAGACGGTGGGGATAGAGCAAATCTACAATGTCATCCGGGGCGACTATTATCGTGCCGCTACCGAAGAGCTGCGCCGCCTGATACAGGAAGAACGGGTCACGCAGCGCGATGTGCAGCGCTTCAAGTCGAGAAACTTCGATTATGCCACCTTCAGCGGAGAGTTCAGCCGTCGGCGCGAAGACGCCCTGTTGGCGCATAGCGGGCTGCTCTGCCTTGACTTCGACCATATCAGTCAGTGGCAGGGCGGCGGGCATTTGCAAGGTGTCTATGGGTTGCGCTATGCTTTGATGCACGATGCCTCGGTAGATACGGCCCTGCTTTTCCGGAGTCCGGGTGGTGACGGCCTGAAGTGGGTGGTTCCCATCGACCTGGAGCAGGGCACGCATGCCGACTGGTTTGAGGTCTTGTCCTACTACGTATCACGCAATTATGGGGTGGAACCCGACCCCTCAGGGCGCGACATTGCACGTGCCTGTTATCTGCCTTGGGATCCGGATGCTGTGATTTATGATTTATGATTTGTTGCGCTGTGTGCTCTGTTGTTATGCCGACATTTCAGCTTCACAAAAATCATAAATCATCTCATAAATCCTTTCAAAAATCATAAATCAAAAATTATAAATCCTTTCATGTCAAAACAGAAATTTAACCTGGGTGAGTGGCGTCGTGACACCACCCTTACTCCCCGTGACGAGGTGGAAATCGTCATTTCACGCATTGAAACTGCAAGTCTCGATCTCACTTCAACTTATAATGACTGGCGCGACCTGGGCTTTGCGCTGGCTCAGGGGCTGGGCGAGGAGGGGCGTACCTTCTATCATCGCCTGAGCCGTTTCTATAGCGGATACCAGTCCGCTGAAACCGACAAGCAGTACACGGCTTGCCTGCACTCGCGCGGACACGGCATCACGCTGAACACCCTCTTCCACCGGGCAAAGCTGGCGGGAGTGGATATCAATACCCGTCCGTTGCCAAATTGCCATATTGCCACATTGCTAAAAGCGAAGGACGTGGCAATATCCCCTGTTGCCGGAGCGGATCGGACGCCTCCGGGCGATGATTTCCCCACTTTCCCCGACGAAATCTACGCCTCCATGCCCCGCCTGCTCTCCGATGTCTGCTCTTACGGCATTTCGGCCGAAGACACGGATATGCTGTTGCTGGGTGCCCTCACGGTGCTTTCCTCTTGCCTGACGCAAATTTCGGGCATCTATGGGCAGCGGCAAGTCTACCCGAACCTCTACCTGTTTGTCGGGGCACAGGCCTCGGCGGGTAAGGGGCGGCTGACGCTGTGCCGTCATCTGGTGGATGTGGTGCATGCCGACCTGCGCCGGCAGAACGTCCGCGAGTGGGAGGAATATCGCCGTGAGAAGTCCCTCTACGAAAAGAGCAAACGCAAGGAGGGCGGCGACGAACCCTGCCAACCGCCCGTCAGGATGCTTTTTATTCCTGCCAACAGTAGTGCCACAGCCCTCTTCCAGACGTTGAACGACAACGAAGGACAGGCCCTGATGTTCGAGACTGAAGGCGACACGCTGACCACCACTTTCCGCAGCGAGCACGGCAACTACAGTGACGGTCTGCGCAAGGCTTTCCACCACGAGACCATCGCCTACAACCGCCGGAAGGATCGTGAATATGTGGAAATCTCCATGCCCCGCCTTTCGGTGCTGCTCAGCGGAACGCCCCGCCAGATAGGGGCGCTCATCCCTGATGCCGAGAACGGGCTTTTTTCCCGCTTCCTCTTCTACAACCTGCCCCTGCGTCCGGTATGGAACGATGTGTTTGCCTGCAACGGGGAGGATACGCTGGACGGTTGTTTTCTTCGGTTGGGAGGACGTTTCTTCCAATTCTATTCACGCCTGAAGAAAACGGCCCCCCTGCGCTTCACGCTCACCGCCGCACAGCAGGTGGAGTTCAACCGTTTTTTCAACTCGATGCAGCAGCAGGGACTCCAGTGCTTTGGTTCCGATATGCTGGCTTCTGTACGTCGCCTGGGGCTGACGGCCTACCGCATCTGCATGGTGTTCTCTTCATTGCGGCTGATGGACTATGAGGGAGATGCCCCGCTGCCGGGCATCCTTTGTTGCCGTGATGATGATTTTCACACCACGCTCCTGATGATGGAGGTGTTGCTGCATCATACGGGACTGGCATATGAAGGATTGCAGGCCGATACCAAGTCTGCGCCCCGCCGGGCCACCGTCGCCGAAAGCGATCAGCGCGAACGTCGGTTGCTTCAGTTATTTGAGGGATTGCCGGAGTCTTTCAATCGTGCGGGTTACCAGGATGTGGCGCGTGCCGAGGGAATCCCAGCCCGTACGGCCGACCGCTACATCATTGAACTGTGCAATCAGGGGCGTTTGCAGAAGCTGGACCATGATGCGTATGGAAAAACGGGAAAGTGATTCGGGCTGAATAGTGTCCGCTCCGTATCTGAACCGTGTCTGCTCCGTACCAGGTCCGTAGTATCTCCGTAGTCTATAGGAATGGAATAACTACGGAGATGGTACGGAGCAGATACGGAGTTGGTACGGAGATGCTACGGAGATACTATGGAGGCGTTACGAAGATACTATGAAGATACAATGAATAATTCCCCCGAAATATAACTGATTATAAAGCCGATATGTTATCTTTGCAATGATTTAGTGCAAGAAACAATAAAAAAAAGATTATTATGACACTGATAGCGAATCCCATTTACGACTCCGTCTTCAAATACCTGATGGAGGACGACCGTGTGGCGAAAATCCTTCTCTCCGCCCTGCTGAAAAAAGAAATCGTGGAACTGCAAATGCGGCGCCAGGAATACTCTGCCATGCAGCAGACGCGCATCTCCATGTTCCGGATGGACTTCACCGCCCGTATCCGTGAGGCAAATGGAGAAGAGCATCTGGTAATGATTGAACTCCAAAAGACGTGGCTTGCCACCGAAACCCTGCGCTTCCGCCAGTACCTGGGCACGCAATACCTCAACAAGGAGAACATGCGCGAAGAAGACAACGGTATCTACGGTCTGCCTATCATTTCAATCTACATTCTTGGGCATAAACTGGGCGAACTGCACGAACCTGTGGTCTACGTCCGCCGCCGGTACCTGAACTATGACGACTGCGTGATAGAGCATAGGGACAAGTTCATCGAAAGCCTGACGCACGACAGCATCATCGTTCAAATTCCATATCTGAAAGGCCGTACCCGAAATCACCTGGAGCGTCTGCTGAATCTCTTCGACCAGGATTACATCTACCACGCCGATGACCATTTGCTGGAAATCGACGAGAATAAATTCACCGGAAAGGATGAACAACTACTTATGAACAGGTTGCTGAAAGCGGGCGTGGCACCGGAAATCAGACGAGCCATGGATGTGGAGGATGAGATTCTCTCGGAGATTGAAAAGAGGGATACGATCATTATGCGGAAGGAAGAGGAGATCGTCAAGAAGGATGAGGAGATCGTCAAGAAGGAAGAGGAAATCGTCAAGAAGGATGAGGAGATCGTAAAGAAGAAAGAGGAACTTGAGAAGCAGCATGAGGAACTTGCGAAACAGCATGAGGAACTTGAGAAACAGCACGAGGAGCTTGAGAAGCAGCACGAAATTATTCGCGAAGCTGTCCGTATGTTCAGTCAAGCCGGACTTTCGGTTGATGAAATAGCCCGAAAGTTCTCTTTATCACCCGAAAGCGTAAATCACTTGCTTAATGAATAAAGGTTCAATGAGTGAAGGCGGGCGTTTATAAAAATAATGTTCTTACCTTTGTCTGTTAATATTGGGGTTTTTCAGACAAATAATACTATGAAGGAACTGCTATTACAAGCTATGCTTGATTCCGGTCATTCCGACGCTACTCCGTCCGATCTCTGCCGGTGGCTGGTATCCCTTACGGGGGAGCTTGCCACAGAACCGGGGAGTTTTGCCCCGCTGCTCTATCATACGCCCTGTCCCGGAGTACTTGAAGTGTGGCTGAGAGATGCTCCGGAGCAAACGGAAAGAAACGTGCTTCGTTACAGGCGTCTCTCTTTCCGTCCGCTTCCCCCGGTGTCCGCCCCTTCTCCTTCCGCCTCTGCCGACTGTAGGATTGCGGTGGAAGTGCTGCCTGCGAAACAAATATACATCGGTTTTCCTGTGTCCGAAATGGGGCTTGTGGGTGTTTCACCCGTTCTGGTAACTACAGGCGGATGGGTGATACCCTATGAGGCGCTCAGTCCGGTGCAGATAGGTCATTTGGACGCTGTTTATGCAGTGCTTACCCCTGCTTTGTCTGCCCGCCTGGATGGTGCCGGCTGTGTGGAACGGCACATGTCCGCCCCGTCTGGCCCTTATGAAGCTTTGTGGCAGGAGGTGGAAGGGCTGTTGGCGCGTTGCTTCCCTTCGGGTGGGGTAGTCTCCGGCTGTCCCCTTCACTTGTCACTCCGGCTGGCCGATGTACCTGCTCACCGTTTGCGGTGTATCGGGGCGGAACATAGCCAGATGCAGTTTGGCAGGTCGGCCGTAGAAACCGATCCCCGCACCGGCCTTTGCCGTTACGGTGCCTGTCTGCCCGGGCGGTGTCGTTCTCTTACCCTCACCATGCTTTATCCGAGGGGACAACTGGATGCTGCCCGCCACCTCTTCAGTCTTTTCTCCCCACTGGCTTCTCTTATAGCCGTGATGCCTGTGGGCAACATGGACCGGTGGATAGCTTATGATGCGGATGAGCGTGCCGCAGACCAACTGACGCAGGCGCTCTACACGCAGCCCGTCACGGATGTTCCTGCCGCTTTCAGGCTCTATTGCCTGGTGGTTCCTTCGGGAGAGGCAGCCGCTGCACTGATGGGGCGGCAACTATCGGTTCGCCTGCGCAGACTGGTGCTTTCCCTGGGATCTCTTTATGTGGGAGCCATTCCGTTGCATGCCGTCAGCTCCGGGGGCTTCGGCAGATACTTGCCTTCTGTGGCCTCGCGCTTGCTGGTGCAGATGGGTGGCATGCCGTGGATGCCCCGCCGTTTTGCTTCGCAGGACACCGACCTCATTGCCGGATTCTCTTGCTCACGTCCCTCGCAATGTTTCGAGTCTTTCAGTGCGGTCACTTTCTACAACCATCCTGCCCGGGGGGGCTGCTTCGACCTCTGTAAGGCTGAGGGGAAGTTCTCTCTGTTCTTTTCTTCGCGCTTCAGGAGGGCTTACGAACAGTTCCTGACCGACCACCGTGATAGCCCTCCCCGGCGTTTGGTGGTTTATTGCCACCGGGATCTTCCGACGGCGGCTCTGCTGTCTTTGGTACGCTGGATGGTGCCGTATTCGGAAGCTGTGCCGGTGGTGCTGGCGCAAGTGCGGCGCACGTCGAGGGCTATGCTCCGTCACTATGCCCCCGATGCTCCCGGCTGTATGCCGCCTGCGGGAACTGTTCTGGGCCGCACCGATGATACTTTTCTTCTTTTCTGCCGTGATTTCAGACCGGCATCCGGTTCTTTACGTGCTTTTTATCCTTATCCGTTGGAGATCAGGCTCAACCACCTTTGTGCCGATGGCAGTCTTCAACCGTTGTCATCTGCCGAGGCGGACGGTGTGCTGGTGCAAGCCTTCCAGCTTGTCCGGGCCAATCCGGCGTGTGTGGACGGCAATCCTTTGCCCCTCGTACTGTCGCACACCGACCGCTTGTTGCGCTATCGTTGCCAGGAGTGGCAGCTTGAAATGGCGGACCGCATTGCCATGGACTAAAGTTCGTGGCAACGTGGCAACGTGGCAATTTGGCAACCAACTGTGCAAAACGACGCAAAACGACGCAAAAATCACACACTTTTAAAATCCCCTTTCTTTACAGCTTACCTTTGCTTCTGGCTGAACGGTAAAAGCTCCTGCATCGCCGTGCTGCTGCAGAGGCATCGTGCCTGTTTGCTGCTGCCTGCCTTCTTCAGCCCCTGAGACTTGGTCGCATTGACCGGTCCTGATCCCTAAAATATACGATAATGGGAGAAATTAAAAGAGGAATCCTCGGCGGATTCAGTGGAAAAGTGGGTACCGTAGTGGGTAGTACCTGGAAAGATGTGAGCTATATGCGTGCGCTGGCCATCAGTGTCAGTAACCCCCGCACTCCGAAACAACAGACGCAACGCGGCAAGTTTGCCATGAGCATGACTTTCCTGCGCGCCATCATTCCCTATGTTCGCATAGGCTATCATCCTTATGCCAAAGGGCGCACGGCTTTCAACGCGGCGATGTCCTACATCCTGCGCCATGCCATCACCGGTTCGGCGCCCCAGCTTGCTGTAGATTATGAACGTGTGCTGGTGGCCCGTGGCACCCTGATGCCCGTCTTCAATGCTTCGGCTGCCTTGACCGGCGGCAAACTTACCCTGACGTGGAAGGATAACAGCAAGATGGGAGATGCTCTCTCTACTGACCAGGCGATGCCGCTGGTTTACAACAAGGAACGCGGCGAGGCCTATTACGACCTGGAAGCTGCCACCCGTGCCGACGGCACTGTGCAGTTGACGTTGCCCGACGGCTGGGAGGACGAGGCGCTGGCCGTTTATCTTGCTTTTCGTAGCGAAGACGGCAGCCGTGTCACCAACAGCAGTTGCCTGAAAGATGACGCTTACGAAGGCAACGGTTCGGGCGGCAATGCCGGAGGCGATGACAAACCGGGTGGCGGCTCGGGCGGCGGTCTGGATGAGAATCCGTTGGGATAATCCCAAAAAGGGTAGGGTGCTGAATCCCGTCACTCTACCCCCTCATCATCCTATTACTTTATTACCCTATTATTTTTTTTATTATGCGAAAGATAAACTACATCGTGGTGCATTGCAGCGCCACCCGGGAGGACTGTCCTTTTTCGGTAGAAGCCCTTCGTGCGGAACACCTGCGCCGCGGTTTCCGCGATATCGGTTACCACTATTATATCCGCCGTGACGGTACAGTGGCAAATACCCGTCCCATCACCCTTGTAGGGACGCATGTCAAGGGAATGAACGCTCACAGCATCGGCATCTGCTATGAAGGCGGACTGGACGCGCAAGGCAATCCGAAGGATACCCGTACGCCGGAACAGCGCAGTGTACTGCGTCTGCTGGTGCATCAGTTGCTGCGCCGCTTTCGGGGCGATGTGCGCGTTTGCGGGCATCGTGACCTCAGTCCGGACCTGAACGGTGACGGGGTGGTGGAGCCTGCGGAGTGGATGAAGGAGTGTCCGTGCTTTGAAGTGAGCCGTGAACTGTGATTTTTCATTTTTCAACTATTAATTTAAAAATTACCGGAAAGGAGGTGTTTGATAATGGCAATCAAGAAATCTGTTTGGAGTATGATCCTGAAGGTGGCTGTGGCGGTGGTTACGGCGATAGCGGGTGTGCTGGGAGTTCATGCGATGACGATGTAATGCCATCCACGGGGTGCGTCAAGATTCACTTTTTTGGCGCACCTTTTTATTATTTGATTTTAGAAATCTAAAAAAACTAACACGATATGAATAAGAAAATTATAACTATGCTGGCTTTGCTGCTGGTTCCTTTCATCGGGACTTTCGGCCAGCACATGCCTTTGCTCAATGTTCCCAGTCCTGAAATTGCGGGGTTGGGGGAGTACGGCACGGTTCCTGTAGGGTTGTATACCGGAGTTCCCGACATATCCGTTCCGCTGCACGAAATGCAGGCGGGCGGACAGTCGTTTCCCATTACGGCCAATTATCATCTGTCATCGGTGAAGCCTCAGTTGCAGGAAGGCTGTCTGGCTTTGGGCTGGAGCCTGCAGACTGGCGGATATATCAGCCGTTCCGTCAACGGGATGTATGACGAGAAGATGCATGCCGATGGGTATGCTCCCGGCTATTATGCCAATGCGTATCGCCTGAAGGGAATGACGAATGAGCAGTTCACTGCCGCTACCAAGCGTATCCGGTCCGATGTCGGTAAGGAGGATTATTATGAACTGGCGGCGGATGAATTCTCTTTCAGCTTCTTCGGATACACGGGCACCTTTTATTATAATGAGGATGGCGGCTGGACGGTGATTTCCGACCAGGACATCCGGGTGGAGTTCAATCCGGCGGACGGAGAGGAATTTGTAAAACTGGATGGTTTGCGTCCCGAGATCGAACATGGTTCTTGGGGAGTGCAAGACTATAATGACCGCTTCTTCAACAAATTTACCTTGGTCACTCCCGACGGATGCTGTTACGAATTTGGTGGAATCAATGCCACGGAATACAGCATCTCGTACTACAACCGCAATAACAGCGACCTGATAGCCACTACTTGGCAGTTGTCGAAGATCGTAACCCCTGACAACCGCACCGTCACTTACCACTATGAGGCTACCGATCTGCTTTGCGACCTGAAATATGTGCCCCAGGCCAAGACTCTTTATAATGCGCCGTGCACTCCGCATAACCCGAGTAGAGGCAGGGATGCCATGACAGGTTTTCTTATCATGCCTGTCCGTCTGGCAGGGATCTCGACGCCCGACGAGGAGATCTCATTTGATTACTTTGAAGATCTGGCTTACAGCAGCCACTTCTGGGCCGCTGCCCTTGGCTGGAATGTGGACGAGTATTATCCGGAGGATATTTACCATCCCGCTCAGGAATTTGAAAGGAGGCAATTCTCCTTGTTCATGCACACCACCCTTGATTATACAACTTCCCCGCTATTGCAGCAAAGTATTCAGAAAAACCTGAAACACAGTACTCTGCATCGTATTGGCATCCGGAGCAAGAACAGTGCCGTCTGTGCCCGGAGCGTCTATTTCGACTACACTTTTAAGAATCGCAGGAAACTCGCGCTGGTTGCCTTGCGCGAGGGCGTTCCGGCATTGATTCCCGACTATGTGTCGGCACCCGGCAAGCTTGTCTTGCGCGGTTACAAGGTTCCGGTTTCACCTGCGCCCGGTAAAGATCCGGAGTATAAGTTTGCCTATAATACGGAAAGACCGATGCCGACCAGCTATACCAACCCTGAAACCGATTACTGGGGGTATTATGTGGGCAGCAATGTTTCTTTTTCCGCGATACCTCAATTTAAGAAACCGACTCCGAGCCTGATATTCAGTCAGTCGGATGTGCTGACGGAAATTACTTACCCCACAGGCGCGAAGAGCCGTTTTGAGTATGTACTGAACAACTACTCCAAGATAGTGGACATCACGCACACACGATTGGACAATCAGTTGGGCAATGCGGGTGGTCTGAGGGTGGCTGCCGTGAGTCGGCACGACCGCAACGGTGTTTTGCTGGATAAAAAGAAATACTATTATGCGGAGGATAGAAAAGCCGGAAGCGCAAGCAGCGGTATATTGAGGGAGGCTCCTGTCTATGAAATAATCTATACTGCTTCCGAAGACGTCATATTGAAACAACAATCGGAGGGAGGCTATTTTGCTTCGGTCACTAATCAGAATTCTCCGGTTGTGGGTTATTCGTGCGTCATCGAAGAAACGTTGGATTCCGTCGGGCACTCGAAAGGCTACATCAAACGTCGCTATAGCAATTATGGTACCGACCTCTATGGTATGACTCATTTTGACGAACCTGCTCTGTATTCCAATGCGGGAGGCGAATCGGTCGTGAAACCCTTCACCAGCCGCTCTGCAGAACGGGGGAAATTACTGTCGGAAGAATTTTACAATAATAGTGATAAGTTGCTGAAAAAGAAGGTACAGCATTATAAAACGGTGAACTCCGGCGAGTTCAGGAGTGCCCACCAGACTGTTGCTTTTTTTTGTACAGACCTTGACTACGAGAGTTTCTCTTATGCTTGCATAGGCACATTGACTCGCGTCTATACCCATAGTTATCTGCCGGACTCCATTGCCGAGACGGTGTACCCTTCGGAAGGAAACGTCCCGGGCTACAACGTTGAACGTACCTTCTCTTATAACAATCACAAATTGCTGAAACAAGAAAAAACTCTGACCAGCAAAGGAGGTAGCCACACGGTGGGTTACACGTATCCTGCCGACCATAGCAATTATCAGTGGATGGTGGATGCTCACCTGTTGTCTCCGGTGGTGGAAAAGACTACAGTGGAGGGTGGAAAGTCGCTGAAAGAAACCTATACATACGGTTACCGGAATCAGGGTTCCCGGTATATGCCTTATGTGAAAAGTACCGGTCACCGATTTGACGCTTTGAGCAGCCGCACCGACTATCTGGTAGATAAAACAGATGCGTATGCCAATCCGGTGGTTACCGTAAGCCGGGGAGTCAGCAGCGTCTTGCTCTGGAGCTATGAGGGCAGGCAACTCATTGCCCGGATAGAGAATGCCACCTACGGCAAGGTGATGTCGCTGCTGGGTAAATCTCCCGAAAGTTTCTCCACAGCAAGCAAGCCGGATAACACCGCTTACAGACTGATAGAAGATATCCGGCACCGGCTGCCTAAAGCCCTGGTGATAATTTATAAATATACCCCCGGAATGCAACTGGAATCAGTCACTTCACCTGCCGGGCAGACGGTATTTTATAAATATGATTATCTGGACCGGCTGCGCGAAGAGTATTTCTATGATCAGCCTTCCGGTTTGCTCCGGAGGAAACTCCTCAATGTATATGACTACCATTATCAGCACTGATTTACTAAAACATAGAATGAGAATTATGAAAACAAGATATTATTATTTGATTCTCCTGTTGCTATTGTGCCTGCCGCAGATGCTGCATGCGCAGAATACGCCGGTCAAGCCGGTAGAACCCAATGAAGAGTTGCATGCGGGCGCTTCCGTAACCAAACGGCTGGCGTATCATGATGCCGGGGAGAATACGACCAACTATTACCGTTTCCTGACCACGGAACCTCTGTTGTTTCAATTTGATTTTTCCAACTTTGCTTATAATCAGGGATGGGGCGATCCTTTGCCCCAGACTACGATAGCCCTTAGTTGCAATCTGGCGGGGGAGAGTTCGGATGTTCTTCCACATCTTTTCCTTTTGAATGTGGACGGAAAAACCGGGCAGTTCCTGACGTCTTCGGGAAGTAAGCCTATGGAGTTGCCGGCCGGCAGCTATCAGTTTACGTTTACCGGGCATAAGATAGGTGGCATACACCCTTTGCAATCCCAGACTGCCTCCCCTTTTACTTCTGAAATTCCTCCGGCCACTTATTTCTTCGATTTGCACATCACCACGGAAGTTCCGCCTGCCCCCGTTGTTCCGGAACCTGATCCTGATGATGCGGCTTTGCCGGCTATTCCATCCCCCAACTCTGAGGCGCTTGTCGCCTTGCCGGCATCTGCCGGAGTGAACAGCGTATGCTTGTTCGCCAGCAGGGATGGAAGTGGAACAAAGGGAGATCTCACCGTAAACTATGCTGATGACCTGGGGCGCAACATTGAGACTGCCCGGAGAGGCTGTATTGCGCAAGGCAGGAATCTGGTTAGTTTGCAGGAATACGACTCCTGGGGAAGAAAGGGCAACATCTGGCTTGAAGCGGCGAAGGATACCACGGCGGGAGCCTACCTATCGCCCGCACAGTGCAAGACGTTGGCTGCATGCACCAACGGCGGTGATTCGCGCCCCTATACGGAAACCGTCTACGAGGAGTCTCCGCTGGACCGTCCTATCCGCCAATATGGTCCCGGTCAGGACTGGAAATCCAAGGGGAAAGCGGTAAGCAGCGTATATACCTCGAACAGTGAATTTGCCGGTGAGCTGCATTGCATGAAGTTTGCCGCGGGTGAAAAAACAGATGCCGGAATGATGGTAACCGCTACCGGATATTATGACGGGGGTAGTCTGCAAGTAGTAAAGACCAGCGATGAGGACGGGAAAGCTCAAATTGAATTTACCGACCGGAGCGGGAACAGGGTTCTGTTGAGGCAGATGGAACTTAAAGCGGGCAAGCAGGTGTATTATGATACCTATTATATATATGACGCTACCGGGAACCTTCGCGCGGTGTTGCCTCCCGAACTTTCGGCAAAGGCTCCGGTGACGGGTGGCCTGGCGAAGGTGGAACTCGACAGGTATGCTTACCTCTACGCTTATGACAACTTCCGCCGGCTCTCGGACCGTAAGCTGCCCGGTGCGGACTGGGAACGTTTCATGTACGATGACGGTGACCGTCTGGTTGCTTCGCAGGACGGCAATCTCCGCAAGGCGGGGAAGTGGAAGTTTATGATTTCCGACAAGTTCGACAGGGTGTGTTTGGAAGGTGTGTGTACGAGTTGCCTGTTTGTGATAGACATGCAGCACCGGGATGTGCACGCTTCTTGTGAGTATATCGGGAAGAAGGGGGAATATCACGGCTATGACCTTATCGGTGTTGGCTTAGGTTCCCCTGTCTTTTGTAAAGTAAGCTATTATGATAATTACCGCTTCCTTGACGATGGTCTGCTGCCGGCGGGTGGAACGAAAGATCCTTTGGCTTATGCACCGGGAACGGGATATGGTGAGAAGTATGTCAGTGCCAAGGGGAGCCTGACGGGGACGCTTACGGCACGGATAGGGGCTTCGGACGTGCTTTCGGGTACGACTTCGGCTTTAGGCACGATTTCGGATATGCTTTCGGCCAGTGCTTTTTATTATGATGCCCGTGGCCGTTTGATTCAATCCCATTGCGGGAATCATCTGAGCGGCTTTGAATCGGACTACACGTCTTATAACTTCAGCGGCCAGCCTGTAAAACAGTTGCATGTGCATTCCGCACCTGGCAAGGCTTCTTTGAGCGAACAGTATGCTTATACGTATGATGAATCGGGCTTGCCTCTGTTGGTTAAACATCGGCTGGGGAATGGGGCGGAAATAACTCTGTCTAATAAGGGTTATGACTCGTTGGGGCGTTTGTATCAGGAGAAGCGCAACGGTCATTCTTCTTTGCAGTCTGAGTATGTCTATAATGTTCGTTCCTGGCTTACCGACATTGTGGGGCAGCGTTTCTCCCAAAACCTGTACTATAATACGGACGGGCTGAATGGCACGAAATGTTATAACGGGAATATCAGTAGCATGAGATGGAAATCCGGTACTGAAAGCAACCTCCGTGCCTATACTTTCACTTACGATCCTCTGAACCGTCTGCAGGCTGCGTTCTATGGTGAAGGCAATTCCGGTTTCGGTAATCTGAACGGTTTCACCGAAGAGGTGACGGGCTATGACAAGAACGGCAATATCCTGGGACTGAAGCGTTACGGGCAGACGGGTACGGACACTTACGGCTTGATTGACAACCTTACAATGACGCTGAGCGGCAACCAGCTGCTGTCTGTTAATGATGCCGCTACCGCTTCGGCCTACAATAACGTTTTTGAGTTCAAGGACGGTGCCAAAGTATCATCCGAGTATGCTTATGACCTGAATGGAAATTTAACGAAAGATTTAAATAAGAAAATCACTGGTATTCAATATAATTACTTAAATTTGCCCAGTCAGGTTACATTCACCGATGGCAACACGACAACCTATACTTATGATGCGGACGGAACGAAACTCCGCACTGTGCATAAGATAGGCGGCACTACCACCACGACTGATTACTGTGGCAATGTGATCTATGAAAACGGTACGGCTAAGTGTCTGTTGACCGAAGGCGGTTCTCTCTCCCTTAACGATAAAAAGTATCATTATTATTTGCAGGATCATCAGGGAAACAACCGTGTGGTTGCTTCTTCGGATGGGAGTGTGGAGGAAACGAATCATTACTATCCGTTCGGTGGGGTTTTTGCAGGTACGGGCAATGTGCAGGCTTATAAGTATAACGGCAAGGAACTGGATGCGAAGAAGGGACTGAACTGGTATGATTATGGGGCTAGGATGTATGATGCGGGGCTTGGAAGGTGGCATGTGGTGGATCCGATGGCTGAGAAGTATCGCGGCATGAGCCCTTATGCATATTGCAATAACAGCCCGACGATAAATGTGGATTTGGACGGTAAGGACTGGTATATGCATAGTGAAACGGGTGAGTTGTATTTCAGTAAAAATAGGAACCAATGGCATTTTAAACTGAATGATAGGATTTATTATCGAATCGGTGATAATGACATGCTGGGAGATATGAAAGATGTAACGGAACGTGCGTATAATTATGATGAATCTTTATCTTTAGCTCAGGATAATGGTTACTCAATTAATCCGATTCAAGAGATTTTATCTGAGGTCTCCAGAGAACAGCCTTACTCTACGGGAAAGAAATCTATTACTGTTACTACTGGTGAAATAGAAATTATAAATGAAAAGTATGGAATATTTCCTGCAGAGAAAAGTGAGAAGAAGAATTTTAAAACGAAAACATTGTATAATCCGGAATATACTATGCTCGATTATTTAGATGCTCTTGCAACAGGATCTAAAAAGACAGATGTGATTGAGAGGAATTACTTTACATACAATAAACCTACTTTACGAGATAAAACAGGAAGTGCTCTTGGAGCTGTTTACAATGTAATGGAGGTCATGACGGGTAAACATGATTATCGTAATGTGAGCGTTTATAAGAGCTGGAATGTTTATTTGAAAGCTACAGGAGGGAAAGGTCGAATTTTACCATATAGAAAGTAAAATATGAAAATTATATTTTTATTATTAAGTGGTCTGTTTTTATTTCAGATCAATGTTTTGTCTCAGAATGATTTTCCTGATGAGCGTACTAAAAGAGATTATAAAGAAATAATAAGTTTATATCCTGATTTTTTGGTTTCTCATTTACCAAAAAACTTGGATGATGTCAAGTTTGCTAATCCAGGATTATTATTTCCACGGGGTAAATATTTGAATTATATCCATTTGATGGTGCCTTATGAAGATGAAAAGATTGAAGAGCTGAAGATAGAGGCTGCTTCAAAGGCTAAAGGTATATATCATTTTGGAGATTCTCTTTTAATGCTTCCATATAATTATGAGAAGTTTGAGATAATCAAATCAGATTCAATCCAAAATATACCTTTTGTTAGTATGTTACCTTTGCCTAACTTTTATTCTTGGTTATACGATTTTCCACCAGCTTTTTATAAAGAAGCAGTTATTTATCTTTTTGATGCAGAAAAGGGTAATTTTTTGACGGATAATTCTCTCTCTAAGAATGGTGTCGGTTTACCAGAAGCATGGAAGCATGGTTATACAAAAGGAGCCGTTTTTTATAAAAACTTTATATTCTATTGGCTCGAAGTATGGTAAGAAAATGAAATAATGATTTCCCGTTCAGTCGGATATACCATCCGACTGCCTCTGGCATAAAGCTTTTTAATCTATGACCTTGAATTTTCCCTGTCTCCTGAATATGAACTATTCTTAGAGACGGGGATTTTTTATTCGCTCTGTTTGGCAATCTTATAATGACGCTGAACGGCAACCAGCTGCTGTCTGTCAATGATGCCGCTACCGCTTCGGCCTACAATAACGTTTTCGAGTTCAAGGACGTTGCCAAAGTATCATCCGAGTATGCTTACGACCTGAATGGAAATTTAACGAAAGATTTAAATAAGAAAATCACTGGTATTCAATATAATTACTTAAATTTGCCCAGTCAGGTTACATTCGCCGATGGCAACACGACAACCTATATTTATGATGCGGACGGAACGAAACTTCGCGCAGTACATAAGATAGGCGGCACTACCACCACGACTGATTACTGTGGCAATGTGATCTATGAAAACGGTACGGCTAAGTGTCTGTTGACCGAAGGCGGTTATCTCTCCCTTAACGATAAAAAGTATCATTATTATTTGCAGGATCATCAGGGGAACAACCGTGTGGTTGCTTCTTCGGATGGGAGTGTGGAGGAAACGAATCATTACTATCCGTTCGGTGGGGTTTTTGCAGGTACGGGCAATGTGCAGGCTTATAAGTATAACGGCAAGGAACTGGATGCGAAGAAGGGACTGAACTGGTATGATTATGGGGCGAGGATGTATGATGCGGGGCTGGGAAGGTTTACAACGGTGGATCCGTTTGCTGAAAATTATTACGCTACGAGTTCTTATGCGTACTGTGGGAATAATCCTGTTAATCGTATAGATCCTGATGG
This sequence comes from Bacteroides cellulosilyticus, assembly GCF_020091405.1. Lineage (NCBI taxonomy): Bacteria > Pseudomonadati > Bacteroidota > Bacteroidia > Bacteroidales > Bacteroidaceae > Bacteroides > Bacteroides cellulosilyticus. The sequence goes on from NZ_CP081903.1 coordinate 3,703,446, forward strand.
GAAAGACTGGCGCATACAAACTCAATATAACCGTGAAATAGATAAAATTGAATATATTATAACTGTGAATGCAGTTCTTTATAATAATTCAAGTAATCGAGATATTAATATAGAGCAATTAGCCACTACTATTATTAACCAAGTGACTAATGTATATAATATTTCTGAAAAAAGTTTTGTAGCAAAGATGAATTTCAATCTTAAAGTAGTCAAATCGGTAAGTGAAATAGGGGAGCGAGATCATGTTATTCAGATTGTTGACCAGAATCTTTTTAGAAAATCGGATTCAAAGAGTGAAGTCTCAGCCGAAGCGTCTTTATTTGGACTAAGTATTAGGATTGGAACTAATCTTGTTGAAAGTACTTTAAAGGGAGATAACATGAGGACCATCGCTCACGAATTGGGGCATACAGGTGGATTGAGGCATTTGAATGATAAAGAAAGTGTGAACAATTTAATGATGCAGTCTTATTATGTTGACTTGTATAAGGGGAATTATAACACTGCAACCCTTCTTTATCACAATCAAATAAAAGCGATAAGGGATAATTATATAAATAATAAGTTACATCAATATTCTTCTTTAAGTAGGAATTGGTTTGGCAAAAAAAGATTAGGAAAATGAAAAAAAACATATTGTTTGTAATAGGGGTATTCTTGTTACTTTCATGTAGTACAGGAAGTCAAAGACAACATGCTAATTTTTCTATTTTTGTTACTTGTACCAGTAAGAATTGGAATGGTCGAAATAATCAAGATTATATCAAACTTTGGATAAATGACAGTTTATTGTTTAGTGGTACTTATTACACACAATACAATGATACTATTCCTGATGAAATTGAGGATTTGGAAACTCCTTTTGGACCAGAAATAATAGTTGACCCTTTCGGTATGAGAGTTGCTGATTTAGATAAAAGTAATTATCAAGATAGTATCAAGATAAGAATTCGTTTAATTGCCTTAGATGATGTTTTGTTTAACAATAAGCAAGTAATGGACAGTACTTTTTTTTATAGAATAGATAATATTTCAGCTATTGGTATTACTGATGCAGGAAGAACAGGTTTTTTCTTGGTTATTGATTCTATTAAAAATCCGGAGTGTTGGCTTTACATATAGTTTGTTTTCCATTTATAAGGATATTTATCCGACTGTTTCGAACATAAGGATTTTAATTCGTAAATCAGAATCTTCCCTGTCTCCTGAATATGAACTATTCTTAGAGGCAGGGATTTTTTGTCCCTGTTGTTCTAGAATCTTATCTATTCTATAGAATGCTAGGGGATAGTGCATTATCAATTTCCCTTGTTTCTAAACTTTTTTGATATTTTCCTTCATTTACTTAATTTTTCTGTTTTATTATGTATACCTTTGGACTGTATCTATTTTTATATAAAAAACAACAACATGAAAAGACACTTATTTCAATTGCTATGTCTATGCTCTTTTTGTTCCTTTATGACAACAATACAAGCACAAAGAAATTATCGTCCGGGCTTTATCATTACCCTTCAAAAGGATACGATCTACGGACAAATAGACTTTCGTACGGAAGTAATGAATGAATTGCGTTGCGTGTTCCGGACAGACAGCACTCTTCAGGAAAAAACATATAACCCTTTTGATATATGGGGATATCGTTTTACGGATGATGGCAAGATGTATGTTTCAAAATCTGTAACCTTGAAGAGAGAGGAAGCTCCTTTGGATATCTTTCTTGAATATTTAGTGAAAGGGATAAAAAGTCTATATTACATGGAAACTGCTACCGGGATTCCCGTTTATTTTATAGAAGATGGCGATAGATTAATTAAAGTAGATGCTCCGAAATTGGCTGAAAAGGTCACCACTTTCCAGTTTAAAGGAGAAATTGACCGTTATATTCCAATCTTGCACTATGCCTTTAGTGATTGTCCTACTTTGAAATCTCAAATAGACCGTACGCAGTTTAATCATAAGAGCCTAATTAAGCTTACTAAAAAATATCATTATGCGATGTGTACCAGTAACGAAGATTGTGTTGAGTTTGTTGCTATAAAAGATAAAAACAGAGTGCAAATACGACTTATGCCTTATGGCGGAATCATGCAGTATACATTGCCTCAAGAAACTTTTTCCGGTAGTCTCAAGCGTCCTAAACTGTCTTATTTATTAGGAATAAATGTGGCGGTGAGCTCAAAACGCTGGATGAGCTCAATCAGTGGCATTGTGGATTTGTCTTTTTCAAGGTTGGCAACTACCGACGGGACTTTCAACTACTCGGGCACGTTGTTTTCACCCCAGTTCGGATTACGGTATACCCATCCTAAAGGGAATGTACACCCGTTTGTGGGATTTGGGGCGGATATGAGTGTCATGATAACGTCTGATTCGAATAATGAATATCAGAAATTACGAAGAGTCGGTTATCCCGGGTATTATGCTGAACTCGGTTTAGATATCCCGCTATCTAAGAAAAAGAAACAAGCTCTGAATATTCGCTTCCAATTTAAAAATATTAGAGATCTTGAGGAAAAGACTAATTTTGCTTATGGTTGGTCAGGGACAGTAGGGTATACACTTCAAGTCCATTAAATAAAAATAGTCTAAGAGGGGCTTTCTTTAAAGAAAAATCGTATTTTTGGAAAAATTATTGAAAGGAGTATTTCTATAACTAAAAGAACCGACTATTATGATGGAAAAAACACTGGTTATTTTGAAACCATGTACCCTCCAAAGAGGCTTGGTAGGTGAGATTACGAACAGATTCGAGCGTAAAGGCTTGCGTCTGGCCGGAATGAAAATGGTTCAGCTGACGGATGAAGTGCTCAGTGAGCATTACGCCCATTTAAGTGCGAAACCCTTCTTTCAGCGCGTAAAGGATTCGATGATGGCATGTCCGGTTATTGTGTGCTGCTTTGAAGGAGTAGATGCCATTGAAGCGGTGAGAGCTTTGACCGGCCCTACCAATGGCAGGAAGGCAGCTCCCGGAACCATCCGCGGAGATTACAGTATGAGTTTCCAGGAAAATATCGTTCATGCATCCGACTCACCTGAAGCGGCTGAAGTGGAATTGAAAAGATTTTTTAAACCGGAAGAAATATTTGACTATAAGCAGGCTACATTCGACTTCCTGTACGCTAATGACGAGTATTAGCGAGGAAAAAGAAAAATAAGTTTGCAATAAACTACGCTGATGTAGTAAGGAAAATGTCGACTACAGCTTTCTAATTCAATTAAAGTAGTATCTTTGTGCCCGGAAAATTAATCTTCATTCAGTGAATCTGGTTATTGATATAGGAAATACGGTGGCAAAAGTAGCTGTCTTTGATGGCGTTTCACTATTGGAAGTGGCGTATGACTCTAATCGAAATTTGGAGCATTTGTCGGACATCTATAGTAAATATCACTTTGAAAAAGCAATTGTTGCTACTGTTATCGACTTGAGTGAGCAGGTGCTGGCACAATTGGCATTACTTCCCATACCTGTGCTTTGGCTGAATGAAATGACTCCACTCCCGGTAGTGAATCTATATGAAACACCCCGAACGCTGGGGTATGATCGTATGGCTGCCGTGGTGGGTGCCAATGAGCAATTTCCCGGAAAAGACATACTGGTGATAGATGCCGGCACGTGCATTACGTACGAATTTGTGGATGCCGAAGGACGCTATCACGGTGGGAATATTTCTCCGGGTATGCAGATGCGTTTTCGGGCGCTTCACCAGTTTACCGGACGCTTGCCGCTGGTGCAACGCGAGGGACGTGAACTCCCGATGGGAAAAGATACTGAAACTGCCATCCGTGCGGGAGTTTTGAAAGGTATGGAATATGAGATTTCTGGTTACATAGTGGCTATGAAACATAAATATCCTGAACTTTTGGTTTTTTTAACGGGCGGGGATGATTTTTCTTTTGATACAAACTTAAAAAGTATCATCTTTGCAGACAGATTTTTAGTGTTGAAAGGATTAAATCGAATTTTAAACTATAATAATGACAAGATTTAGACAAACACTTTTGGTGCTTTTGCTCACGATATTATCTGGAGCGACGGTCGCTCAAAATAATACAAATTCTCCCTATACACGATACGGATACGGACAACTGGCAGATCATGGGTCAGGTAACAGTAAGGCAATGGGTGGCATTGCTTATGGTTTACGTGACAGATATCAGACCAATTTTGCGAATCCGGCATCTTATACGGCGGTCGACTCGTTAACTTTCATGTTCGACGGAGGTATTTCTATGCAAAACACCAACTTCAGTGATGGAGTAGTGAAGATGAATGCCAAGAACTCAAGTTTTGACTACATTACGATGCAGTTCCGTCTGTCAAAAAAAGGAGCCATGAGTATAGGATTGTTACCTTATTCTAATGTGGGATATAAAATGGGTAACTATCAGGAAAACACTGAAATACCGACTTCCTCAGCCAGTACGACTTATTCCGGTGAAGGAGGTTTACATCAACTTTATATAGGTGCAGGTTTTAAAATTATTAAAAATCTTTCCGTTGGTGCGAATATTTCGTATCTTTGGGGAGATATAACGCATACGCGGCAACAGTCATTTACATCTAACTCAAACATCATGCCCTTGACAACGCTTACCGGGATGGAGGTTACGAGTTATAAACTTGACTTTGGAGCGCAGTATACACAGCAATTCGGTAAGAAACATGCGGCTACTTTGGGAGTCGTTTTCTCACCGGGACATAATTTGGGAAATGATGCGTATGTACAAACCCAGCTGGGCAATAGCACAACGGGATATACTACAACGCAGAAGGATACTATATTGACAATGGGTATTCCTATGACGCTGGGCGCAGGTGTGACGTATGTGTACGATGATCGTCTGACAGTGGGTGCGGATGTGATGTTCCAGAAATGGAACAGCGTGACATTCATGAATGAGCCGGATGCGTTCTGTAATAAAGTGAAGGTTGCTTTAGGTGCGGAATATATTCCTAACATGATGGGTAGAAGTTATCTTTCACACATCAAATATCGTTTGGGAGCTTATTATTCTAAACCTTATTATAAGATAGATGGCGTACGTGCCGCAAATGAATATGGAGTAACTGCCGGTTTCGGTTTGCCTCTTCCACGTAGCCGTTCCGTATTGAGTGTCTCGGCACAGTATGTGAGAACGCAAGGCACGGAAAGCCAATTCTTGAACGAGAATACATTGCGTCTTTGCATTGGCGTGACATTCAATGAACGTTGGTTCTGGAAGCGTAAAGTTGAATAGTGAAGAATAGACAATATAACAACTAAAATTTAAATACAATGAAGATTAAAACGCTTGTAGCTGTCTTGCTCCTTTCGGGTGGAGTAACCAGTGTCCTGGCACAGGAAGATTGTAACAAGAACAGTAGTATTTCTCATGAAGCGGTAAGAGCTAATAACTTTAAAGATGCTTATTTGCCGTGGAAAGAAGTTCTGAAGGATTGCCCTACGTTGCGGTATTATACATACACGGATGGTATTAAAATATTATCATCCTTCTTGAATGATATAAAGGACCGTAATTCGGCTGATTACAAAAAGTATTTTGATGAGTTGATGGAGGTTTTTGACTTGAGAATGAAATATACTCCGGATTTTATGCATTTGAAAGGTACTCCTTCTGTGGGTGAGGTTTTGGGTAATAAAGCCATCAATTACATTGCTTATGCTCCTAATATAGATGTAAATCAAGCTTATGCTTGGTTGAAAGAATCTCTGGACACTGAAAAGGGGGGCTCTAAAGGTCCTATCCTCCACTATTTCCTGGATATGTCTTTGAATAAATTGAAAGGTGATCCTAATCATAAAGAACAATTTATTCAGGATTATCTGACTGATTCCGAATATGCCGATGCTGCTATTGCCGCAGAAGATGACGCAAAAAAGAAAGCTGCTTTACAACAAGTGAAAGAAAACCTTGTAGCCATGTTTATCAATAGTGGTACCGCTGATTGTGAATCTTTGCAGGGTATTTATGGTCCTAAAATTGAAGCGAACCAATCTGACTCTACTTACCTGAAGAAAGCTATCTCTATCTTGAAGATGATGAAGTGTACGGAAAGCGAAGCATACTTCCAGGCTTCTTATTATATGTATAAGATTGACCCGACTGCTGATGCCGCTACCGGATGCGGATATATGGCATACAAGAAGGGTGACTATGATACGGCTATCAAATACTTTGATGAAGCACTGAATTTGGAGAGTGATAATGAAAAGAAAGCTCAGATTGCTTATGCTGTTGCTGCCACATTATTCAATGTGAAGAAACTTTCACAAGCCAGAGGTTATTTGCAAAAAGCTATCAGTTTCAAAGAGAATTATGGTGATGCTTATATCTTGCTTGCACAACTTTATGCTTCCAGCCCGAACTGGAATGATGAGGCTGCCTTGAATAAATGTACATATTTTGTTGTTATTGATAAACTGCAACGCGCTAAAGCTGTAGATCCCACAGTAGCGGATAAAGCAAACGAATTGATTTCAACGTATGCACGTTATACACCGAAGGCTGAAGACCTCTTTATGTTGGGCATTAAAGCCGGTGACCGCGTTACAGTAGGCGGTTGGATCGGTGAAAGCACAACGGTTCGATAAGAAATATAAATATGTTACCACAACGAAGTAACGTTCTATTTTGTAGAAGTTTGAGCATAACCATTGCCTTTGGGGCAGTGGTTATGCTTCTTTTATTTTCCGCCTGTTCCGGACGGCATAAGGATCTGGGAAATGCCATAACCGAGCGTGATTCATTGCCTGTGATGGATACGAAAGGGGTAATGACTTTGATCTCTGACTCCGGTGTCACCCGCTATCGAATCAATACGGAAGAGTGGTTGGTTTTTGACCGGAAAAATCCACCTTATTGGGCATTCGAGAAAGGTATATATCTGGAGAAGTTCGATTCTATATTTAATGTAGATGCAAGTATCCAGGCAGATACGGCATATTATTATGAGAAGCAAAAGTTGTGGAAGCTGATGAGTAATGTGCATATTCAAAATCTCAAAGGTGAGAAGTTTGATACAGACTTGTTATATTGGGACCAGAATAAGCATAGGGTTTATTCTGATCAGCGGATTCGTATAGAACAACCTGATCAAATTATTTATGCCATTGGTTTTGAATCTGATGAACAATTGAATAAGTACACGTTTTTTAAGCCAGAAGGTGAATTTTATGTGGATGATGATGCCACAGCTCCTGCAGACAGCGTGCAAACTGGTAGTCTGCCAAAAGATAGTATCAAACCATAAATTATGGATACCTATATTTATTTATTGATTACTATGGCTTTCTCCGCTTTCTTTTCGGGTATGGAGATTGCTTTTGTTTCCGTAGACAAACTGCGTTTTGAAATGGAACGTAAGGAAGGGTTGACTTCACGCATTCTTTCTTATTTCTTCCGTAATTCCAATAGCTTCATATCTACCATGTTGGTAGGTAATAATATTGCGCTGGTTATTTATGGTATTCTCATGGCGCAAGTTATCAAAGTCCATCTCCTGGGCGATTTGATCTCCAATGATTTCGTGGAAGTGTTGTTACAGACAATCATTTCTACGCTTATTATCTTGGTAACAGGTGAATTCCTTCCTAAAACCTTATTCAAGATTAACCCCAATCTTGTATTAAAAGTATGCGCTTTTCCGCTACTGATCTGTTATATCGTTTTGTATCCGGTGTCTCAGCTGGCTTCCGGATTATCTTACCTATTCTTGCGTCTGTTCGGGATGAAGATCAATAAAGAAGCTTCGGACAAGGCTTTTGGAAAAGTAGACCTGGATTATTTTGTCCAGTCCAGTATCGATAATGCCGAAGATGAAGAAGAACTGGATGCCGAGGTGAAGATATTTCAGAATGCGCTCGACTTCTCCAGTATTAAAATACGCGATTGCATCGTACCCCGCACGGAAATTGTAGCTGTTGACCTGACTGCCACTCTGGAAGATTTGAAAAGTCTTTTTGTTGAATCCGGCATCTCCAAGATTATAGTGTATGATGGCAATATAGATAATGTGGTAGGGTATATCCATTCGTCCGAAATGTTCCGCAATCCTGCCGACTGGCGGAATAATGTAAAAGAAGTACCCATTGTGCCCGAAACTATGGCAGCGCATAAACTGATGAAACTCTTCATGCAGCAAAAGAAAACGATTGCTGTAGTGGTGGATGAGTTTGGCGGTACGTCCGGCATTGTTTCACTGGAGGACTTGGTAGAAGAAATATTCGGTGATATTGAGGATGAACATGATAATACTTCGTATGTATGCAAACAGATTGGCGAAGACGAATATGTGCTTTCCGGTCGTTTGGAAATAGAAAAAGTTAATGAGACATTTGATCTGGATCTGCCGGAAGAAGATGATTATATGACGGTGGGTGGATTGATCCTGAACCGTTATCAGAGTTTCCCGAAATTGCATGAAGTAGTGACGATTGATAAATTCCAGTTCAAAATTATTAAGGTTACAGCCACTAAAATAGAGTTGGTACGTCTTAAAGTGGTGGAATAATAACAGAATGGCGTAATTTTTTAAAGAATAAATAGATGCGTATTAGCATTTTTTGTATCTTCGTGCGCTAAAATGAAGTTTGGAGAAAATATAATAAACAAATAAATCATATTAACTAAAATGGCAACATTACAAAACATTCGGTCTAAAGGACCCTTATTGGTGATTGTTATTGGTTTGGCGCTGTTCGCTTTCATTGCGGGAGACGCATGGAAGGTATTGCAGCCACACCAGTCACATGATGTAGGAGAGGTTAACGGAGAGTCACTTTCCGCTCAGGATTATCAGAGCTTGGTAGAAGAATATACTGAAGTTGTGAAATTTTCCAGAGGAACAAGTGCACTCACAGATGAAGAAAACAATCAGATTAAAGATGAAGTTTGGAGAAACTACGTTAACAATAAGTTGATTGAAAACGAAGCAAAAAAACTTGGTTTGTCAGTTTCTAAAGCAGAACTCCAGTCAATCATTGATGCAGGTGTACACCCGATGTTGCAGCAGACCCCGTTCCGTAATCCGCAAACTGGTGCTTTCGACAAAGATATGTTGAAGAAGTTCCTCGTAGATTACTCTAAGATGAACACAGCGCAGATGCCGGCACAGTATGCAGAATATTATCAGTCTATGTACAAGTTCTGGTCTTTCCTTGAAAAACAATTGGTTCAGACTCGTCTGGCTGAGAAATATCAGGCTTTGGTTTCAAAGTCTCTTTTCTCTAATCCGGTAGAAGCTCAGGATGCTTTCAATGCAAGAGTGGATCAGTCTGATATGTTGCTGGCTGCCATTCCTTATTCTTCAATCGTAGATTCTACAGTGACCATCACAGATGCAGACCTGAAAGCAGCTTATGACAAGAAGAAAGAGCAATTCAAACAATATGTGGAAACTCGTAACATCAAGTTTATTGATGTACAAGTAACTGCAAGCCCTGAAGACAGAAATGCTATCCAACAGGAAGTAGTGGAATATACTGAACAACTTGCAGGTACTCCGGGTGATTATTCTACACTCGTTCGTGCTGCCGGTTCTGAAGTTCCTTACATTGATCTATATTATACTTCTAAGGCGTTGCCTACCGATGTAGCTGCTCGTCTGGACTCTGTTTCAGTAGGTGGTGTATATGGTCCTTACTACAATGCGACTGACAATACGATCAACTCGTTCAAGAAGTTGGCTATTGCTTCAATGGCAGACTCTATTCAGTATCGTCAGATACAGGTGGTTGCTGAAGATGCTGCGAAGACAAAAACTTTGGCTGACAGTATCTATACTGCCATCAAAGGTGGTGCAGACTTTGCTGAAATCGCTAAGAAGTATGGTCAGACCGGTGAGGCCACCTGGATTTCTTCTGCTAACTACGAAGGCGCACAGTTGGATGGTGACAACCTGAAGTATGTGAATACAATCACTACTCTTGGCAAGAACGAAATGACCAACCTGAACCTGGCACAGGCAAATATCATTGTACAGGTGATGGATAAGAAGGCTGTTAAAGATAAATATAAAGTAGCCGTTATCAAACGTCCGGTAGAGTTCAGCAAAGAAACTTACAGCAAGGCGTACAATGAATTCAGCCAGTTTATCGCTTCTAACCCGACACTGGAGAAGATGGTAGCTAATGCTGAAGATGCTGGTTATAAGCTTTTGGATAGAAACGATTTGTATAGTTCTGAACATGGTATCGGTGGTATCAGAGGTACTAAAGAAGCTTTGAGATGGGCATTCTCTGCAAAAACCGGTGAAGTATCCGGTTTGTATGAGTGTGGCGAAAGTGACCGTATGTTGGTAGTGGGCGTTTCTGCTATTGTTCCGGCTGGTTACCGTCCGTTGGCTTTGGTGAAAGACCAACTGAGACTTGAATTGCTTCGCGACAAGAAGGCTGAGAAGATTATGGCTGACATGAAGGCTGCCGGCGCTACTTCATTCGATCAATTTAAAGCTATGCCTGAAGCAGTAAGCGATTCTGTGAAACACGTAACTTTTGCAGCTCCCGCTTATGTTCCGGTATTGCGTGCAAGTGAACCGTTGGTAGGCGCTTATGCATCGATTGCCGAACTGAACCAACTGAGTGCTCCGATAAAGGGTAATGGTGGTGTATTTGTTCTTCAACCGTATGCAAAAGATAAACTGAACGAAACTTTCAACCAGGAAACAGAAGAAACTACGTTGCAGAATATGCATGCCCGTATGGCAAGCCAGTTCCTCAACGACTTGTATCTGAAAGCTGATGTGAAAGATAGCCGTTATCTGTTCTTCTAAGAAATAACGATAATTGAGATATGAAAAGCCGTCTGATAGAATATCAGGCGGCTTTTTCTTTATCCCTGTGTCTCATTTTCTGCGCCTGCAATTGCCTTTGTGCAACTTTATTCCTACCTTTGCAAAGATAAAATGGAAAGATTGATAGATAATTATGCCGAAACAAACTCTTTTAGGACTGACACTCACTGAATTGCAGGAGGCGGTGAAAAGACTGGGAATGCCCGGGTTTTCCGCCAAACAGATTGCTTCATGGATGTATGACAAGAAAGTGAACTCCATAGACGATATGACCAACTTGTCGCTGAAACATCGGGATCTCCTGAAAGATGTCTACGAAGTAGGAGCGGAGGCACCTGTGGAAGCTATGCGTTCCACAGACGGTACAGTGAAATACTTGTATCGGGCAGGTGATAAGAACTTTGTAGAGGCGGTTTATATTCCCGATGAAGATCGTGCCACACTTTGTGTATCTTCTCAGGTGGGATGTAAGATGAACTGTAAGTTTTGTATGACGGGTAAGCAAGGCTTCAGTGCCAACCTGACTGCCAACCAGATAATCAATCAGATAAATTCTCTTCCCGAGCGGGATAAATTGACCAATGTGGTGATGATGGGCATGGGCGAGCCTTTGGATAATCTGGACGAGGTGCTGAAAGCTCTGGAAATTATGACTGCTTCTTATGGATATGGATGGAGCCCCAAGCGGATCACACTCTCTACCGTTGGTTTACGCAAAGGATTTCAGCGCTTTATAGAAGAGTCGGAATGTCATCTGGCTGTCAGCTTACACTCTCCGGTAGCCTTGCAACGTCGCGAACTGATGCCTGCTGAGAAATCTTTCTCTATCACTGAAATGGTAGACATGTTAAAAAACTATGATTTTAGTAAACAGCGTAGACTATCTTTTGAATATATTGTTTTTAAGGGTGTGAATGATTCGTTGCTCTATGCTAAGGAATTGTTGAAACTCTTGCGTGGACTGGACTGCCGTATCAACCTCATTCGCTTTCATGCCATTCCCGGTGTAGACCTGGAGGGAGCGGATATGGAAACAATGACTAAACTCCGTGATTACCTGACTTCCCGCGGTTTGTTTACTACGATACGTGCTTCCCGCGGTGAAGATATATTTGCCGCTTGCGGCATGCTTTCCACTGCCAAACAGGAAGAGAATAAACAAGAATTAATATAAATTATTAACTTTGGCTCGGATGATATACGTATTCTTCGTAGTTTTGTAAAAACATTAACTGGTAAGTATATGAGAAAGCAGCTGTTTTATTTAAGTCTGACTATTGTAGCAATTGCCCTTTCCGCATGTAGTGGCGGTAAGAAAGGCGTGTTTGGTGCGACTTCAAGTGGTCGTGCGTATGAAATTCTGGTAGTGGTTGATCCCGCTATGTGGGAACGTCCTGCCGGTAGGGCGCTTTATGATGTACTTGATACGGATGTACCGGGGCTCCCCCAGTCCGAACGTTCTTTCCGTATGATGTACACTTCTCCTGCCAATTATGATGCTACGTTAAAGTTGATTCGTAACATTATTATCGCTGATGTACAGGATATTTATACCCAGCCTAAGTTTAAATATGCGAAGGATGTATATGCTGCTCCGCAAACTATCCTGACTATACAGGCTCCTGATGAAGCTTCTTTCGAGCAGTTTGTGACGGAAAACAAACAGACTATCATTGATTTCTTTACCCGTGCGGAAATGAACCGACAGATTACGTTCTTGGAAAAGAAGCATAATGATTATGTGACGACAAAAGTAAAGAGTATGTTTGATTGTGATATCTGGGTGCCTGCTGAACTTTCTTCTACCAAGCAAGGAGAGAACTTCTTCTGGGCTGGTACGAATGCAGCTACCGGTGATCAGAACTTTGTCATTTACTCTTTCCCGTACAAAGATAAGAATACATTTACCAAGGAATATTTTGTGCAGATGCGTGACTCTGTCATGAAGGCTAACATTCCGGGAGCGAAGGAAGGCATGTATATGGCAACTGACTCCTTAATGACCGATGTTCGTCCTCTTAATGTACAAGGAGAGTATGCGCTGGAAGCTCGTGGTCTGTGGCGTATGAAGGGAGATTTTATGGGTGGTCCGTTTGTTTCGCACATGCGCTTGGATCCGGTGAACCAACGTATTATTGTTGTGGAAGCCTTTATCTATTCACCTGATAAGTTGAAACGTAATCTGATGCGCCAGATGGAAGCCTCTCTTTACACTTTGAGAGTGCCGGGTGATAAACAGACAGGAGCTGAGATTCCATTGGGCGTGACGAAAGAGCAGAGTAAAGCTACTGATCAAGGAAAATAATATTGAGAATGTATACGAATTAAAGAGATAACTTTCATCCTCAGATTACGCGGATTGCACAGATTTGTTTAAATCCCAATCTGCGTTATCCGCGTAATCTGCGGATGAAGATTTATCGTTGGAACTTCTGGCACATTCTTATCTAAAATGATATATATATTGAAAAATGGAAGATAATAAAATAAAAGTCGGCATTACACAAGGAGACATAAACGGTGTGGGTTATGAAGTTATTCTGAAAGCATTCTCCGACCCCGTTATGCTGGAACTGTGTACACCTGTTATTTATGGCTCCCCTAAGGTGGCAGCTTATCATCGCAAGTCACTTGATTTGCCGACAAACTTCAGTATCGTGAACTCTGCTGCGGAAGCGGCTTACAACCGTTTGAGTGTAGTGAACTGTACGGATGATGAAGTGAAAGTAGAATTCTCAAAGGCAGATCCTGAAGCCGGAAAGGCTGCACTCGGTGCATTGGAAAGAGCTATCGAGGAATATAAAGAGGGATTGATTGACGTGATTGTCACAGCTCCCATCAACAAGCATACCATTCAGTCGGAAACTTTTGCATTTCCCGGTCATACGGAATATATAGAAGAGAGACTGGGCAATGGTGCCAAGTCATTGATGATTCTGATGAAAGATGATTTCCGGGTGGCATTGGTTACCGGACATATCCCTGTCAGCCAGATTGCTTCGACTATAACGAAGGAACTGATAGAGGAGAAACTGGCTATCTTCAACCAGTCGTTGAAGCAGGACTTCGCTATCGATGCACCGCGTATTGCCGTACTTTCTCTGAATCCGCATGCGGGAGATGAAGGTCTGCTGGGAAAAGAAGAAGAAGAAATTATCATTCCGGCATTGAAAGAGATGTCTGCCAGAGGTATCTTGTGCTATGGACCGTATCCGGCTGACGGCTTTATGGGTTCAGGCAATTTCACTCATTTTGACGGTGTGCTTGCCATGTATCACGATCAGGGACTGGCACCGTTCAAAGCACTGGCGATGGACGAAGGTGTGAATTATACTGCCGGATTGCCTGTGATACGTACTTCACCGGCTCATGGCACTGCATACGATATTGCAGGAAAAGGTTTGGCGAGTGAAGACTCTTTCCGTCAGGCTATTTATGTGGCTATCGACGTGTTCCGTAATCGCCTGCGTGATAAAGCAGCACATGCCAACCCTTTGCGAAAACAATATTACGAAAAGCGTGATGACAGCGATAAGCTGAAACTCGATAGTGTGGAAGAAGATTTGTAGAATGACGAAAGCGGAAATACAACAAGTAAAGTTACGATTCGGCATCATTGGCAACAATGAAGCATTGATGCGTGCGATAGACGTTGCTATACAGGTGGCGCCTACCGATCTGTCTGTACTGATAACCGGAGAAAGTGGTGTGGGTAAGGAAAGTTTTCCCCAGATCATTCACCAGTACAGTCGGCGTAAGCATGGTCAGTATATTGCGGTGAACTGTGGTGCCATTCCCGAAGGAACTATTGACTCGGAATTGTTCGGTCATGAGAAAGGGGCTTTCACCGGTGCCATCGGTGAACGGAAAGGATATTTTGGTGAGGCGGATGGTGGAACGATTTTTCTGGATGAAGTGGGAGAGTTGCCTTTGCCTACGCAAGCACGCCTGCTCCGTGTGCTGGAAAGCGGAGAGTTCATAAAAGTCGGTTCATCCAAAGTGCAGAAGACCGATGTACGCATTGTGGCAGCTACCAATGTAAACTTGACACAGGCTATTTCCGAAGGACGTTTACGTGAAGACTTGTATTACCGCCTGAACACTGTGCCTATCCAGATACCCCCTTTGCGTGAGCGTGGAGAGGATGCATTTCTATTATTCCGTAAGTTTGCTTCGGATTTCGCCGAGAAATATCGTATGCCTGCCATCCAGTTGACGGAAGATGCCAAGCAGCTATTGATTTCCTACTCGTGGCCCGGCAATGTGCGGCAATTGAAGAATATAACGGAACAGATTTCCATCATTGAAACCAACCGTGAAATCAATGCTTCTATATTGAAAGGATATTTGCCGGAACAGAATACGATGCAGCGGCTGCCCGCTTTGTTCGGCGTCAAAGAAACCAAGAGCTTTGAGAGTGAACGGGAAATCTTATATCAGGTTCTTTTCGATATGCGTCAGGATGTGACGGAGCTGAAAAAACTGGTACATGAGATTATGACCGAACGTGGAAAAACTGCCGCTCCGGCTGTGCCTGCTACTTATTATGCCCAACCGCCTGCCGTAGTGACTCCTGTTTCTCCGAGCGTGCCTACCATTATTCATCCTTCCATAAAGCCGTCCCACAACATTGATGAAGATATACAGGACACGGAGGAGTATGTAGAAGAGTCTCTCTCGCTGGATGAGGTGGAGAAAGAAATGATACGGAAAGCCTTGGAAAAACATCATGGTAAACGCAAGAGTGCGGCAAAGGATCTGAATATTTCCGAGCGTACCTTATACAGAAAGATTAAAGAATATGGATTGGATTAAAAAAATAGCCTCGACAGCTTTGTTGTTGAGCATCTTACTGGTAGTAAATTCGTGTAGCATTAAGATAGGACTTGCCCCGATCAGTTCGATTGACTACTCTAAAGTAAAAACTATTTCGATAGCGGATTTTCAAAATCGTGCAGAGTATGTATATGCGCCGTTGGCTACTGAATTTAACCAGAGCCTGAAAGACTTGTTCATGCGTCAGACACGCTTGTCACTGGTCAATAGTAACGCCGATCTTGAAATTGATGGTGAGATTACCGGTTATAATCAATATAACGAAGCGGTGGATGCCAGTGGATATTCTTCAAAGGTAAAAGTTACTTTGACTGTGAAAGTTACTTTTGTGAATAATACGGATCATAAGGATGATTTCACGGATCAGCAATTCTCTGCTTTCCAAACTTATGATTCTTCTAAGCTGCTGACCGAAGTGCAAGATGAATTGATAAGCCTGATGGTGAAAGACATAACAGAACAAATCTTTAACGCAACCGTAGCTAACTGGTAATAAAAGGAATGACGCCTGTACATTTGCAACAATGGATACAGCATCCCGAGGCGTTGAATCGGGATACCTTGTACGAACTTCGTACGCTGGTAGCCCGTTATCCTTATTTTCAGTCCCTGCGATTGCTCTATCTCAAGAATCTCTATGTGCTGCACGATATCAACTTCGGTGCAGAATTGCGTAAAGCGGTATTGTATGTATCAGACCGCCGTGTATTGTTTTATCTGATTGAAGGTGACCGCTATGCACTCCATCCTCATACTTCCGCACATGCTGTGGGAAAGGAGTTGGAAAAGGAGCCGAGTATTGACCGTACCCTTTCGTTAATAGACGCTTTCCTTGCCACTGTTCCGGAAGAACATTCACAGACAACGGGATTGGATTATGCAATGGACTATACCGCTTACCTGATACGGGATGATGAAGAAACGAACGAAACAGATACCTCATCAACTACCCCGACGGAAGTACCGAAATTGCGTGGGCAGGATCTGATAGATGGTTTCATTCGTCAAAGCGAAACGGAGGAAGGTATCAGCCTGAAGTTACCCAAAGAAGACAACCCGCTTTTATTGCCGTTGATTGAAGAAGAAACGGATGAGGCAGAAGAGGAAACGGTGGCTGTTGCCGACGAAACTTCCCGGTCGGCAGTAGAGGAAACAGAGCAGGATGATAGCTGTTTTACCGAAACTTTGGCTAAAATCTATATCAAACAGCGCCGATATGACAAGGCTCTTGAAATTATTAAAAAATTAAGTTTGAATTATCCAAAAAAAAATGCTTACTTTGCAGACCAAATCAGATTTTTGGAGAAATTGATTATTAACGCTAAATCAAAATAACAAAATGTACTTATTCTTAGTTATCTTAATGGTGGTTGCATCCTTGTTGATGTGCTTCATTGTATTGATTCAAAATTCCAAAGGAGGCGGTTTAGCATCCGGCTTTTCTTCTTCCAATCAGATTATGGGCGTACGCAAGACTACTGACTTTTTGGAAAAAGGAACATGGTTCCTGGCAGGATTTATGGTCGTAATGAGTATTGCTACTGCCTATGTTGTTCCCTCTTCTTCCGGTAAAGGCGGTGATGTGATTCTGGAACAGGCACAGAAAGAAGAGAAAACCAATCCGTACAACATGCCTACTGGTACAGCTGCTCCGCAGACAGAAGCTCCAGCAGCTCCTGCAACTACTGCTCCGGCCGCTGAAGATTCAGCTAACTAAAGTTATGTGCGGATGAACCGCAAAAAGAAATAAGAGAGAGGTTGACGCCGAAAAGGTGTCAGCCTCTTTTCTTTTTATGCCAGATTTAATTACCTTTGTCGGGATTATGCAATCTGATTAATAATTAATCTAATATAGTACAATGACAGAACAATTAAAACTTAAAATGAATGACTCTAAGGCTACCCGCTGGGGAGCATTGGTGATTGTTGCCTTTACGATGATGGCAGCTTACTATGTAAACGACGTGGTAGCACCGCTGAAAACGATGTTGGAGTCGGATCTTGCCTGGACAAGTAGTGATTTTGGATTCTTCACGGGTGGATACAGTTTCCTGAATGTATTCTTCTTGATGTTGATCTGGGGAGGATTAATTCTCGACCGTTTTGGAATCCGTTTTACCGGTAAATTGTCAACCATCCTGATGGTGGGAGGTACGGCACTTGAGTATTATGCCATGACAGGACTTGCCGGTCCGGATGCACAGATCTTCGGTCTGAATGAGATTTTCGGTTATAAAGCAGGGGTATTTGTCGCGTTTGCCGGTTATTCTATTTTCGGTGTAGGTGCGGAAGTTGCAGGTATCACAGTCTCTAAAATTATAGCCAAATGGTTTAGAGGTAAAGAGTTGGCTACGGCTATGGGCGTGCAGGTAGCATTGGCACGTATCGGTTCGCAAGCAGGTTATGCAGTGGCTATTCCTTTGGCACGTGCTTTCGGCATTACGACTCCGGTATTGGTAGGTTTGATTTTGCTGTTGGGAGGTTTGGTTGCTTTCTTTATCTTCTCAGTGATGGATAAGAAGCTGGACAAGCAGATGGAAGCGGCAGCCATAGCGGCAGGTACCGAGGGGGAGGAAGAGAAATTCTCCTTTAAGGATGTGAAGAATATCCTCGTTAATCCGGGCTTTTGGTTGATAGCTTTGCTGTGCGTATTGTTCTACTCTTGTGTATTCCCTTTCCAGAAGTTTGCTTCCGAACTGATGATTATCAAATATGGCATCAATGAAAACGTAGCAGGAACTTTTGCCGGACTACCGGCGTTGGGAGCACTGATCCTGACTCCTATATTCGGCGGATTTATAGATAAGCGTGGTAAGTCGGCTTCTATTATGATATTGGGAGCTGCCATGCTGATAGGTGTGCACTTTATTTATGCTATTCCTGCCATTAACTATTGGTTGGTAGCTATTGGTTTGATGATTATTCTGGGTATTGCTTTCTCTTTGGTGCCGTCTGCTATGTGGCCTGCAGTTGCCAAGATATTCCCGGTGAGCCAGTTGGGTACAGCTTATGCATTGATCTTCTTCATCCAGAATATTGGTTTGTGGGGGATTCCTACGCTGATTGGTAAAGTACTTGATGTCTATTGTATCGTAGGCAAGAAGGCAGATGGAACAAATCTGTACGATTATACGATACCGATGTGCATCTTTACCGGTATTGCCTGCTTATCTCTTGTGGTAGCCTTTATGTTGAAGAGAGCAGATAAGAAGTATGGCTATCAACTGGAGGAACCTAATATTCAAGGATAAGTAAAAACAACTCATGGATATGGAAACACCTGAAGGAAAAGTCAGTCTGCTGGATGCTATTCCGGTTCGTTGCGACCACATCCTGACCGAATGGGAAGGAGATTACGCTGTAATCTCCTATCCTCGGTTCAAGTATGAGTGGATGCGCAGGCTTTTGTTGCCGAAGAGTATGTCTCCTGATATTCATGTCCGCCTTGAAGAACACGGCAGCGCTGTGTGGCGGCTGATAGACGGACGGCGTACGGTGCAGGAGATTGTCTCACTGCTTGCCGATCACTTCCATCCTGATGAGAATTACGCTTCACGGGTCACGACCTATGTGATGCAACTACGGAAAGATGGATTTATAAAATTACTCTCCTCTGTCTACTTTAACCAAACCTCCCGTATTGGTATCGAATAATACTTTTATCACAGAATTCTTGTTGAACAGGACAGGGGCGAGGTATTCTACTACACCGAATTGCGTAACAGGAATTTCTGCATTATACAGTTCCTCATTGTGATAGTCTAATGTAACACGTGCTCTGCCCGGTACGTTGTAGGCAATGCCGTCCACTTGTTTCTTGGGATCGGCTTCGGGTATATTAATGCTTTTAAGATCGGCTATTGTAATGTAGACCGGTTCACCTGCCAAGTCGTTGTTGGCCACGATACCCAGTTTCTTAGAGAAGCGGAAGGCAACTTCATGCTTCATCTCTTTGGGGACGATGCGAATGGTGTATATCTTCTCTTCTGTGGTCACTTTACCTGCAAACATTTCCGTCATGGCACGTTCCTGTAAAGTCAGGTTGTCCAGCATGAGCTTCAGCTGCGCACCGTCTTTGGGCATATTGTCTGCTTCACCGCGCAACAGGGCATTCTTACTTTCGCGGATACTGTAGATTTCTTTGGCTACCAGTTCCGCCATTTTAGCCGTTGAGTTTGCCATCAGGATTTCTTCTGTGAGGAAGTCTCGGGGATTGACGTTCGGAGTGTTACCTGTAACTTTGGGTTGAATGGTCGGAGTTGTCTTACGTTGTCCGCTACCCAGCGGCATGTTGATGGAGTAGACAATACCATCCTTACCCAACTCGATAAGCGGGGCTACGGTTTTGTCTTTCATCTTCACGAAATATACGTTTTCTTTATCGGGTACACCGATTACTTCTGTCTGCATCTTGTCCAGTGTCCAATAAGTTTCCGGTTCGGAAGAGACGTTGTTCAGCCGCAGATAGCGTTCGGCATACTTGGAGAATTCTCCGGGAGTGTAGGTATGTTTGGTGGCTTGTACGGTAAGTTCGATTTCCGTTTTCGGAAGTACGTAAGTTACGCCGTAATCCTTGCCACGCGTGACACCTGCCGTCACTTCTGTTTGCGCTATGGCAGAAACGGAGAACAACAGGGCTGAGAGTAATACTATATTCTTTTTCTTCATAAGTCGCGTTATTTAAACGATTTCGGTTGAGGGACAAAGTTAATGAAGTTATTTTTGTCAAGAGTAGAATTACGGAATATTAACAGAATCGACCATCTAAGGGAGGTATCGGTGCTTTTCGCTTCATAAGATGGTATGTTTTATCTCATTAGATAGTATGTTTTACCTCGTTAGATAGTATGTTTTGTATCATTAGATAGTTTGTTTTGCCTCAATAGATGATGTAATTTGCCTTAAAGAAGTATGTTTTTGCTCTGAAAAGGTATCGGATATAAAAAAACAGGGAGAAGCAAATGCTTTTCCCTGTTACTATCTGTGACCCTAAATCTAAATCAGGATTACGATGACAAATATACGAAATTAAAAACCGGAAGTCAAGCTTTTACCCGGTTATTTTACGAATTGGATGCAAACAGGTTTATCAATACTGATGTCTTGATGCGTATCTGATAACAGACCTGTTACGGGATCTCGTTGGAATACCTGAATGACATGACTGTCGCGGCAGGCGGCCAACAGATATTTCCCGTTCGGGGTGATAATAAAGTTACGCGGATGAATCCCCGTCAACTGATAGCCGACCTTTGCCAACATACCGGTTTCCGGATTTACTTCGAAGATGGCAAGACCGTCACCTTTCAGGCGATTGCTGGCATACAGGTATTTCCCGTCGGGACTGAGATGTATATCGGCACTGCCACGTGCACGAAGTGTGTCGGCTGCAATGGTCTGTATCTTTTCCAGTTTGCCATCCAAGTAGCTGAAAGCGGTGATATTACCGGATAATTCGCTGATAAGATACGCGTACTTGCCGTTCGGGCTGAAAGTGAGATGACGCGGACCGGAATTAGGATCTACGTCAATGGCTTCGGCAGAAGGGTGGGGGATAATACTCTTCGGATGTATGACAAAGCGCAGGATACGGTCGGCACTGAAGTCAGTGGCAAAGATATATTTTCCATCCGGAGAGAAGACAGTGCAATGCACGTGGGGTGTTGCCTGTCTTTCAGTGTCCGGTCCGCCGGTACTACCTTCAAAAAGCGTATCGACAGGCTCTAATGAACCGTTCTTTTTCAGCGGGAAGACAGACATGCTACCTCCGCTATAGTTGGCTGTGAGTACTTCTTTTCCATTGGTGGCAACGTAGCAGGGATCGGCTCCCATAGTGGGCTGGCGGTTCAACAAACTGAGTTTCCCTGTTTCCTTATCGAAGGAGAAAGCATTGAGAGCAGCTGTTGTGTCATTCATTTCGCTGACGGCATAGACAAACTTTCCATCTTCCGAAGGGATGAGATAAGACGGGTTGAGCACTTCGATAGAACTGAGTGAGGTGGCAAGTCCCGTTTCCTGGTTGAAGCGGAAGGTGTAAATACCTTTGCTGTTTCCATCGGTGTACGTACCTACCAGCATGGCGAGTTCGTCACTTCCGTTGTTTACGTTTCCCGCTTTGCGGGGTGCGCAGGCTGTCATTGCTAATCCAAGCATACAGAAAAGAAGTTTTCTCATGATACTATAATTTTTATTTGATGAAGAATGAGGAATGAAGAATGACCTTGCGGCATATTCAAATAACTCAGCAAAATTCTTCATTCCTTATTCCTCATTCTTCATTAAAATCCACTTCCGCCACTCCTACACGATCGTCATTCAGTACAATGCGCAAGTCGCTGGCAGTAGTTCCTTTGAACGTATATGAAATCAACTTTCCGTATTCGCTGACTGTACCCGAATAAACTGTCAGGAATTGTCCGCCGCCACTTGAAAGCTGGATTTCAAACTCCGCCGGCAGACCGTTGCCTCTGCTGAATGCAATGGAAACGCCATCTACCTTGGAGCCGTTCTCCAAGGCAAAGGTAATATAATCTCCTTTATTTCCTTCCCAAACAGTATTCATTTTTTTATCGAGCACGTTCATTACACTTTCCGGATTGGTGCTGGCAGTTACGGGAGCATCCGTTTTTGCCTGTGCTTGCATGGGGGCGTTTGGATCTTCTACTGTTAATTTTCCACTCAGGCGGATGTCTTCGGAAGAAGCACCTACCATAATGCTGAAGTCTCCCGGTTCCACCACCCATTCCATGTGCTTATCCAGTAATTCCAGCTGTTTGCGGTCGAGGGTGAAAACTACCTCTTTCGTTTCTCCCGGTTGCAGGTGGATACGCTCAAAGCCTGCCAGATTCTTTTCGTAAGTGGTAACGCTGCTCAGGATATCGCGAACATACAGCTGAACCACTTCATCGCCTGCACGTTTTCCGGTATTTGTTACTTTGCAGCGTACGGTTGCCTTTTGGTTCGGTGTAATTACTTTCGGACTAATTTCGATGTCGGAATACTCAAAGGTGGTGTAACTCAGACCGTATCCGAATGAATAGAGTGCACCGTTGACGCGTGACATGTTTCCATCCGGCCCCGGATTCTTTCCACCGTCAATCTGTGAAGAAGGTTTGCAGGGGAAGTTGAAAGGAATTTGTCCGACACTTTTCGGGAAAGTGACTGTCAGTTTTCCGCCCGGATTATAATCTCCGAAGAGCACATCGGCTACTGCTGTTCCACCTTTGGAACCCGGATACCATGCTTCTAAAATAGCGGGAACGAACTTGTCTGCCCAATTGATGGATAGCGGGCGACCGTTAATCAGCACCAGTACGACGGGCTTTCCGGTTGCTTGTACAGCTTGAAGTAGTTTCAGTTGTCGTCCCGGAAGATCGAGGCTGCTGCGAGATTTGTTTTCACCGCAGGTACGCTGTCCGCCTCCTAATACGACTACGGCTACATCTGCCTGACGTGCATTTTCTACTGCTTTATCGATTTCAGCTTGTTCGCTATCTGTCATCGGATAGTCGATAAGTTCACTTTCCGGCCAGTTGGCGTCTACAAGGTCACAGCCTTTGGTATAGAGCACTTCTGCTTTGCCTTCAGTTTTTTGGCGAATGCCTTCCAGCACTGTGTTTACTTCTACTGCCAAAGGACCGTAGTGTGTCAGTGCGTATCCCTCTTCGTCCGCATTGGGGCCGCAAACTGCTATCTTCTTCACGTTGTTGATATCCAATGGCAACACGTTGTTTTCATTCTTCAATAAGACGAGGCTTTCGCGTGAGGCTTGCAGTGCAAGAGATTCATTTTCAGCTTTCTCTACTTCTCTATCGGCTCCTGCAAGGTCAGTCTGATAGGGAGCATCGAACAGCCCTACGAGGAATTTTACACGCAGAATGTCACGTACACGGTCGTTAATCACTTCTTCGCTTAGTCCGCCCTCTTTTACCAATTCGCGCAAAGGCAATACATATGAATCCGGTGACCGGAAGGTGCAACGTACATTCAGACCGGCTTCTACACTTTGACGCACGGCTTCTTTCATATCTTTGGCGGTGCTGTGTTTGGTATAAAGATATTCAACGGCATCACTGTCCGAAACCACATACCCCCGGAATCCCATCTCGCCACGCAGGCGTGTAGTCAGCCAATAATAACTGCCTTGTATGGGGACACCATCGTAATCATTGTACGAACTCATCACTCCCAATAGTCCCGCTTCCTTTATCACCCGTTTGAAGGGGTAGACATGTATCATTTCCACTTCGCGTGGTGACATTTGCGGGTCTACACGTGCCATACCTTCGCGGGCGCCCTTGTTGTTACTGTAAGCAACGAAATGTTTTCCGGTTGCTGCTACCTGATGGTTATGTTGCATGCCGCGTACCATTTCAATACCCAGTTCGGCAACGAGGTAAGGAGATTCCCCATATACCTCCTCATAGCGTCCCCAACGCTGGTCACGACCGACATCGAGAATGGGAGCATACACATTGGTATATCCCAGCATACGGGCTTCCCGTCCGGTGATTAATCCTACCTGGCGTATCAGTTCGCGGTTCCAGGTATGTCCCAATCCTAGTTGTGTGGGGAAATTGGTTGCACGGTAACTTTCTACTCCGCGGATACCTTCGTTCGTAAAATCTACGGGGATGCCGAGACGCGTTTCTTCTATGAAGAAGCGTTGTACTTCATTCAGTGCCCAGGCATGGCGGGATGCCGGCCATACATAGGGATTATCCGATGGGGGAAGTCCCCATTGTTGGAAACCGTTCAAGTGTTCGTCGATGGCACCGATACCGTCTTTCCAAAGCATTTGTTTCCATTCAGGGGTGGGGAGGTCGTCCTTTAGTACACGTTTGTAACCGTAGAGGGTTACCATCTGGCATGTCTTTTCTTCCAGTGTCATCTGGCTGAGTAGATCTTCGATACGTGCATCCAGTGAGGCATTTGGATCTTCGTATACATCCTTCACTCCGTTTTTGTTGAAATCAATCCAGCCTTTTTTGTACATTTCGCTTTTGACGGGTTTGTACACAGCCGGTATCTTCACGGCCTTTTGTGCGCAGAGCAGAGTACTGCCTCCGAGCAGTAGTGTCATTGCAATTAGTTTCTTCATGATATTTATATTTTCGTGTATATTATCTTCTGTTGCCAAAGGTACAGGTTTTAGTCTAAGGAGTGAGGATAATATCGTTCATTACAATAGTCCTTATTGTCCGGACGACTTGTTTTATTCTAAAAAAGACTTGTGAAGTTTCTATTTATGGAAACATTTGCTACCTTTGCAGTGTTCAATCATAAACACATGGAGGCAAAAGAAAGATTTAAAGTTGTTTACTCGGCTGGTGCCAAAGAATTTCTGCAAAGGATAACTTCAAAAGCAAGGGAAAAGATTATTAGTAATGCACGTAAAGCAAGTTATACAATTGATCCCAAACTGTTCAAAAAGTTAACAGGCACTGATCTTTGGGAGTTTAGAACATTATATGATGGTAAGCAATATCGTCTATTGGCTTTCTGGGATAAAACGAAAGAGGTGGATACATTAGTAATTGCTTCTCATGGGTTTATTAAGAAAACAGATAAAACGCCTATCAAGGAAATAGAGCGAGCAAGTAAGATAATGAAAGAATATTTTGAACTCAAATAAGTGTAGTTATGAAAGAAATGAAATTTTATACGCAAGAGGAGATTGAGGATGAGTTGATAGGTAAAAGAGGTACTCCGGAGCGTGACAGGTATGAGGAACAGTTAGATCTATTTCTCATAGGAGAAGCTATTAAGCAAGCGAGGCAAGCCAAAAACTTAACTCAAGAAGACTTAGGTAAACTTGTTGGCGTACAGAAAGCTCAAATATCAAGGATTGAAAACGGTAAGAACTTAACCTTTGCTACAGTGATAAAGCTTTTCAAGGCAATGGGATTGAGTGCCAGGTTAGAAGTAGATAGCTTGGGAAAGATAGCCTTGTGTTAAGGTTTTAATATTTGCAAAGAAAAAGCATTCGATAAAAAAAGAATTCTTATCTTTGCCCCACGATTTCTAAAAACCGTATGTATTCTGGGCTTGACTGGATTTGACAGCGGGTAGAAATAGTAAGTAAGCATGCAGTGCGTCGTTGATTTGCACTTTAATCTCAGTCTTCAAAATTTTATCTGGCGAAAGACAATACGCTCTTGCTGCTTAATCGAATCATAGTAGATCGAGCTTAATCCCGGTACCAGGTGCTGGGACGAGACATCACTCGGAAGCTGTTGCTCCGAAGCATTCCGATCCAGTGGTGCAGTTACATCGGGGATAGTTCTTGTCGGCCTTGAGGCGAGAATGAAACTTTAAAGGATAAGGCAATGGTTGATGGCTTTGGTTCTGCCGTTGCTCGAAAATCTAAGCAAAGATAAGCATGTAGAAAGCTTATGATTTCCTCGTTTGGACGAGGGTTCGATTCCCTCCAGGTCCACCAAAAGAATGAAAGCTCTGAAATAATCAGAGCTTTCATTCTTTTTATCCAGTTTTTTGTCTTCTGAATACTCTTATCTATAAACTTCCTTCAATAGATTCAGTAGCAACTGTTGTCCTACCACATTAGCCCGGTTTTCACTTTTCGTATTGAATGTATTCATAGATTCATTCATACCATCCAAATCGACAGGTGCGGTATACTCCTTGATTCCTTTGATACAGGCAGGGATATCCAGCGTAGTGATAATTACTTTTCCACTTCCTGCCGGTATCACCTGTAAGGCTGAATATACCTCTTTCTTATGGTCGGAAACACAGCCTACAAGTGTCTCACCATTGAAACACCGCAAACCGATACGACGCCGGTTGTACGTGGCAAAGCATTGATATTCCCAGTTGAAAGCACTATTTGCCGGCAGGTTCATAAAGATAGGATGCTCCCGGTTGAAGAAATTACCTCCATACCATGATTTACCCAGAATCTTCGAACCACGATAGTCCAGTACCTCTTTATCTGCCAGGAATTCTGCCCAACGTTCCGGATTGTCTACAATAATCAGAGTATGTCCTTTATATACCCATTCCATGATGTCGCTCATGCCACTGCCCCATTGCGTAGGTTCATAAGCGCCGACCAGCAGATAATCTCCTTCAGGGGTGCCACCTTTGTAAACCGGAACCTCCATGCCGACACCACGTAAGAAGTTTACCAGAGCTCCCGTCGTATCGGCTACACTGCCCCGTGTTGTGATGCCTTTCGTATTCAGTTCAACCGCAAACAACAGATCATCTCCCTTTACCAATTCTGTTTTACCTTTCAGTAAGGAAGCTTCTATACGGGTATAACCTTTACTCTTCGGTATAAATGCCCAACCGCTTTGCAGGCATTGACCGTAGTTATTTCCACCTTTCACTGTCACCCGTTCCTTATGACTGGCCACTACGTTTCCACTTTCATCTTTGGCTACCAGATTCAGTATATAAGAACCTTTCAGATTCTTTTCGTTCACAATGTAAGTGTCTACCAACGTTGTATCTCCTGTACTCACTACCTTGCGGTTCATTTTGACAGCCAGATAAAGAGGAGCATTGTAGCGGGCCATGACTTCCGGATCTCCTTTCGGGAAACGATAATTGTCGACGATGCCCGAATGATTCTCAAGTTTCATACTTTCCCAACCATTTACGGCATACGCATCTACTGTATTACTGATCCGTATATTCTCTATGATCCTTCCCTGATAATAGAAAGAAACATTTCCCATGGAACGCGTCAGGTCATCCACTGTGGGGAAAGCTTTGTCGAACCCTTTCTCTTTCAGAAAACGGTCGTAGGCGTCATACCATTGCAGATAATCGTCCGCTTCCCAACTATTCATCTTGCCGCTTTTCAGGATATCTTCGCGGATGAGTTGCAGGCGTGGAGGAGTACCGATTGCCCCGTCTTCACCCCAGTATACAATTTCTTTCTTATGATCGGAGAAACGGTGATAGTTATCTTTACTCAGATATAAGTTGTCATGATAACATCCGGGACCGCCTGCGTGATGCCGGTCATACCATCCATAGTCGTAGAAGGTAGTGTCATAAGGCATCAGATGCAGTTTGAAACGCGTGTTGTGTTCCTCTGCCGGATTTTCTCCGTTGCTTGAATTATAAGTCAGGATGCGGGTAGGGTCCAAAGCATGTGCCATGCGCATCTGGTCATAATCTTGAGTCTGGGGATAAGCGCCACGTTCATTATGCAGATTGTAGATGATGAGTGACGGATGGTTACGGTCCCGCTTTATCATGCGTGCCAGTTTCTCGTTGCGGTAGGCAAAATAGAAATTACTCTGCTTGTCGTTGTCATTGAAGTTTTTGATGGGGTACTGATTACCTCCGGGTTCTTCAAAATAGAGTAATCCCAATTCATCAGCATAGTCCAGAATGTTGGTTTGCCCGATATTCCGGTGAAAGTTCAGCATGTTTAATCCCAGTTCTTTGGCAATCGTAATTTGCCGTTTGGCCAGTTCATCGGAAGGAGTGATACCATTATAAGGCCAGAATCCCCACGAGATAGCTGTCCGTAATACGATTCGTTTGCCGTTCAGGAAGAATTGCCGGTCTCCTTTTATATCTTTTATTTCGAACCAACGGAAACCGAAACGCTCAGTTACGGCATCGTCGTTCAGAGAAATTCTCAGGTCATAGAGACGGGGCGAGTCTACACTCCATAAGTGCGCATTGGGCACTTTGATTTGATAAGTTTGCAGGTTCTCACCTTCTTTCAGCGATTCCAGGCGGATATTCTTGCGGTATACGGTCTGTCCGTTGGGATGTTCTTTGATTTCCAGACATAGTTCCTTGTTTGTGACAGAAGCTCCGGTTTCATTGGCTGCCCTGACTTCTACTTCAATGGTATGCGGTTCCGGTTGGTTTTTGATAAATACATCTTTCACATAAAGCTTTCCGGTAGCTTCCAGTTCCACTTTTCCCGTAATACCACCGAAGCCGTGTGAGGGATTGGTGCGATATACTCCCCAGGTATAAACCTGTGAGTCTTTCCAATTGAAGTTCCCGTTAGGATCTGTAATCCGGAAAGTGATTACATTCTTCTTGCCCGGTTCTATAAAAGGAGTGATGTCGATGGAGAAAGGAGTACTGTTCACTAAATCATATCCTGCCAGTTGATGGTTGACAAATATTTCAGCGCGGAACCTCACGGAGCCGATCTTCATTGCAATCCGCCTGTCTTTCCATTCGGCAGGAATGTCTACTTCAGTTTCAAACCAGGAAACTCCCGTATAGTTTCCTGTCACTCCGAATGTCTGTCCGTTCCATCCCCACAGGTGCTCTTCTACTGTGGCAGGCAGATTGATACCTGTTTTATCGGGATGTTTCAATAATTGCCAGCCCCCTGTCGGAGTGTTTGCAGGCAATGCTTTGATATCTACCGGTGGAAGATATAACTCATCATTCTGCCAGGCAGCTGCACGGTCTAAGGTGATGTTCCACGGGTGGGAGGACAAGTCGAGGTTTACTCTTTCCTGAGAGGAGCCGATGAAAATGTTCAGGGCTGCTCCCGCAATGAATAACAGGGATTTTCGGTTCATATTATATAATAGGTGTAAGTGATTCGTCTTTTTGAGAAGGCTTCTGCCTTACTATCGCGCGATGCGCTCGCTATTTCAAATAACTGAAAGGTTTCCATCCTTTCAATACGAACGTCGGATTCATATAATCCGCAATGAGGGCTGCGTCTTTTTGCGCATCCAGTTGGCGTGAATAGGCATGGCGTTGTGATACATCCACCGGTTTGCCTGTTTCCATATCGCAAGTGTTGAACTCATACATCTGGGAACTTTTCTCACCAATAGCACTCCACCCTTGTGGGATAATATTTTTCACCTTACAGTTGATTACCACAAACTCTGCGTCCGGGTAAGCGGTTCCGTGATTACTCTTGGTGCGTCCGTAGTCGGCCTTCTTTCCGTCGGGGGCGGCAAAAGTACATTCTACAAAGATATTACCATGATTTCCCGCTGTGTTTCTTACCCAGGAGAATGCTCCTCCGTTGTTGCGGAAGTTACTGCGGTAGGCAAACAGACTGCCACGTCCCAGGATGGTGTCACCACCTCCGTCCAGCTCACACGACTCCATATAGATTGTTCCGTTTGCCTGTAGTGCATCTCCGGAACCGATGATGTGTACACTGTAGAGGGCAATACGTTCACCGTTCAGTAGCAGACCTTCAGCTTGTCCATGCAGATCGGTAGCTATGGTCAGGTCTTCCAGCTGGATGTCGCTGCAATTATCCAGCATGAAAGCGGCTCTTCTGGACGGGAATGTGCCCGGCCATTCGTTGGTTTTCACTGTCAGGGGATGAGGATTGAAAACTTCGTTATTGGCATAGTGTACCCGGGTCCGCTCCATTCCTGCACCTTTAATCTTTACATTTGTTTTGTTCCGGGCATATACCAGTTCTTCGTAGTCACCGGCTTGTATCAGAATTACGGTTTGTTTCTGACTGAAATCGGGAATAAAGTCGAGTGCTCCTTGTACGGTGTTGAAATCACCTTGTCCGGTTGCATCTACAATCAGTGTGTCTGTAGAAGCGGGAGCGGAGTCTTTAGTTTTGAAACTCCAGTTATGCTCTTTACTGATACCGTGGAAACTGTGGTCGGGTAAAGTCAGAACACCTTCGTCTATGGTGACATAATAACTATGGTTATAGTCGAGCATATTGTTGTGCAGATAGATGGTTGCCGTCGAATCGCGCACGATGATGGGATGGAAATGAAACGCATCTGTAAATCCACCGATGATGTTCAGCTGGTAATCGGGTGGGGTAGGCTCTGCCGTACCTGAAGGGGTACCGGGGCGGGTATCTCTGTTGGTAGGCATGTGGGTGCGTGTATAGTCGTAAGGTATCTTGGTGTAATCACATTCCGGTCCATACGTACGGCTTTCGGTAGGTCCGGGAGGAATACTCAGATCCAGGCTGTCTACTATCTGGTGTGACATCGCATCATAAATGCGTATCATTCCGGAGTCACCTACTATGGGGGTGTCCGCGAAAGCCAGTACCAGATGGGTATCCGGATTTACATTTTTTGCACCGGCAGCCGGAAACAGTTCGGCGTTTGGTGATACAGGTTGGTTGCAGGCCGACAGAAAAGGCAGTACAGCCAGCATAACAAACAAAGGTTTCATCATTGTTATCTCTTAATTTAGTAGTTCTTTGGGAAATTATATAGAGTGCAAATATAGGCCATCCTCCCAATTTCGTTTTATAATATCTGTGCGATTCATTACAATTTCAGTTCATCAGGATGTTTTTTCAGTTTATATTCTTTGGGAGTACAATTCATGGTCTCTTTAAACACTTTGCTGAAATACTGGGGAGTTGCAAATCCACTCATATATCCCACTTCGGAAACTGTATATTGATCTTGTTCCAATAACTGAACGGCCCGTTTTATGCGCATACTTTTCATGAAGTCTACAGGTGAAACTCCCATCAGGGATTTCATTTTCCGATAGAATACTGTACGGCTCATTCCCATAGCTTCAGCCAGGTCGTCTATCTTGAAGTCCGGATTATGAATGTTTTCTTCTATACTCTGAAGTATATTCCGGATAAAGTCATCATCAAAATGAGTTACCTGAGGAGTGGCAGATTCTATCTGGTCTGTTATATTCGTTATTTTTTCTCTCTTTATTTTAGAGGTGTAATAATCATATAGCATTTGCCGCTGCTTGAGCAGGGAGTCTACTTTCGCTTTCAGATAGGTGGAACTGAAAGGTTTGGTAATATATTCGTCCGCACCATACTCCAATCCCTGAATCTGATCGCTTAATGAAGACTTGGCTGATAATAGAATAACGG
Organism: Bacteroides cellulosilyticus; assembly: GCF_020091405.1. Lineage (NCBI taxonomy): Bacteria > Pseudomonadati > Bacteroidota > Bacteroidia > Bacteroidales > Bacteroidaceae > Bacteroides > Bacteroides cellulosilyticus. The sequence goes on from NZ_CP081903.1 coordinate 3,734,888, forward strand.
GGATATGACAGATGTTGCTGTTTGCTTTTACTCTTTTCAAGAACTCTATTCCATCCATTTCGGGCATCATAATATCACTGATCACGATATCCGGCATTTCAGCCAGGGCTTTATCTAATCCTTGCTTTCCATTTTCCGCTTCAAAAACCACATAATCTTTGCTTAGCACATTGCATATAAAATGACGTAGTTCTTCATTATCTTCAATAATCAGAATCCGGGTTTCTTTATCTTCATCTTCCATGAGGTTTCCGTCATTCTCTCTCTGCAATTCAGAATTCTCACTGTCATTCAGGATAAATTCTACATTGCTGTCTGCACTGAAGGTCTCATAGTTTCCTGGCAACCTGACGGAAAAGGTACTGCCTTCGCCTAATTTACTGTCTACTTTTATGGTGCCATGCAGCAGGTTCAGCAATTCTTTCACCAGAGACAGTCCAATGCCTGTCGAGAGGTTCGGATCAGCCTCGTCTAAAGTTTCAAAACGAGTGAACAGTTGATTGATCTTTTGGGCATTAATACCACGTCCTTCATCTTTTACCTGTAAGTACAGGTGATCTTGTTCGCCGGTTACGGATAAGATTATCCTTTTCTCATTGGATGTATATTTGAATGCATTGGATAACAGATTAAAGAGAATCTTCTCCAGTTTATCCACATCTGTGTACATCACGAAAGAATTGAGATTGCAGTGTAACTGGAATTCTATATGTCGTTTGTGGGCCATGGAAGTGAAATTCTCATAGATTTTCATTATCAAAGGAATCACATCCAACTGTTCTACCATCACTTTCATCTTATCATTCTGTATCTTACGAAAATCCAGTATCTGATTGATTAGCCGTAGCATTCTGTCTGTATTTCTTTTGGCAACCTGCATGTTCTCCAGGCCTGCGTCAGATAGTTTCTCATTACTGATGACTTCATCTATCGGACTGGCTATCAGTGTAAGTGGAGTGCGAAGCTCGTGAGAAATATCAGTGAAAAAGCGTAGCTTCAGATTGGAAAGCTGTTGTTCGAAATCTACTCTGCGCTGCAAATTAGTGATGCGGATTACGATATATATTACGATGAGCAGTACAGCAATACCTATGGCAATATAGAGCAATATCGCCCAGATTGTTTCGAAAAAGGTGGGTTCGATATGTATGGGTAAAGAAGTTACGTTATCTACCCATACTCCATCCCCGTTAGTCGATTTTACCTGAAACAGATAATCGCCTGCCGGTATATTTACCAGACTGGCTGAATGACTGTTTCCCAATTCAATCCACTGGTCATTCAATCCCTGAATGCGGTATGCATATTTTATGGCCGGAGAGTTTACGTAATCCAGAGCGGCGAATGTAATGGTGAAGTTCCGTTCGTCTGCCTTTAAGGATTGTATTTCTGTACTATTGAATACTTCTTGCCGGCGGGATGTATTATTTAGATAAATATCCAAATGCGAGAATACGATGGGAGGTACAAAATCGCTCTTATACAAGTCTTTGGGAGTAACACATAATGCACCGAATTCCGAACCGAATATTAACTTCCCGGAAGAACATAAAACGGGCTTTGTCTCAGCCATTTGTATCTGATCGTTGTACTCTTCCAGCAGATTCATATCGGCATCCAATTTTGATAATTTATTCTCTGAAGCAATCCATAGATTGCCTTCGGAGTCTTCGATTGCTGAAAGGGATAAATCGGGTACTTGCCCATTCGTCGCGTTATAATGTTTGAAAGCCAGCTTTTCGGATAGTCTGCTACTGTCATCCAACAGATTAATTCCTCCGCTCAGTGTTATGACCAATAATTTGCCATTATGGGTTTGGGTAATATTCAGTACGTCATTGTTGCTCAAACTGGAATAGCGTTCCTCACAAACGTTATGGTAAAAGCGAATGGCTTCCGGTCTTGCAAAATCAGAGGAGCAAGAGAGCAGCCCTCCTGTGGTCCCAATCAGGATAACTCCATTATCTGCCTCGTACAGGCAACGTACTTTCTCACATACATGAATCGGGTAGTTATTGAGAATATTTCCGGAGTGAATGAAACGCAGACCGGCACTTTCCGGTAAATGCTCTATCAGGTTGAGGCCTCCTCCAAAAGTTCCTATCCATATACGTCCTGCTGAGTCTTGCAAAATGGAGTAGATGGAATTGGAAGATATACTATACGGATTGTTTTTATCCGATAGGTGATGGGTAATCCGGTAACTGTTGTCTCTTTCGGGACGCAATAGATAAAGCCCGTTGTCTTTGGTTCCCAACCAGATGTTATGTTCTTTATCTTCGTAGATGCAATATACATCTATATTGAAGGTAACGGTAGGATCAGGTACTATTTTGCCTTCCCTTGAAAGATTTCCAATCCATTGTCCCGACGGATCGTAGAGACATACGTTGCTCGATTGCTTTTTGTGATTGCGTTTCCACCCCACCCACAAGCGCTTCTGATGATCTTCCATCAAAGCACGTGCTTCTTTATGGCTGTCGAATCTATATTCGAATTTCTTCCGGTGGAATGATAGGTATCCAAACCCATCTCCTTTGGTATACCACAGATTCTGATGACGGTCGATAACATAACTGAAGGCCTGGAATGAAACAGGCTTCCGCATTCCCATTTCATAAGTAGATGCCTGCTCTAAGCAACGGTTTACCGGATTGTAAAAGCATAACTCACCTCCTGCGGGTTTGAGCCAGATACAACCATATTCGTCTTCATGCACAAAAGTACAAGGTTTATAGAAAGGGACTTCCGAGTATCTGGGATAATTCAATAAAGTGGCGGTTTCATTCTTCTTATCTAATAGGATTACTCCATCGTTGGCACCCAGTAGCCATAGATTCCCCTTTTTGTCCTCAAATACGTCTGAATCTATTTCTATGGGCATTTCATGGACTGTGAATTTTTCATTTGCCGGATCGTAAAGTATAATGCTCCTATTCTGCAGAATTACAATTTTATTATCCGCTAAACTTTTTAATCCTGTGATCTCTGATATCGGTTGTTCGGGAACACATGGCAATACATCCTGGCTTTGAGTATCATACCGGGTGAAGAAGCCTTTGGAAGTGGCCAGATAAATTCCACCGGGAACTTCCACCATAAATTCGAAAGGCATTAGATTAGATATGCTTTTCTGACCTACAATAAGAGCGCCTTTGTTAGTCAGAATCCATTCATCCCCCTCCTTATCTTGGGTAATGCCATAGATCGTGTCTCTTTCATTTCTTCCGGAATATAACTCGACGGACTCTGTCGCCGGAAACTTATTTTCATCTATGCGATACAGTTCATTCTGCATACCGACGGCCCAGGTAATCCCATTTCCCAATGCATACAATTTGTTAACTGAATTGGTGAGACTTTTGTTGAAAAGGAAAGGGTCCTGGTATTCGTATGTCCGGGTATTGAATAAGTAACAGCGTTTATCATAAGTCAGGCACCAGATGTTATTCAACGAACTCTTTTTAATTTTGGTAAAGCGATGATTGCTTATGCGGATAGGACTTTCCGGGTAAGTTTTATAATTATAGAATGAGTATCCGTCGAAACGTTCCAATCCGTTCCAGGTAGACATCCATATATAGCCATTATCATCCTGGATAAAATTATGGACGCTTTTTTGAGACAATCCGTCTTGCACTGAATAGTGCTTCATATTGATCAGACTTTGTCCGAACAACATAGGGGCGAATAAATAGAGTAGTATGGTGATGACCTGCTTTAACATAGTATCTGTATTTTTCTGTCATACAAATATCGGGAAAAGATATCAGATACCAATAAACTGATGATTTATTGCAATGATTAAACCTGAAATTATAAAAAGAATACCCTATGTTCAGAATTTATAAAGGAAAAGCTGAATATTATAATTCGATGTTTTATGAAATGCCTTCTTTTGCAAAGAATTATCTAACAAAATAAAAACAGGAATCATGAAACGGATTTTTATTTTCAGAAAGGCGCATGCCGCCGTTATTCTGCTGTGTTGTCTGATGGCATTCTCTTCGGCAATGGCACAGCAAATGCCGAGACGCAATGTTTTACGCGAAACAAACAATGAATTTTTCAAGACTGAAGAAGCACGTCGCATAGGCAATCAGGTGCTGGCGTTTCAGCGTTGTACCGGTGGTTGGCCGAAGAATATCGATATGACTCAGAAGATGAGCAATGAGGAATTAGCGCAAATCTTAAAGGAGAAGTCACGCCGTGACGATTCGACAATTGATAATAATGCGACCACTATGCAGATGATTTATCTGGCTCGTTTATACAGGCAAACAAAGGATGTGCGCTACCGTGACGCCTTCCGTCTGGCGGTGGAGTATCTTCTGAGCGGTCAGTATGAAAATGGCGGATGGTCACAATTCTGGCCGGAAATGCGCGGATACCAGGTACATATTACTTTTAATGATGATGCGATAGTGAATACACTGGAAATACTGCATGACATTATGACTGCTGAATTTCCTTATGATGGTGACCTCACCGACAAGGCAATGCGTCAACGGCTGTCGAAAGCTTTTGATAAGGGAATTGAATGTATTCTGGCAACACAGATCGTAACTGATGGACAGCTTACGGTATGGTGTCAGCAGCACGACCGGGAAACCTTGAAACCGGCATCGGCACGTGCCTACGAGTTGCCCTCGTATTGCTCGTCAGAGAGTGCTGCCATCGTGCGCTTGCTTATGACGTTGCCTAAACCCGATGCACGTGTTAAGCGGGCTGTCCACGGAGCTATGAAATGGTTTGATACGTATAAACTCACCGGTTTGCGATGTGAACGGTCGGCAGGAGAGCATGGTGTACGGGATACCCGTCTTGTGGAAGATTCGCAAGCCGGACCGATATGGGCACGTTATTATGATTTGAAGTATTGCGAACCTTATGTTTGCGACCGTGATGGTTTGCCACGACGTCGATTGGAGGAAATCGGAGTGGAACGCCGCAATGGTTACAGCTGGTATAACAGTCGTCCGGCCGAGCTTTTCAATCTGTATGATACCTGGGCTGCCAAATATGATCCGAAGCACAAAGTAAATGTTAGTCTGAATTCCAAAGGAGCTAATGAAAAGGGAATTATCGAAATGTATCGTCGTCCGGTGATGGATCGTACAGCTTTCGATGTGGTGGTGAATCCGGGACAAAGTATTCAGGATGCCATTGAGAAAGCACCTGAGACACCGGTAAGTCCTTTCAAGATTCTTATATTAAAAGGTAACTATAATCAAAAGGTCATCATAGACCGTCCGAACATTGTATTGGTAGGTGAGAACCGTGACAGTACAGTGATTGTTTTAGCCGAGACAGCTAAGACAAGGACCATCACTCAATATCATGGAAAACCTGTAGGCAATGGTGTGATTGTGCTGCAAGAGGGGGCCGATGACTGTGTAATTAGCGGTCTGACGGTATATAACAATTATGGAACTACTGTTGAGAACACTACCACCCACCAGATGTCTATCTTTGGACGTGCTACACGTACCATTGTTATTAATTGCAATGTATGGGCTGATGGTAATGATGCACTTTCACTTTGGGCGCCGAAAGGCAATGGAATGTATTATCATGCCGATCTTTATCTGCGTTGTCCCGGAGTGGATTTTCTTTGTCCGCGCGGATGGTGTTATGCCACTCGCTGCCGGTTTTACGGCGATGGCCGTGCACTGATCTGGCATGACGGTCGGGGTGATAAGAGTAAGAAACTGGTAATCACTAATTCGTCCTTTGATGCTGAATCGCCCACTATTCTCGGACGTTGGCATCATGATTCGCAGTTCTTTATTATCAATTGTCAGATGTCGGAACAGATTCTGGACTGCAATATTGGTTATGCTTATTCGGACAAAGTGCTCGATCCTTGTCCGTGGGGACAGCGTGTTTATTACTATGGTTGTCATCGTCAGGGAGGTCATAGCGGTTGGTTGGACAATAATCTGCAACAGGCGGAGAGTGCACCGGCATTTTACGGCATCACTGCCCGATGGACGTTCGACGGTAAGTGGGATCCCGAGCAGCGAATACGCGATTTGTGGTCTGTGCTGGCCTATTGACAAATAGAATAAACCTCTTGGCAAGAGAAAAGGGAGATACTGATGCTTTGTCGTGCCTCTGTTAGTTTCATTTAGTTTCTTCATTTTGAAACAAAAGTGCCTTGCCTGTGGAACAGAGGTTTCTCAAGCAAGAAATAAAAGTGTCTTACCTAAGAAACAAATGTCTCACAATAAGGAAACAAATGTTCCTATGAAGTGGAACGAAAGCTTTCTCGTAACTGTGCAGAAATGAGTTTTCACCACAGAGTAACACAGAGTCTCACGGAGTTCTATTTTTTTGATTTCAAATTGATTAAACTCTGTGAGACTCCTTTAGATTTGCATTACTAAAACTTAGGGTTGAAATATTACCTTTGTAGTTAATAAGAGTTAACCAAGGGAAGCGGGTGACCTATTGTGAGATCTAGGCAGAAGCCCTATACACAGAACTAGTCCTGCCTCCCTTTTCAGTTGAATCGTCCCAATTAGAATTTTAGGTCGTTGGCCTATTAAAGGATTTAGTGAGTTCAACCTATGGTTAACTTCAAATAAGTAATGCGAAGTTATGAAAAAGAAATGGTTTATTGGCATTGACATCAGTAAAAAAACACTTGATGTTGTTATTTACGATCCCGCAAAGAAACATGCGGATGAGACAAACTACAAGCAAGTCTCGAATAATAAAACGGGTTATCAAGCATTGTTTGCCTGGATGAAGCAGAAGCGTATTTCTCCTAAACAGACTGTCATCTGCTTGGAGAATACAGGCATTTACAGCTATGATTTATGTCTGTTTTTAGAGTCATGTAAACAAGATTACAGTTCTTTCACTCCTCTGGATTTAAAGCGTTCTCTGGGGCTTGTCCGTGGAAAGAATGACCGTGTGGATGCCGAGCGGATAGCTTACTACGGTTACTTGCATCGGGATGAATTGACCTATTCCAAACTTTCCGGCAGTGCTGTCCTTATCTTGCGTGACTTGTCGTCCGAAAGGAAACGCCTGGTTAAGCATCTGACTGAAAACAAGGGATTTATCACGGACAGAAAAGACCGGGAGTCCACCTCTACGAGCAGGCGGGCAGAAGAAATGGTTAAGATTCTGGAAAAACAAATTCAAAGCGTAGAAGATGAGATGCACGGGATTGTCAGCTCTGATCCGACTATGAACTTAAACTATCAGCTTCTTAACAGCATTAAAGGGATTGGTAGTGTTAATGCCATCAATACAATCATACATACTAATAATTTCAAGGCATTTGAAACCGCACGGCAATATGCCTGTTATCTGGGTATTGCCCCTTTTGAACATTCTTCAGGAACCAGTGTGAAAGGGAAAACAAGGGTATGTGCTACGGGAGCCAGACTATTGAAAGCGGATCTATCGCAGGCTGCAAGATCGGCCGTTGTATGGGATAAGGAACTCAAAGAGTATTATGAAAGGAAAAGAAAAGAGGGAAAAGAACATGGAGTAGTGCTGAATGCGGTAAAGTTTAAACTTGTGTGCAGAATGTTTGCAGTAGTCAGAAGAGGGACACCCTTTGTTGATTTAATCACGTATAAAGAATAAACGAGCAGGGAAGCATTACGCTCCACTACTCGTTTGGTTTTATTAACAGTGTTTTTAGACCGAATTATTTGCTCAGGTCTTAGAATTCTGTGTTACTCTGTGGTGAATTAATTCATTCATAACCTTACAGAAAGGAATTATGCCTATATGTTTTGCTACAGGACAATCAATAGAATTGAAACTTTGTAATCTCTGTTTACGTAAAGGTTTACGTGCCTTTTTACTTTCTTTCCTTTTCCTTTTACATGCAATTCTCCTACTTTTGACCACGTAAATCTGTTTAAAACCAATTCTAATATTATATTTATGGAAAGAAGCCTCTTTAAATTTGCTCTACTGGGAGTCATGCTCTTGATCAGTCATTCCTCTTTTTCACAAATAACGGAACGGGAACGTCCTGCGGAATGGAAACAATTAGTGAAAGGCGCCCGCTTTATGGATCGCTTCCTGCCGATGAAGGGAAATGTACTTTCATCCGATACATGGGGTGCTGACTGTGTGCTTCCACGTTATGTAGATAATGGCATTGAAGACGGTATCTGGTCCTATTGGGGTGGAAATATTCGAAAAGGCGAAGACGGTAAATATCATCTATTTGCCTGCGGCTGGCTGGAATGTTCACCTAAAGGACACATGGAATGGCCTAACTCATACGTATTTCATACCGTAAGCGATAATCTGACAGGGCCTTTCAAGCCTGTTCGTATCATAGGTAAAGGGCATAATCCTGAAATATTCCGTGCTAAAGATGGCCGGTATGTTGTCTATGTAATTGATGGACGTTATGTATCCGATGATCTGAATGGAAAATGGGAATATGGAAAGTTTGATTTCAATGCACGCGACCGCCGTATTATCGAAGGCCTGTCTAATCTTTCATTTGCCCAGCGTGAAGACAGCTCTTATGTGATGGTTTGTCGTGGTGGTGGTATCTGGGTCAGCAGAGATGGACTATCGGAATACAATCAACTGACCGACAAACGGGTTTATCCGGATGTAGACGGTCGGTTTGAAGATCCCGTAATCTGGCGCGATCATATTCAGTATCACCTGATTGTTAATGATTGGCTGGGACGTATTGCTTTCTATCTTCGTTCGAAGAATGGAGTGAACTGGGTGGTCGATCCGGGTGAAGCTTATATGCCGGGAATTGCTGTACATGCAGACGGACAGGTGGAAGACTGGTTCAAATATGAACGCCTTAAAGTGTATCAGGATAAATACGGACGTGCTGTTCAGGCTAATTTCGCGGTAATCGATACGCTTAAAAACGAAGATAAACCTTTTGATCACCATAGTTCAAAGAATATCAGTATTCCCTTGAATCCTGGACTGTTGCTTACCATACTGGACGAGAAACCTATCACCTCGGGTACAAAAACAATTCGTGTGAAGGTACAGGCGGAAGAAGGCTTCAATCCCCAGACGGATATAGATGTGAATTCCTTGCGTTTCGGTGCTTCTGAAGAAGTGAATTATGGCAGAGGCTGTCAAGTATTGACCACAGAAAGTGCGGGCAAGGATTTGATTGTAACTTTCAATGGCAAAGGAAATGGCATCACTAAAGATGAGTTTGCCCCGAAATTAATTGGAAAATACAAAGATGGAAGAATGCTTTATGGGTATGCGCGTTTGCCATACATTGATTATATAGAACCGATCCTTTCAGCTCGTGCCCCAGTCTTTACCAAATCCGGGAAGGGACTGGAATGTACAGTGGAAGTACAGAATTTCGGTCAGGTCGGCTCGAAGAAAGCGATGGTGGAAGTAGGGTATAAAAGGGAAGGAAAAACAATAAAAGTAGCTTCCGGTATGGTTTCGGCATTGAAGCCTTATGAAAAAACAGACATATTGCTTTCTGCTAAAGATAGGTTTGAGGAGGGAAAGGAATATGATTTGATAGTGACACTCTATTCCGGCAAAAAAGTATTGTCAACATTTAATCTGAAAAAGAAAGTGTTGGAGTAATCTGAGAAAGCTATCGGTCCCGATGATTTGATAAGGGGATAAATATTCCGCTTACAAGGTATTAACTTCCTGTCGACAAGGTCTCAACTTCTTGTCAACAGGAAGTTAACTTTTTGTATGCAAGGAGTTGAGACCTTGTAATGTATTGATAAATAAAGCCTTTCTTAACATAGGTCTCTTAGTAAAGAAGGCTTTATTCATAAGTGAAGAATCAAAATTATATCGTCAATATCTTTCGGAAACTTTCATTAAATTCCTATCTTTGCAGAAATCCGTATTACCTAAATAAGATGAAACGATACCTGCTGTTACTTTTCTTTAGTCTGGCTTTGGTTTACCTGAAAGCCCAATCAAATATAGATACTCTGCGGCTGTCCGATTATCTTTCTAAAATAGAGCAGAATGGGCAATGTATAGGTTCCCTTGCTATAATGAAAGATGGAAAAAATATTTATACCCGTAGGCTGGGGAAAGATCTTCTCCGGAATAAACAGGAGATCGAATATCCGCTTTACCGGGTGGGATCGATCACCAAGATGTTTACGGCAGTTCTTATCTATCAGGAGATTGAAAAGGGACGATTGAAACTGGAAGATAAATTATCTGATTATTTTCCGGAAATACCACGTGCCGGGGATATTACGATTTACCAGTTGCTGGAACATACGGCTGGACTGGGAAACTATGTTATGAGGAACGGTACATATAGCTGGATGCTTTCATATATTCCGAACTCTGACATTATGGAAGAGATTATCCGTCAAGGTATCTTGTATGAACCGGGAACGGATTTCAAATATTCCAATAGCGGTTACTATCTGTTGGCTAACATTCTCAGAAAGATTCATAAAAAGGCTTATTGTAAAATTCTGGATGAGGAAATTATCCGTCCTTTAGGATTGCTTGTTTCTGCTTCCGGAATAATCAGTGATAGCGATGAAGCCCTTCCTTATGAGAAGAATGCTGCCGAAGAATGGGTGGAAGTACCGGACTTTTATTTTCTGAATGTCATGGGAGTAGGGGATATTCTTTCGCCACTGGAAAATATCAATCTTTTCTTGCATGCATTATTTACCGGAAAACTGATTTCAAAAGAACACCTGCAAATCATGAAACCTTATGGAGATGACCGACATGGAAGGGGAATGATGTATATGCCTTATCATGATCATAAATACTATGGACATACCGGGGACACTTTTGGAGTTCATTCCATTGGCGTATATAATGAACAGGAAGATATATCGATAGCTGTGAGTGTCAATGGAAGTACTATTCCTTTCAGTGAATTCTTATTGGGGATATTTGATTCTATTTATGGAAAGTAGATAAAGAGTCAACAATAACAGGGAGGTAGTCGTTATTAGGTTATAGTTAAATTTCATTTTATGAAACATTCCGTTCTTTTTGTCTGCGTGGCTGTTGGTTTGATTTTTGCCGGATGTCGTAACCGGCAGGAACCACCTGTGCCGGTAGTTGTGCAGGAGGCTGAACCTAAAGATACGGCTGTGCTGGAATTTCCTCATCCTAAAGAGAAACAGTTGACCGCTGCTGATATTTCTCTTACCAAAGAATTGCTCTATGACCAGCATACCCTCGAAGATACCTATCCATATAAGGATACGGTACGCTCTTTCAAATGGGATGTCATCCGGAACTGTCTGGCTTATATCGAGAATATGCAGCGCGATACTACTGCAAGGTGGGTGGTGTTGCAGAATTATAAGAATCTGAATAAAGAAGCTCCCCTGGTACGTAAGTTCGTGCGGAATGTGTATCGCCGTGTATCTGATACATTGGGCGTGGAGCGCTATCAATCGGTGCCGCTGTATCTGCCCGCTGATACTTTGGTGCCCGAACGTTATGGTAGAGACGGTACTATCGCTTATCTGAAAGGCGAGGAGGGAAGTTTTTACCGGATATTACCCGCCACTTTTGAAGAAGAATGGCTGGCACCACGCAGTTATCTGAAACAATTGCCGGATAGCACCGTCTTTAATCATGTGATTTTTGTCGACCGCCTGGATCAGAATATTACTACTTTGGAACATGTCTCGGAAGGTGAGTGGAAGATACGTAGCATGAATCCCGCCACTACCGGAATGCATGCTCCACCCTATGCTCAGGAAACCCCATTGGGAATGTATCTGCTTCAACAGAAGAAAACGCGTATGGTGTTCCTGAAAGATGGTTCGGCGGAGACAGGAGGCTATGCCCCCTATGCCAGTCGTTTTACGAACGGAGCTTATATTCACGGAGTGCCGGTGAATGCGCCGCGTACAAGTATGATTGAGTATAGCTGGTCGTTGGGAACCACTCCACGTTCGCATATGTGTGTGCGCAATGCTACTTCACATTCCAAGTTCGTTTTCGATTGGGCGCCTACCGAACGATCTTTGGTTGTGGTGATTGAATAGTGAATCCTCATTTTTAACTATCTGTGTGATAGGTGTCTGGAGAAAAAATTGTAATTTAGCAGCCGTTATTTCTCTGGCTAAAGTTTTATGTTGCGATTTATTGTATTCATTTTATTCTTATTTCTTCCTTGTACCTTGTTTCTGGGCGGCAAGTCGTCAGATAACATTCCAGACTCTGCTGAAAGGACTGCTGCATCTGATGTTGAGGCTTATGCGAGCTTATACCGTTCCATGCAGTTGGAAGGAGTTGTCAACTGGAAAGCTTTCCGGCAGGCTGTAGCAGGTTATTATAAAATAGACAATCGCAAACGGGAGGTGTTGACATTGATAGACTTTTCCCGTCCTTCTACCGTAAAACGTCTTTTTGTATTTGACATGAGGGAACGTAAAGTACTTTTCTCATCGGTTGTTTCCCACGGAAAGAATAGCGGTGATAATTATGCCACTTCCTTTTCCAACGAATATGGTTCCTACAAAAGTTCACTGGGGTTCTATCTTACAGAATCTACTTATCAGGGAAAGAATGGGTATTCGCTTATTTTGAATGGTTTGGAAAAAGGAATCAACGACCGGGCCCGTGAGCGTGCCATTGTGATGCATGGGGCGGCTTATGCCGATCCTTCGGTAGTCAGCAGAGGAGGACGTTTGGGAAGAAGCTTTGGCTGTCCGGCTGTTCCGCAAAAACTTTCCCGTCCTATCATTGATGCCATTAAAGGAGGAAGTGTGATGTATATCTATGCTGAAACTCCTGATTATCTGGCACACAGTTCAGTCTTAAAAGATGCAGACGGACTGTAGTTTAATTCTTTTCATTACGAAGCATATTTTTGACGTTTGTCAATTCCTGTAATCTTATCTTTTCATACCTTTGCGTGCAATTTTCAGAGGATTAATTTATGGCAACATCAAGAGAAATGACGGCAGGACGCGCATTGCCGTTGATATTCAATTTCACTATGCCTCTGTTGATGGGAAACCTGCTACAACAGACATACTCTCTGGTCGACGCGGCAATCGTAGGAAAATTCTTGGGTATTAATGCACTGGCCTCGGTAGGAGCAAGTACTTCGGTAGTTTTCCTTATTCTTGGTTTCTGCAATGGATGTTGTGGAGGTTTCGGTATTCCTGTGGCGCAGAAATTCGGAGCGCGGGATTATAGTACGATGCGTCGTTATATATCGGTCAGTTTGCAACTGGCGGCGGTGATGTCGGTAATGATTGCAGTGGTTACGAGTATTCTGTGTGGGGATATCCTGCTGATGATGCGTACACCGGATATCATATTCCAGGATGCCTACTATTATTTATTGATAACGTTTATCGGAGTTCCCTGTACTTTCTTTTATAATTTGTTGTCCAGCATTATTCGTGCTTTGGGCGATAGTAAGACGCCTTTCTGGTTTCTGCTGTTCTCAGCTGTACTTAATATTTTGCTTGATTTGTTCTGTATCTTGGTGCTGGATTGGAGAGTGGCGGGAGCTGCCATCGCTACGGTCTTTTCACAAGGCGTATCGGCTGTGTTGTGCTATGGATACATGATGCGCCGTTTCGATATATTGCGGGGAACACCGGATGAGCGGAAGTTCAACGGTGCTCTGGCACGGAGATTGATGTATATCGGTGTACCTATGGGATTACAATTCTCGATTACCGCTATCGGAAGTATCATGTTGCAAAGCGCCAACAATGCATTGGGAACTGCTTGTGTAGCAGCTTTTACGGCTGCCATGCGCATCAAGATGTTCTTTATGTGCCCGCTTGAAAGTCTGGGCATTGCTATGGCTACTTATACTGGACAGAATTATGGTGCGGGCAAGCCCGAACGTATTTGGATGGGAGTAAAGGTAAGTGCGTTAATGATGATTATTTACTGGGCATTTACGTTCTGCGTATTGATGCTGGGTGCACGTACGTTTGCCTTGCTTTTTGTGGAAGCGTCTGAACTGGAAATCTTAAAGGACACGGAGTTGTTCCTGCATATTTCCGTGTCCTTCTTCCCGGTTTTGGGACTGCTTTGTATTCTGCGATATACCATCCAGGGAGCGGGATATACCAATCTTGCTATGCTTTCCGGAGTTTCCGAAATGATAGCGCGTGTGCTGGTCAGTCTTTATGCAGTGCCCGCTTTCGGCTATCTCGCGGTCTGCTTCGGTGATCCGACGGCATGGATTGCGGCTGTCCTGTTCCTGGTGCCGGCATTTATTTTTGTATATCGGAGGTTGCTCCGGATGAGGAGAGAACAGTGAGTATAATTCCCGTACCTCCTCCCGGTGCCTGTGCTATTTGCAGGGTCGATTCACCGGTTACTTCCTGTTCTTCTATTATCATCGGATACGGGTTGGTACGATAATCAGCCTTATCTCCATCTCTGTAGATAACAGCCTTATATCGTTTTCCTTTATCCAGAAAGGAGAGGGGGAGTTGCATCTCCCGAGGTTGTTCATTAGTGATGCTTCCTATGAACCAACGTCCGCTGCTTCCGCGTTCTTTACGGGCAATTGTCACATATTCGCCTATTTTAGCTTCGGGTACTATGGTTTGTTCCCAAGTAGTAGGGCAGGCGGTGATAAATGAAAACGGTTCAGGGTTCCGTTCGTAGTTTTCTATTTCATCGGAGGCCATTTGCAGGGGACTGTATAACACAACGGATAAAGCCAATTGTTTGGCAAGCGTTGTTTGTACACGCGTCTGAGGCAACACCGGATTTTCGAAGCGGAAAGTGCCGGGGGTGAAATCCATGGGACCTGCCAGCCCACGGGTGAAGGGAATGATGGTAGTGTGTACGGGAGGATTGCCGCCATCTTTGTCCCAGGCATCCCATTCCTGCCCTCGTACACCTTCTTGTGTCATCAGATTTGGGAAGGTGCGTTGCAGTCCGGTGGGCATCACGGGTTCGTGATTGTCAATCATAATATGCTTGTCGGCTGCCAGTTCAATAACTTTCCGGTAGTGACGTACACCAAACTGGCTGCTGTGTCGCTCTTTGCCATCCAACAGTTTGCCTACATAGCCTGTTTTGACTATTTGCACGCCGTGATCTTTATATAAATTGAAGGCTGCTTCTATTTGGTTTTCATAATCAGATACCCAGCCGTCCGTTTCATGATGGCCGATAAGCGTTACGCCTTTGGAAGCGGCATAGTCGGTGATCTGTTTCAGGTCAAAGTCAGGATACGGTTCGGTAAAGTTGAAATGATAAGTATCCCAACCTTTGTTCCAACCTTCAATAAGTACTCCCTGAAAACCGTGTCGGGCGGCAAAGTCTATATGCCGCAGTGCATTGGCAGTGGTAGCGCCGTGGCGTGGGCCTGTGTGCCAGGTGTGTTTATGCATGTGGTAAGTCCACCAGATTCCAATGTATCTTCCGGGTTGTATCCAGGATGTATCTTGAATGCGGCAAGGCTCGTTCAGATTCAGCATAAGGCGCGACAGGAGTAAATCACCTGCGCTTTCAGCAACAATCATCGTACGCCAGGGAGTGACACCGGGAGCTTTCATAAAAACTTTTTCTCCCGTAGACCATGGAGTGAGATTGGCTTTCAGGGTCATACTACCTTCTTTAGGGATAAGATTCATGGCTGCATAATCTGTCAGATTGGCTTCATGGATACTCAGGAAAAGTCCGTCATTGGTTTCCATAGTGAGCGGTGTGCTTACCCAACCGAGTTTACTGACAGGAGCTGCCTCGTAGAGTGCTTCATAAAAATGTGCTTCATGAGGTATGGACCAGGCTTTATGATCACCGGTCAATGCAAACTCTGTAAGTTCATCCATGATCACAAAGTCTTTTAATGCTTCCTGTTCCGGAAATTCGTAGCGGAAGCCGAACCCGTCATTGAACAGCCGGAACACAACATTGAATTTTCGTTTGTGTGCGGATGTTTCCTGTACATGAATGGTCATCTCATGATAGTTGTTTTCTACAATCCGGTCTTCTCCCCAGATTTGTTCCCATGTCCCGCTGAATGAATGATGAAGAGCTTCTGTTATTTCCAGATGGTCAGCAAGTGTATCTTCTTTCAGGATAAATCCGAGGCGTGACTTATCGAGTATGGGCTTTCCATTTCGTGAGAGTTCATAATAGAGTTTTCCGTTTTCTGTTTCTACATGCAGGCAGAGATTACCATCGGGAGAACCTACAGAGAGTTGCGATGCCGGATTGCAACCTGTGCAGAGGAAAACGATAAAGCTTACCCATAGCAGAGAATAATTAGGAAGTCTTTTCATGATTTCTTTCTTATTTTTATATAGTCCAGTTCAAAGCATCCGCCTTTGGACGTACTGTTCTGAATGATTATATAATTAATACCGTTTTGCAGGGATATTTCTGTCTCCGCAGTTTGCCAGGCTGTTTTGTCAGCCTGTGCAGGAAGTTGCAACCATTTCTCTATCGCCACATCATTGACGGTGATCAAAGCCACTGCGTCTGCTACTCCTGTATTTCGATATCTGATTTCCAGCGGATAGTCCCCCGTTTGGGGAACTTCCACTGCAAAGAGTACATTGGCGCCGGGGTTTTCCAGTCCTGTGACGTAGCCGGCACCACTGTAAGTATTCTCTTGTTTGCCATCGTTATCCTGTCTGGAATCGGATTCCTTGCAGGATAACAGGAGACAAGCCATTAGTAATAGATTGTAGTACTTCATTTACTTGATTGATTTTGCTCCACCCCTTACGGAAGCTGTTTCTGCTTCTATTTTCAGGGTGTTGTGTTGAATACGGATTACTTTACATTCATGGGGTCGCAATTCTACGATGTATGTTCCCGACATACCTCCCAAGTCTTTGCGTTCCCATAAATCCCGTACATTGACGGCTTGCCCGTCTTCAATGCCCAGTTCACGATGGAAGTCAATGCTGCGTGTCTGTGGAGTACTTTCACGGTTGAATAATCCTACCACCCAATCTCCGTTAGGCAACTGGCCGATCCAGCGGGAACTGTTCGCAGCATCCCGAAAGTCGTAACTCAATGGTTTGGCGGCAAAACCGAGACTGTTCAACTCGTTCATTTCCGGATTCTGGTAAACCCAGGCGTGATCTCCAATCGTATCATACTGGTCGGCAATGGCAAGTGCAGAACCTCCCATAATCATCAGCGAGAAAAGGAAGCGGCGCTCGTTGTCATTTGCCAGTTTATTCATACGCATAAAGTCACCGTCCAGTATCATTTGCCCTCGTGCACCGACATCGGCAAAACCAATGAATCCGTCGAAAGCATTGCCGAATTGCGGCCAGTGGTCTTTCTGCTGCCCGCGGCGGCGGTTGCTGACAAAGTCCCAGTCACCGTCGAAGCAGTCATCGTCAATGCGTATCATATCCCCGTATTTCAATTCCGTCTTGGCATGATTATAACAATGAGGCATCACAAGACTGAGGAAAAGATCATCTCCGGCAGCTTCGGCAATCCATGCCAATGCTTGTTCGTAGCGGCGGGTGCCATAGTTGGTTTCATAGTTTTCCAGGAAATCTATGCGAAGATAGGTGACGCCCATTTCCTTGAAATAGCGGACATAATTCTGAATCCATTCTTTGGCTCCCGGCTTATCCACATCCACCCAATACAGAGGATCGTTGAACGATTTGTATCCCACAATGTCTCGGGTACGGTAAGAAGTTCCTTTTACAGGCAGGTTCTGTTCATAGGCGGCACGGGTCAGCCACATGGGGTTGTAATAGACTCCCATCTTCATGTCCCGTTCTTGCAGGTATCGGGCCCAGTAGCTGAAACCGTTTTTCCAGTCACTGTTGTACTTGGTGATATAGCCGTTCTCATTGACGGTTTGTGCAGCTTCTATCCATCCGTCATTGCAGATCATGTCGTAACCGTAGGGCTTGAAAGTCTTCTCCATCCAGTCGATGTTTGCTTTCCAGCGCTCCTCACTGAGAGGAACGTTGGTTACAAAACACTCTTCGTAGGCAATCCAGTATCTGGGTCCCGTGCCGTGACGGGTGAAGGGACTGTCACGGGCTACGGAGGAGTGAGGACAAAATGACAAGAAGATGGTTGCGAGTCCGAGTATCCATTTTGTATAGTTCATGGCAATCATGTTTTGAGGTTAATTGATTTTTTCAACTTTGAGTTTCAGGGTCTTTGTATTGACTGTCAGTTTGTACTTTCCGTCGCTTCCTTCGGGGATGCCCCAGAAGTGGTCGCGCAGGTTGCCTTCCATTTCTGAACATTTAAACATGGGGTATTCTCCGGGTGTCACAATCTTGACATTTCCGTTGTAATCCACGCTTTCGGGTACCAGATAATTGACTTTATCCCAGTCTCCCTTTTCAAGGATGAACTTGAACTGCTTGTTTTCGTCACTGTAATTCAAGTCGACTTCCGCTGTATAGATATCCTCTTCATCCGGGGAAGGTATAAGTCCGGTCGGATTACCCGAATCCCAGCCGAAAGCGGTACCCAAGCCGTAGATGGTTTTTACAACCTTTTCAACTTTCAGAATCATGGTTTCGGTGTTTACGGTTAGTATATACTTCCCGTCCGCTCCTTCGGGGATGCCCCAGAAGTGGTCGCGCAGGTTGCCTTCCATTTCTGAACATTTAAACATGGGGTATTCGCCGGGTGTCACAATCTTGACATTTCCGTTGTAATCCACGCTTTCGGGTACCAGATAATTGACTTTATCCCAGTCTCCCTTTTCAAGGATGAACTTGAATTGTTTGTTTTCTTCACTATAAACCAGGTTTACTTCTGCCTTATATACATTGGCATACAGTGGGTCGGGTACTAATCCGGTTGCACTGCCCGAATCCCATCCGAAAGCACTTCCCAAGCCATAAATCGTCTTTATCTCCGGTTCCGGCTCTTCGGTTTCGTCACTGATTTTTTCGAGGGTTAGTTTCAGCTTCTTTACGTTCACTGTAATCCGGTAGGTACCGTCGCTTCCTTCGGGTATTCCCCAGAAGTGGTCGCGCAGGTCGCCTGTCATTTCGGAACACATCAGCATGTCGTATTCTCCGGGAGTGATGACTTTTACGGCGGTGCCGTCATCTGTCGAGGTGGGTACCAGGTAACGTACTTTGTCCCAATCGCCTTTTTCAAGGATGAACTTGAATTGCTTGTTCTCTTCGGAGTATTTGATAACTTTATCTATGGTGAATGTATTCGGTTCAGTCAGCTTCAGTTCGGTGGGAGCATTGGAATCCCAACTGAAGATGGTGCCGAGTCCGTACAATTGTGTGTAGTTCTCTACGGGTTCCACTACAACGATTTCTTTATCTTTCTCACATCCGGTCAGCAGGGGGAGGAGGAGGAAGATGAAAATGAGTTTATTTATTACTTTCTTCATGATAATCTTATTATTTGTTATGTGATTAAATAACTTCGGTGATAGACTTTGCACGGAAAACAGCGTAACTAAACTATGCTGTTCCTATAGGTTGTCATATCATCATCCGTATTGATGATAGTCATCATCCGTATTGATGGTAGCCATCATCCGTATTGATGGTAGTCATCATCCGTATTGATGGTAGGAATCATTGGCATTGATTGTGGGAATCATTGGCATTGATTCTAGGAATCATTGGCATTGATTGTAGGAATCATTGGCATTGATTCTATGCCGAGTCATATACTGAGGCATGCTCATTCTAATTGTAACCCGGGTTCTGCTCAAGTGTATGATCCGCTCCCATCATATCCCGTGGGATAGGGAAGATATCCCAGTGTGAATCTGCATCGGGTTTCTTGTCCCACCATTCTTCCGTACAGTACAGTCCCCAGCGGATAAGATCGGTCCGGCGGCGTCCTTCGGCAAGGAATTCACGTCCCCATTCATCGTAAAGCTCGTCTTGCGTCAGGGTTACTGCACCTTCGGGCTTGTACAGGTATTCTGCCCATGTATCTTGCGGATAGTTACGTTTACGTACCGTATTCAGCAGCCGGGCAGCTCCGTCCACATCGTTTGCTTTGAACTTACATTCCGCCAATGAGTAGTAGATTTCCGCCAGACGAATTTCATTGTAATCGGCTTCGCGCTTCCCTGCGTCTTCGTCGCTGTAGATGGGATACTTCACAAAATGCCATCCGGAGTTATGGTCGCCGGTATTCATGTTTGAAGTGCGGTCGGCGGGAAGTTGATCCGGAGCGAGTTCGTGAAATACTCCTACCTGGTCGCGGATGTAGATTTCATATCCTCCTACGGGAGAAGTCACTTTCTTTTGGGTGCCGTCATCGGCGATATAAGGCAGGTAGCCATAAAGGAACATACCTTCACGGGTACTGTTGCCCAGATTCCGGTACATGGTCAGGCGATAATCTTTCGGATATTTCTTGAATTTGCTGACAAACTTGCCGAGTTTGAAGTTATATTCATTATTATTCAGGTCGAGACTGGGTTGCAAGGCATATTTGGTATTGAAGTCTCCTTGCTTGAAAGCGCCGAAGTAGAAACGTGCATTGACAGGGACAGCCCACCAGTATGTATCGCCCGTATAGTGCCAGTAACTACGCCCGTAGGACGACGGGAAAGCAAAGATGGTTTCGTTGCATCGGTCGTTTGTCCAGTCGAATACTTCGTCCCAGGTCTTTCCCAGTTCGTAGAAGCCATAGTCACCGTCCAGAATGTTTTGGGCGTATGTGGCGCATTCCGTATATTTAGAAGTTCCGATCCATTTCTCCGCGTTCAGATAGAGGCGCACTAACAATGCGGCTGCACCGGCTTTGGTCCACTGTCCTTGTGCTATCCCGTTGCCGGCATTACCGTTCTTGGCTGGTAGTGCTTCGATAGATGTTTTCAGTTCCGTTTCGATAAAGTTGAACAGTTCCTGCGGTGTCACTTGTCCGACGGAGTTCTTGCTCTGGTCCAGGCTGACAGCTAACGGTACATTGCGGAAAGCATCCAGCAGACGGATGTAGAACCATGCGCGTAAAGCCTTGTTCTGTGCGATGAAGTTATCCATCTCCGACTGTGACATGTTGAATTTGGCAGGGTCCAGCTTTTGCAGGTCATCTATGACGGAATTGGCCTGCATGATTCCGGTGAAACAGTTTTCCCATTCACTTTTGATGGATTCATTGTCGGCAGCCCAGGTATGGTAGTGCAGGTATTGCCATTTGGCATTGTCATACCACCAGCCATCGCGTGCCCAGGTACCCAGTTGATCGGCACAACACTCCTGCAACACCTGGCGCGGCCCGATGCTGTAGAATCCATGTTCGAAGGGGCGGAATGTGGCTTTGATAATATCATCCTTTGTATTGTAATAGTTGGTAGACATGATTTGGTCGTATACCGTTTCCGTAAGGTCGGTGCATGCGCTGAGGGAGCCGAGAAGCAATACTCCTGCCAGCGAACCGGTTAATATATTCTTGAGTTTCATATTTCTATTGTTTTTTAAGGTTATACATTTAGAAGTCTAATTGGACACCGAACATGACCTGTGTAGTGGAAGGATAGTACCGGCGGGTACCTTCCGTACCGTTCAGGTTCACACCCGGAGTCAATCCGTTGGTCTGGTAAGTCGAAGGATCTACGCCATTGAAACCTGTAATGGTAGCAAGATTCTTTCCGGTGACGTAGAGGCGGGCACTGTCCAGCCACTTGTTGTTGATTTGGAAAGTGTAGCTCAGGGTTACCATATCGAGCTTCACATAGTCGCCGCGTTCTATGAAATAGTCGGTCAGCACATTCTTACCTTTCTTAATGGCCGCATTCTTGGTATATGCTTTTTTCAGCACATTGCTTTGCATACTGGGAATGCCCCAGTAGAAGTCGTGTACATTGAAGAGGTCGAAGCCGAAAGCACCGCGAAGGAAGATGGTTAATCCCCAGTTCTTATACGTCAAGGTATTGGTCATGGAGGCTGTGAATTTGGGAAGTCCGTTACCGGTTACCCGCTTGTCTTCTTCTTTGGCATCGGATATTTTAATCATCTCCGTATTGTCTTTGTTCCATACTACCCAGTCGCCATCGGCATCGATACCGGCATACTTCCAGGTGTAATAATTACCCAGGCGTTGTCCTTCTTCTATACGTTGCAACTTGCCCGGTTGATTCGGGCTTTCCATATTCGCCAGGTCGTAATAATTCTGTCCGGTGAACTCGTTGTTGGAGAACTTGAGGAACTTGTTCTCATTGGTGGCGCCTACCAGATTGACGGTATAGGTGAAATCTTTCATCTTCACGGCCTGAATATTCAGGTCGACTTCGATACCGGTGTTGCGCATGGTACCTACATTGACAAAAGTGGTAGAGAACAAGTAGGGAGGAACGGGCACATTGTAGTCGCCCAGCAAATCTTGTTGCTTACGGTTGTAGTAATTGACCGAACCGCTCAATATTCCTTTAAACAGACTGAAGTCCACGCCGATGTTCCAGTTTTTACCTTTTTCCCACTTCAGTCCCGGATTAGGATTCTTACCTGCACCCCATACGGTGAAGTATTGGCCGTTGTAGTAGTAACTGCCGAAACTGCTCATGGTAGACAAGGACAGGTAATTGCCGAAATCCTGATTACCGGTTACACCGTAGTCACCACGTATTTTCAAGTCGTCAATCCATATGATGTCTTTCATGAAAGCCTCTTCACTGATACGCCAGCCGGCAGATACGGCGGGGAAGTAACCCCATTTATTGTCATCTCCGAAACGGGAGGAACCTTCGTATCTCAGAGAAGCGGTCATCAGGTAGCGGTTCTTGTAGTCATAACTCAGGCGGCCGAAGAAAGCAATCAGTTTGGAGTCGCTTTTGTTGGTGCCCATTTCGTTGCGTCCTTCTTCCTTGGCCCATTCACCGGAACCGAGGTTGTTGTACAGAAGCCCGTCGGAAGAGAAATCTTTATTGGCGGCATTCAGACCTGAATTCTGGAAGTATTGATACGAGTAGCCTACCATGGCGCGGGCACGGTGTCCCTTCAATTCCATAGCGTAGTTGCCCAGCCATTCAAGACTATGCTGGCGGTATTTGCTGTAAGTGCGGCTGGCTTCTCCTTTATAGTCGTTCTTCATTGCCAGGCGGCTTGTGGAAGGACGGAACCAGTAGTCGAAATTATCCGATTGCTGGTCGGCAAAAGTCAGTTGCGTACTGAGGGAATGAATGGAATGACCGTCTTTGGCGAGTAGAGGAAGTAAGTTTAGCTTTACAGTGGCATCCCAATCCAATAGTTTGGTTTCACCACCGTTTTGTTCCAGCTTCAGTTCTTCTACAGGATTCCATAAGGCTTCCTGTCCGGTGAAGTCAGAGTAAAGATTCGGGTTTTCCGGATCAAACAGTGGGGTAGTGGGGTTGGCGTCCATAGCTATCTTGAAGGCATCCCAGGAGGAATTTTCACGGTAAGCGATACGCGGTGCGATATTTACGGAGAAATCTAACAGCCCGTTTTTTGTGGTATGGTTGATAGAGGCGCGTGCACCATACTCTTCGCGACTGGAACGTATATCGATACCGGTCGCATTGCGGTAATCCACACTGACACGGTAATTACTCTGGCTGGTACCTCCTGACAGTGTGACGGTGTGCTGATGGGTGAAACCGGTGCGGGTAATCTCGTCAATCCAGTTGGTAGCTCCACCCAGGTCACTGGTCGGATTGTTGGGAACACGGTATTCGCGGAACTCTTCGGCAGTCAGTTGGTCGAGTTCATGCAGAGGAATACTGGCGGTCAGCATACCATTATAGGTGGCATGGAATTTACCGTCGCGTGATCCCTTCTTGGTGGTGATGACGATTACGCCGTTGCTACCCCGTGTACCGTAGATGGCGGAGGCTGCACCGTCTTTTAGAATATCCATGGAGGCGATATCGTTGGGATTGATATTGGTCAGGTTGCCGCCGGGAATGCCGTCGATTACGATCAGCGGGCCCAATCCGGCAGCACGTGAGGAAATGCCGCGAATCTGGATACTTGCCTGGTTGTTAGGGTCGGCGGCAGCTGTGTTGGTTACGGATACACCGGCCACTTTTCCCTGTATCATCATGGAAGGGTCCAGACTGCTGATATGGAGAAAGTCCTTGCTGGAGATGTGTGATACGGCAGAGGTAAGTTCTTTCTTATCCAGCGTTCCGTATCCGATAACGACTACTTCGTTCAGAGCTTGTACATCGTCTTCCATACGAATATTGATAGTCTTACGCCCGTCTACTTTCACTTCCTGCGTTTTGTAGCTGATGAAGGAGAAGCGTAGGGTACTTGTGGGGCGGACGGTCAGCGAATATTTACCGTCGACATCGGTTATGGCTCCGTTGGTGGTTCCTTTTTCTGCAACAGATACACCGATCAGAGGTTCATTGTTAGTGTCCGTCACTATTCCCGATACTTTGATGGTTGTGTTTTGGGCATTCAGTAATGCAGGGAGCAGGAAGAACATTCCAAGGAGTACATGAAAGTACATTTTCCAAGGATAAATCTTAGTTTTCTTTTTCATGGTACAGTGATTTAAATGAGTTAATAGGTTCAATGAATTTTTTCCTTGGGACAAATGTATTTCGGATAGGCGGGAGAAAAAAGCAATGAAGACGGGATATAGAATGATAAAAGGAGAAATGCTCTGATATTCAAATCAATGCATTCCTCCTTTCAACGGAAAATTAAGGTCTGTTTTAGAGCCTTTTTAGAGATATTGCGTGGCTAAATTCCTTTCTTTATTTGCATAATGTATTCTTCGAACTCTTCTTTCGGCACAATTGTTTTTCCTTTTACTCGTGCCTTATATACATATATAGTATTAATAGATAGGTTGAGGAACTTAGCAATCCGCTCGTTCTCGGTCACTCCCATACGAATCAGGGCAAAGATGCGCAACTCTGGTGGCAAGTTGCCTGCCTCATCCAGAATCACCTGGTCTTCCGGGCGGAAGAATTTATTGTATTCCGTCAGGAAATTCGGGAAGAGCTTCAGGAAGGTCTGGTCGAAGGATGAGAACATATTCTCCCGTTCAGACTTTATATCGAACTCCTTATGCGTGATTTGCAGATCATTGAATTGGCGTGCCTTCAATTTACGATCCTGTTTTTTCAGCAGATTCTCTACTTTGTCCAGATAATCGGATTTACCATAAAGAGATTGGAAGATATATTGGTCCTTGATCTCGTTGGACTCTTGTAGTTTTCCATTCACTTCTGATATTTCATTGAATTGCTGCTGAATGGATTGTTTAGCAGTTCTCAGCTTTTTCATTTGTTTATAAATGATGGACAGGGTGACTAAAAGTGAGATGACCAGCAGGCTCATTACTGCCAATGATATTGTCACTTCCCTTTTCCGCTCTTCTATCATTGTCAGGCGCTGCTTTTCAATGATGGGGAGTATAGTGTTTATTTCCATCTTACGGTGTCGGGCATTGTAGAAGTTCGTTTCTTCCAGTGCAATCTGAATGTATTTGCTGGCACGCAGAACGTCTCCCTTTCCGTACAGATAACTTGCCAGTTCCTTCTTTGCCGTCGTTTCCCGTGTAGCCGACCGTATATCCTGTATAGCTGATAGTGCCATGTAGTAAATGGCATGTTCAAAATCTCCCATCCCTATGTACATACGTCCCAGCATGGAGTAGATGATTGCTTTTTCATGTGGACAAACGTCGTAATCATTTAGCATTTGCTTGTACATCTGTATTTTCTTCTCATTGTCGCCCACACTGAATTTGAAAGCCTCTATCTTCTGGTGATAGAAGGAATTCTCGGGAGTATAGAGCAGGGCGGAATCACAATAGAGTGTTATCTTCTGGTTATAGTCTGCATTGAAAGGCGTTCCTTCATTGTAACTACTCATGTCGGAGTATAATCTCATGCATAGTTGATAGTAATCGGACTTGATAGAATCCGTAACATCTCCCACATGGATGGATTTCATCATGTCGTATGCTTCTTTGAATAGTCCGGTGGAAAGATAGCAATAAAGTAAGTTACAATCCGCCTCAGCCGACAGGTTCTTATCTACTAACTGGCGTGATATTTCTTCCGTTTGTATGGCATAAGAGTAAGCTGAATCGTATTGATAAGTGATGTATTCATTGAACAGACGGTTGCAGAGATTATACTTTTCCTGCTGGTTCTTGACGTATCGGAATTGCTGTTTTATGTCTTCTAACTTCTTTTCTTTCTGTTGGTAGTAGATTTCACGGTGTTCTATCTCGCTATCAAGGACAGAGAGTATAGAATCCACACGTTCTTTGGCGGACAGTCCAATAATCTGGCAGAGGAGCAAGAGGCTGAATAGGTATTTCATAATATGTATGTGGGTTAAGAAAGTACTGCAAATTTAGAGATTTATTTTAAATATTGCCTGTGAGTAAGAGAAAATAGTCGTTAACTTATTTATAGGAACTGATATTAATTAAGAGCATATCTGTAAAGTTCAGTATAATATCAGAGAATTGAGTGATTTCAGTCTTTCAAAGATTTTGTTGATAGGCAATAAGAGTGTCATTGGGAAAAACATTATCTTTGGGGGCATAAAAGTAAAAGGTATGAACCGTAACTTTATAACAAAAACTATGTACGAATGGGCTAATGAAATGAACTGTGCCGTAACCGTATGTGACACAGAAGGAGTCATCCTTTATATGAATGAGAAAGCATGCTGCACGTTTACCAAACATGGCAATCTGATAGGCAAGAATCTATTTGATTGTCATAACCCGCAATCGCAGGACAAGATACGCGAACTGCTTGAAACGGGAGGTATCAATGCTTATACCATTGAGAAGAACGGAGTCAGGAAAATGATTTATCAGACGGCATGGAAACAGGATGGTGTGGTGGGAGGCCTGGTAGAGATTTCCATGGAGATACCCGGAGAGATGCCACACTATGTGAGGAAATGAATCGTAAAATGGAAAGGTGATTATGCATGATGTGTTGCGAAGGCACTGAACGAAAAATCATACATATAGATATGGATGCGTTTTACGCATCTGTAGAACAGCGTGACAATCCAGAGTTGCGCGGAAAACCTATTGCAGTGGGTTATGCCGAAGAACGTGGTGTAGTGGCAGCTGCCAGTTATGAGGCGCGTCGCTTTGGAGTTCGTTCGGCTATGCCATCCACGAAAGCAAAGCGGCTTTGTCCGCAACTTATCTTTGTGCCCGGACGGATGGAGGTGTATAAGGATGTTTCCCGCCAGATACATGAAATTTTTCATGAATATACGGATATCATTGAGCCGCTTTCGTTGGATGAGGCTTTCCTGGATGTGACAGAGAATAAATCCGGCATTCCATTGGCTGTGGACATTGCCAAGGAAATCAAACAGAAGATACAGAGAGAACTTAATCTTGTAGCATCCGCCGGTATATCTTATAATAAGTTCCTGGCAAAGATTGCTTCGGACTATCGCAAGCCGGATGGACTGTGTACCATCCACCCTGACCAGGCGCTGGATTTTATAGCCCGTCTTCCCATCGAGAGTTTCTGGGGCGTAGGCCCGGTGACGGCAAAGAAGATGCATTCATTAGGGATTCACAATGGAGAACAGTTGCGAGCCTGTTCACAGGCCATGTTACTGCGTGAGTTCGGAAAAGTCGGTTCATCGTATTATGATTGTGCAAGAGGTATTGATCTTCGTCCGGTGGAGTCGGTGCGTATTCGTAAATCTATCGGCTGTGAACATACATTGGAGAAAGATATCTCGCAACGTTCATCGGTTATCATCGAGTTATATCATACTGCGGTGGAACTGGTTGGGCGTCTGGAACATAAAGATTTTAGAGGAAACACACTGACGCTGAAAATCAAATTTCATGATTTCAACCAGATAACCCGTAGTATTACGCAATCCAAAGAATTAATAACTCTTGATGTGATTCTTCCCTTGGCGAAACAATTACTGAAAGAAGTGGATTATGAACACCATCCTATCCGGCTGATAGGCCTCTCTGTTTCTAATCCGCGGGAGGAGACAGAGGAGAAGGGCGTTTGGGAACAGTTGAGTTTTGAGTTTAGTGATTGGAAATGAACTTGATTTATTAAACCGATATACAAATGGATGATTTTGTACCCAACTACGGATAATCAGGTACACTGTTCTGGCGGAACTTGTGTACTTTTGCCTCATCATATAACAGATAATCTAACTTTTAAATATCATGAAGAAGAACACGCTTTTCCGTATTTTCCTTTCTTTCTGCCTGCTTGTTGTAGCAGGTGTCTCTGCACATGCATATACTGAACGGAATCTTTTGCAAAAAGCTGCCGGTAGTGAAGAACAACTGAAAGAGGTATTGGTGATGAATCAGAAATGGGTACCTTATCCTGCTTATACCGACCGTGCCGGTTGGGATGCTTTGCTGGGTACCAATAAAGAAAATCTGATTCGTGCCGGAGAGAAAATGCTTAATTACGGATGGAAAGTAATCCGCGCCACCGATTATCTGGAATATGAACGTAGCGGCGAACGGAACATTATGCAAAATCCCTATGAGGCCAACCGGAAAGCAATCAACGTCCTGATGCTTGCCGAACTTGCCGAAGGAAAAGGACGGTTTATCGACCAACTGATAAATGGAGCTTTTTATAGTTGCGAGATGACTTCCTGGGTACTTTCTGCCCATCTGGTACGCCAGAGCACCAAACGCTCTTTGCCCGATTATCGCGAACAGGTGATTGATCTGGGTTCGGGAAACTTCGGTTCCATGTTGTCGTGGGTATATTACTTCTTCCATGATTCTTTCGATAAAATAGATCCTGTAATCTCTCAGCGCTTGCGTCATACTTTGCAGGAACGCATTCTCGATCCTTATATGAACAATGACCGGGAATGGTGGATGGCTTTCCAATGGAAACCGGGAATGATTATCAATAACTGGAATCCTTGGTGTAACTCCAATGTATTGCAATGCTATCTTTTATTAGAGAATGACCGTGACCGCCTGGCAAAGGCTGTTTGGCGCAGCATGCAGTCGGTAGACAAGTTCATCAATTTTGTAAAGGCTGACGGTGCTTGTGAAGAAGGACCGTCTTATTGGGGACATGCAGCCGGGAAAATGTATGACTATCTTCAGATACTTTCGGATGGAACAGCTGGAAAAGTATCTCTTTTCAATGAACCAATGATTCGCCGGATGGGAGAATATATCAGTCGTACGTATGTAGGAAACGGTTGGGTAGTGAACTTTGCGGATGCTTCTGCCAAGGGTGGAGGCGATGCACAGTTGATTTACCGTTATGGCCGTGCGGTCGGCAGTGAGGAAATGATGCAGTTTGCTGCCTATCTGTTGGATGGTAAGCGTCCTTCTGTGCCTTTGGGCAATGACACTTTCCGCTCCTTGCAGTCCATATTATGGAATGGAGAACTGGAAAAGACGACTGCTGCCCATACCATACCTGCTTGTACCTGGTATCCTGAAACGGAATTCTGCTATCTGACCAATAAGTCCGGCTGGTTCCTGGCTACGAAAGGCGGATTCAATAATGAAAGTCATAATCATAATGATGTAGGCACATTTTCATTGTATGTCAATACGATACCTGTGCTGATTGATGCGGGGGTAGGAACTTATACACGTCAGACATTCAGTAACGAACGTTATACCATCTGGACCATGCAAAGTAATTACCATAACCTGCCGATGATAAACGGAGTACCCCAGAGTTTCGGACAGAATTATAAGGCTACGGATGTTGTCTGCCAACCGAAAAAACGTTTCTTCTCAGCGAACATTGCGACTGCTTATCCGGAGGAAGCCGAGGTAAATAACTGGACACGTGCCTATTCATTGGGTGATAAGCAACTGACGATTACCGATAATTTCTCCTTGAAATCAGCGAAAGAACCTAATCAGGTGAACTTCCTTACTTGGGGAAAGGTGGATATTTCCGTGCCCGGAAAGGTGACGATAGATGTACAGGGACAGAAAGTAACTTTGGAATATCCCGGTGAATTCATAGCAACCGTTGAAACGATCAATTTGCCTGATACACGTCTTTCTAATGTTTGGGGAACGGAGATTTACCGTATTGCCTTGAAAGATAAAGATGCGCGATTAACAGGTAAGTATAAGTTTGTTATTAAATAAAAAAACTATATTTGCGTATTAGAATATAAGAAACGCAAAATTATGGGATGTTTTATGAATTTATTATGGCTGGTGTTCGGAGGTATTTTTACCGCTATAGAATATCTTGTTGCCAGTTTATTGATGATGATTACCATTATCGGTATTCCGTTCGGTATGCAAACTCTGAAAATGGCTTCACTTGCATTATGGCCTTTTGGCAAAACGGTGCGGAGCGGTGAACGTTCGGGTGGTTGTCTGTATATACTGATGAACGTGTTGTGGATACTTCTGGGCGGTATCTGGATTTGCCTTTCTCATCTGGCATTCGGTGTGGTGCTGTGCATCACCATTATTGGTATCCCCTTCGGACTACAGCATTTCAAACTGGCAGGATTGGCTTTGACGCCTTTTGGAAAAGACATTGTAAGCGACTGATAAAAGAAAAGGGCGAAAAACCTTTCGGTTTTCCGCCCTCATTCATTTTATTTAAAGGTGTTATTTACATGGTAGCCTGCTTTGCGAGCAGTTTTTGAAGTTTGCCATTCAAAGCCTGGCACATAGTTCCGTTTCCCATTGCTTGATAGCGTTTAATACGGTACTGTAACATAAAAATTTCATTTGCATTCTTTTTCATAATTGTCATCTTTTTGTGCTTTCCGCGTTTCGGAAAGCGGGTTTTACATCTTTTTCTTTTCTCTTATTAACGCTGCAAAGATACGAATTGTTCACGAGAAATATGTTTTAAAACATAAAATAATGCGCTTTTTATTCGCTTTTCTTTAGAAATCCCTAGTTTTGCTATGTGCATATTACAAAAATATGACTAAAAATGGAATAAATGATCTTTGTACGATCTATTAATAATTTGTATACCTTTGCAGCATCTTACACATAATCAACCCTTACAAACAGGAAGTCATAATGATAAATAAACTGTTGACACTTTTACGAAGCCCTTATCCATCATTGGTGAAGAGATGGAAAAGCGTGATAATACCTTCACTTATAGTGTTTCTGATCCTTTTTGTGTTGCAGCCTTTTGGCATTTCTATGATGGGAGGCTATAAATTCTGGGTAGTGTTAGGTTATGGAGTGGTTTCTTCATTGGCACTGAGTATCTCCACGTATTTGTTTCCAGCTTTGTTTCCCCGTTATCATAGTGAGAAGAACTGGACATTAGGCCGCGAATTGTTAGGGACCTTGGGAGCTTGTTTGCTGATTGCGATAGGTAACTGTTTCTATACGGCTTGGGTATTTGGTTCATTCATACTGAGCTGGAAAGGATTTCTGATAAGTTTGGCTTGGGTGGCGGTTCTTGCTCCTTTCCCTATTGTCTTCTTTTTGATGTGGAATCGTAATTTGCAGCTGGTACGTAATCTGAAGGAGGCAACGGAGATTAACTACGCTCTTGCGAAAAGAGAGAATACCCAGAAGGAGAAGATTCGGACAAGGAATGAGGAACAGATAGGAGAAGGTAGGGCAGTAGAAGAAGTAGCAGAAGAAGAAACTCCTATGCAGTTGGTTTTCTCCGGCGGAACGAAAGAAATGCTGGAAGTGGATGCCCATACCTTATTTTATGTAGAAGCAGAAGGAAATTATATTAGAGTAGCTTACAGTAGTGCGGATAAGATGCAGCAAAAGCTGGTGCGGGCTACTATGAAGCAGGCGGAAGAAGCAGTTGCTGCCTGTCCGTTTATTGTCCGTTGTCATCGGGCCTTTCTGGTGAACATACACACTGTGGTAAAAGTAGATGGAAACTCACAAGGATACCGTTTGAGACTGGAAGGATGTACGGAAGAAGTTCCGGTTTCCAGAGGCTATGCAAAAGAGATAAAAACGCTGATAGAAGGGGATACGGAAGGGTAGTCATTCGTCACAGAATAAAGAAAAATACAGCCATTCGTCACAGGAGGAGTGCTGTTTGTCACATATCCGGGTAGTCTGTCCCGGATATTTTTTTGCCTGAAATTCTTAGTCTATGTTTGCTGACGGAAATCGTAAAGAACATAGATAAAATGAAAAGATTGATTCTACTTTTTAGTGTAAGTGTATTGCTGATGGTGCAGCACTTGGAGGCGCAGACAGCTGTGACGGATACCGTTTTCTTGCAACTATACAATGATAGTGTAGATTTGAAGGAAGTGGTAGTGAAAGGTAAAAGAACGCCTGTTGCCAACAGTCGTTGGAGTGATATGAGGCCGGTGGAACTGGTGACCGTGGGAGGTGCAAACGGTGATTTGTATCAGGCATTGCAGACACTGCCGGGCACGCAGGTACAAGGAGAAAGTGGCCGGCTGCTGGTGCGCGGCGGAAGTAGTGATGAAACACAGACATACATTGACGGAATGCACGTCTTGAATCCTTATACGGCTACAGGTATAAACTCACCGGCGCGCGGGCGTTATTCCACTTTTATGTTCAGTGGTGTCAATCTGGAATCGGGCGGGGCTCCGTTGGAATACGGGGATGCACTCTCGGCTGTGTTACCATTGGAGACAAAGGATAAGAGCCCTATCAATAAGTTAGGCATCAATGCCTCTACGGTAGGCTTCGGTGGAGGAGGTACACGGGCTTTCGATAAAGGTTCACTTTCGGTGAACCTGGATTATCAGGACTTATGTGTCTATGATCATATCTATTCAGGACGTACGGATTTTGAAGATCCCTACCGGATGATGACCGGATCGGCACAATTCCGCTATCATCCCGATGATGCTACGCTTTTCAAGATTTATGGCGGCTATGATCATACTGACTTTTCCAATTATGAAGGCGCTGAACGTAGACTGTTCGATCTGAATGAGAATAATTTCTATCTTAATACAACTTTCCGTAAGCGTACTTCCGGTGGATGGAACTGGTTTGCAGGTGCAGCATTCTCTTTCTTTGAACAGAAGATAGGTAATGTATCACTTTCGGCAGATCATTGGATGGAACAACAACAGGAACTTCATGCAAAGGCAAAAGTGTTCAAGCGTATTTCTCCGGCTTTTCGTCTGGATATGGGAGTGGAGAGCTTTATCCGCCGGTATGAGAATCGTTATCAATATCAGATGAAAGAGGCGGAGGGAATAGATAGCCATCATGAAATCAATCCGACGATCAGTGCAGGCTTTCTTTCGGCAACTTACTATCCGGTGGAGCAATTGAAGGCGGAACTTTCTGTCCGCACAGAATATACTTCATTGAATGAAAAGGTGAATTTCTCACCCCGTCTGGCTGTTAATTACTATTTGGGAGATGTAGTGCTCTCAGCTACGGCGGGACGATATACACAGTTGCCGGTTAGCAGATTACTGGCTCAGGAAAACAAGTTGAAATCGGAATCATGCATTCAGTATAATCTGGGTGCGCAGTATGAGGGTGATGGACGTTTCTACAAGGCTGAACTTTATTATAAGAAATATGACCGTCTGGCATTGGTGGAAAAGGGAACGGTAAATGCAGCGGAAATGCTGACTTCCGGTGGTCATGGTTACAGTAAAGGTTTCGACTTATTCTTTAATGACCGTGTTCTGTTGAAGAATCTGGAATACCAGCTTTCCTATACGTATAATATTGCTAAGCGGAAGTTTCAGGAATATACGGAACTGACTACTCCGCAATATGCCACTCGGCACAATGCATCCGTAGTGCTGAAGTATTCCATTCCGCGAATCGGCACGATAGTCGGTCTGACGAACCGTTTCAGCAGTGGGCGTCCCTATCATAATCCGGATTTACCGGGCTTGATGAATGATCATGTGAAGCCTTATAACAGTCTTGATCTCGGACTGACATTCCTGCCTAGTAAGAAGGTGATTATCCATGCTTCTGCTACCAATATCCTTTGTCGGAAAAATGAGTTTGGGCGGGTGAATAATAAAGCTATTCTGGCTTCAAACGATCATTTCTTCTATATCGGGGTGTTTATCACACTTGGGAAGAAGGCGGCTTATGATGTTTCTAATTTCTAATTTAATTAAAAAAAGGTCCGTGTTCGTCCGCCTAATCCGTGTCGTCCGCGTATCTATTTATAAACTCTTTAAAAACAATTCAAATGAAAGCAATGATTATTAGTTTCGTATGTGTTTTGACTTTTGCAACTCAAAGTCTGTCTGCACAAAATCTTACTCTGGAAGTACGTGGTATTGAAAATGTGGCTGGTAAACTCTATGTTGCCATCTACAACTCTCAGGAGACATTCATGAAGAAGCCGCTTGCCGGTTTTGCAGTAGAGGTGAAGGATAAAGTTGTGTCTATCCCCTGTAAAGGACTCCCGACAGGAACTTATGCCTTCTCTATGTATCAGGATGAGAATGGAAATGGTAAATTGGATACCGGTGCTTTCGGTATTCCTGTGGAGAAGTTTGGTTTCAGCAATGATGCCGAAGGCGTTATGGGCCCCCCTTCTTACGAAAAATGCAGTTTTACCTTCTCTGAGGATACAACTTTAGTGGTACATCTGAAATAAACTTCAGATAATTCTTTAACTTTGTAGCTCACACCTTAATTAATGTAAGTATTATGAGACGAGCTACACAACTTTTCGGAATATGCTGGCTACTTTGTCTGCTTGCTGCCTGTGGAGAATCCCATTTCATGACCGATGCCTCGTATCGTTCGCGCGTGGAGCAGGACTTTCAGCAAAAGAAGGCTCTGATGCCGCAGGGAGAACTATTTACGATACTGGATGATGCTTCGCTGAGCACTTATGAGCAGGAAGCCTTGGAATTCCTTTATGCCTATATGCCACTGGCGGATATTACTGATTATCCCGGTGAATTTCACTTAATGAATATCCGCGCATCCCAGCGTGCCGCAGAGGAAATGCCTTGGGGAAAGACCATTCCCGAAGATTTGTTCCGCCATTTTGTACTTCCGGTGCGGGTGAACAACGAACAACTGGATAGTGCGCGGGTAGTGTTCTATAAGGAGTTGAAAGACCGTGTGAAATCCCTTTCTTTGTATGATGCCATCCTGGAAGTGAACCATTGGTGTCATGAGAAAGCCGTCTATATGCCTTCCGATGCCCGTACCAGTTCACCACTGGCAACAGTGAGTACTGCTTACGGGCGTTGTGGCGAAGAATCTACCTTGCTGGTGGCGGCACTTCGCTCGGTAGGTATTCCGGCACGGCAGGTTTATACACCACGATGGGCACATACGGACGATAACCATGCATGGGTGGAAGCCTGGGCAGATGGTAAATGGCATTTCTTGGGTGCCTGCGAACCGGAACCGGTACTGGATCTTGGTTGGTTCAATGCCCCTGCCAGTCGCGGAATGTTGATGCATACAAAGGTTTTCGGACGTTATGAAGGAAAAGAAGAAGTAATGTCCGTTAACCCCACGTATACGGAAATCAATGTGATTGATAATTATGCGCCTACAGCGCAAGCCAAGGTTATGGTGAAAGATGAAGCGGGAAATCCGGTTCCTGACGCCTGCGTGGAGTTCAAACTCTACAATTATGCGGAATTCTATACCGTAGCAACGAAACATACCGACGATGGTGGTGTGTGCGGACTGACTGCCGGAAAAGGGGATATGCTTGTCTGGGCCTCCAAAGATGGCCGTTTCGGTTTCTCTAAACTTTCCTTTGGCAAGCAAGCGGAGCTGACCGTAACCCTTGATAAGGAAGCGGGTGACAGTTTCACGGTAGATATTGATATCGTGCCTCCCGCAGAAAGTGCCAACTTACCCGACGTGACGCCGGAACAGCGGGCGGAAAATGACCGCAGACTGGCAATAGAAGACTCTATTCGTAATGCTTATGTGGGTAAGTTCATCTCGGAAGAGGCAGCACGCAATTTTGCGAGAGATTATAAGTTAGATCGGGATGCAGTAGCCAAAATTCTGATTGCAGCCCGTGGAAATTACAGAGTGATTCGTGAGTTCATGACTCGTCTGCGTTCTGATAACTCCAGGAAAGGAGGGATAGACCTTTTGCAGCAGATTTCGGCAAAAGACCTTCGTGATGTTCGTCTGGATGTGTTGATAGATCACATGCAGTCTCGTGTGCGTACGACGAATGCCGGATATTTCCGTAAATATGTGCGTAACCCGCGCGTAAGCAATGAAATGTTGACTCCGTATAAGACTTTCTTTGGCAAGGTGATCTCGAAAGAAGATGTTGAGGCTTATGTGGCAGAGCCTATGAAGATGGTTGCATGGGTGGCAAAGAACATCCAGGTGAACAAGGTATGTAATCTGGGGGCACCTCCTGTATCTCCCGAAGGTGTGTGGAAAGCACGTTTGGCCGATGCCCACAGTCGTGATATCTTCTTCGTGTCCATGGCGCGCAGCATGGGAGTTCCCGCACGCATTGATGAGGTGACGGGTAAAGTACAGCTGATAACTGACGACGGAGCCATAGATGTGAACTTCGAAGTAGCCGGACAGGCACCTGCGCAGAGGGGCAGGCTTGCAGCTAAATATACACCGATTCAGTCATTGGATAATCCGAAATATTATTCTCATTTCACTATTTCCAAAGTAACTCCGCAAGGTAATTTACAGTTGTTGTCTTATGATGAGGGTGACACAGACATGGGTGGCGGCGTTACATGGAGCAGTTTGCTGAAGGAGGGAACATCTCTGGATGCCGGAGATTATATTCTGGTAACCGGTACCCGCCTGGCAAGTGGTGGTGTATTGGCGCAAATGACATCATTGAATGTGAAAGCAGGTGGACGTACAGAAACGAAACTGGTGATGCGTGAAAATA
The DNA here is from genome assembly GCF_020091405.1 of Bacteroides cellulosilyticus. NCBI lineage: Bacteria > Pseudomonadati > Bacteroidota > Bacteroidia > Bacteroidales > Bacteroidaceae > Bacteroides > Bacteroides cellulosilyticus. The sequence continues at coordinate 3,771,531 of NZ_CP081903.1, forward strand.
AAGATGAAGTACAGGTTATCGGAAACTTCAATTCGGAGAGCTTGTTCACAACATTGGAAGGCGGCAACAAGCAAAGTCTGCTTCAAGCCTGTGGCCGTGGATACTTCGTTGTCGGTATTCTTGGGGTGAACCAGGAGCCTACAAACCATGCCTTACGGGATATCTCTGCTTTGAAAGCCGATCTGGAGAAATGGGGTAGAAAGCTTGTATTACTCTTCCCGAATCAGGAACAGGCCGGCAAATATCGTGCTGCTGACTTCTCCGGTTTACCCAATACTGTGATTTATGGAATCGACACAGAAGACATAGCTCAGCAGATTGTGAAGAATATGAAGCTGAAACGTAAAGATACATTGCCCATATTTATCATTGCCGATACCTTCAATCGCGTGGTATTTGTTTCACAGGGTTATACCATCGGCTTGGGTGAGCAGTTAATGAAAACGGTGAAAGGACTATAAGAAAAGCAACAATAGAGTGGGAGAGGCTTATTTGCAAGCCTCTTCCATTTTTTGTATCACTTCCGGTGAGGGTAACCCCTCTGTCATTCCTGTCAGCAATAAACTGAAGTTATCGGCTAACACTTCTTCCGGGTCAATGATGTACTGAGTATTACGTCCCATTTTGTCATAAAAATCAGAGGCTTCGTTAATAGAGTAAACCACTGTCTTACCTTCTTTCTCAATCGCTTTGCAGGTATTCTTGTCGATGGGAACGAGGCCAATGTTGAGGTATTGGAAGAAGCTACCTCTCTCATAAGGGCTGGTTGAATAAATAACCATGCAGCAATCTTTCTTTTCACCGTTGATGGTAAAAGTAGCATAGCTGTCGTGGCGGATAACATCCGGATTGGAGATAAACCGTTCTTTCAACTCTTCGGGAAATTCTATTTCCTTCGGAAGAATATTAAAACCGATGATGCTGTACATTTTCTTGCGGAAATCCGGATTGTTCCGGGTAAGGACGTGAAATGCTTCATGTGCCAGCAATTTGATTGCATATTCGGGATGTTCGAGCAACCTGTCAATAAGTACGATGTAAGTATCTCGGGTGTATCCTCCCGCGCCACCTTCTTCTTTTATCGTTGATTTTATTAATCTGACTTCTTCAGGGAAAGGGAGTCTCAGGCTTTTTTCACGGATAATCTGATTGATGGATTGAGACGATTTCCGAAGCAAAGCCGTTTCCTCGTCATTCCAATTACGGGTCTGTGCGCCGGCAAACTGCAAATATCCCTGTTTTCCGCCTTCGATACCAACAGTGTGTGAAGCCAAATCAAATGAGCTCCATCTGCGGATATGCTCATCTTCTTTCTGAAGTAGGAGTGCGGCTTCTTCCTGTTTCAGGAAAGCAGGCGCAATGGTGTCGGAAGTAGAGTTTAGGGAACTTTGTTTTTTAGCTTCATGCGCACATGAAATGCTGAGGAGAGTAAATAAAGTGATTACACTTAATGCCTTCATATTGACTGTTTTAAATTAATTCTTAATAGGATCGGTCAACGTCTTGATTGTCTTTTTTACACGTTCTACAGTAGTGATAGGGCGTTGATATTCTTCTATGTTCACAGTACCCCCCATCGAAACAGTTCCGTTCCTATGCAGCATTTTGCTTTCGATGGTCTCTCTTGCTGAGAAGTGGAACTCCCGGATACCGGTTTCCATGGCGATGTGAGCGATATTATTTTCATTTATTCCGCAACCTGCCAATAGGATAATACGCCCGTCTGCCTGCTGCTGCAATTTCTTTAATAAAGGGATACCCTGTTCGGCCGTGGCCTGTGCACCGGAAGTAAGAATACGGTTACAACCTAACTCTATGATTTGCTCCAGCGCTTCCTGCGGATTGCGGCATACGTCGAAAGCACGATGGAACGTTATGGACATGCCTTGTGATACTTCGATCAACTGCCTCATTAAGGACAGGTCTACATCTCCTTTAGCGGTAAGACAACCGAATACAACTCCGTCTGCTCCCAATCGACGGGCGTTGTCGATATCCTTCAGCATAATGCGTTGCTCGATAGGGGAGTACAGAAAATCTCCGCCACGGGGACGGATGATGACGTGCAAAAGAGTCTTTGTTAAGGCTTCCCGGGCAATGACGATATCTCCGTAGGATGGGGTAGTACCTCCTTCCGGTATTCCGGCACATAGCTCCACCCGGTTTGCTCCCCCTGCCTGTGCGGCAAGGCAACTCTCTACGGAGTTGGCACAAACTTCAAATTGATATGGCTCCATAATTGACAATCAGGATTACTTGGTTTGTGGATGCAAAAATAAGAAACAGTTTCGTGAATAACAAAGAAAACAAAAAGAGGCAGGGATTTTTTGTTTCCCCACCTCTTTATCACTAATTTCAATCTTTACAATTTATTTCGCATAACTTACTGCGCGTGTCTCACGGATTACCGTGATCTTCACTTGTCCCGGATACGTCATCTCATCCTGTATCTTCTTCGCGATTTCACCGGAAAGGTTTTCAGTCTGCTTGTCGTCAATCTTATCGGCACCAACAATTACGCGCAACTCACGACCTGCCTGGATAGCATACGTCTTCGTCACACCCGGATAGGCCATTGCCAACTGTTCCAGATCGTTCAGTCGCTTGATGTAAGCTTCAACAATTTCGCGGCGTGCTCCCGGACGGGCACCTGAGATAGCATCACATACCTGTACGATGGGTGCCAGAAGGCTCGTCATCTCCACTTCATCGTGGTGGGCACCGATAGCGTTGCAGATATCCGGTTTTTCCTTGAATTTCTCAGCCAGCTTCATACCATAGAGTGCATGCGGCAATTCCGGTTCTTCATCGGGCACTTTACCGATATCATGCAGCAATCCGGCACGTTTTGCTTTCTTGGGGTTCAGACCCAGTTCCGATGCCATCACAGCGCAGAGGTTGGCTGTTTCGCGGGCATGCTGCAACAGGTTCTGACCATAAGAAGAACGATATTTCATCTTACCGATAATACGGATCAGTTCAGGATGCAAACCATGGATACCGAGGTCAATCGTAGTACGTTTACCGGTTTCGATGATTTCTTCTTCCACTTGCTTGCGTACCTTAGATACAACTTCTTCGATACGTGCCGGGTGGATACGTCCGTCAGTCACCAACTGATGCAGTGCCAGGCGGGCAATTTCACGACGTACAGGGTCGAAAGCCGATAATACGATAGCTTCCGGCGTATCATCTACTACAATTTCCACACCTGTTGCGGCTTCAAGTGCACGGATATTGCGGCCTTCGCGACCGATAATGCGTCCCTTGATTTCGTCTGATTCAATGTGGAATACGGTCACTGAATTTTCAATGGCAGTTTCCGTAGCTACACGCTGTATGGATTGTATTACGATACGTTTTGCTTCTTTGCTGGCAGTCAGCTTGGCATCGTCCATGATGTCGTTGATGAAGGACTGTGCCTGCGTCTTGGCCTCTTCTTTCAAAGATTCGATCATGCGTTCTTTAGCTTCTTCGGCCGAGAGTCCGGAAATGGTTTCCAGTTTTTCGATCTCTTGCTGTTGCAGTTTATCCAGTTCGTCTTTCTTCTTGTCGATAATAACCAACTGGGCTTCCAGGTTTTCTTTCACCGCTTCAGCTTCCGACTTCTTACGCTGTATCTCTTCCTGGCGTTGGTTCAGCACCAACTCACGTTGTTTCAACTTGTTCTCCGCTTGCTGAATTTTCTGGTTGCGGATCGCTACTTCTTTCTCCAAGTCTGCTTTTTTGTTCAGGAACTTCTCCTTCACTTCGAGCAGCTTATTCTTCTTAATCACTTCCGCTTCAGTCTCGGCTTCTTTCAGGATGTTGTCATATTTGGACCTCAAGCCGTGCTTGAAGAACATGTACGACAGAAATCCACCGATAATGAAACAGGCAATGGATACTAGTATTGTTACTGTCATTTCAATTTGTTTTAAGTATATATAAATAAAAACGCACTGCAGAAAAGTCGCCTCCGTTCTCTGAAGGTCACTTTTACACAGTGCGCGGTTTTTTTATCTTTTGCTGGCTCTGGTGCTATTGAAAAGTCTTCCGGACGTTTACAGTCCTTTAAAGTATGTTTCCAACACCTCGGTCAGTTCTTCTATCTTGTCGGCATACGGGCGGGTGTCGTTTCGGTTTTTCATTTTCAGGTTCTCCAAGGCAAATTGATAGGCCACCATGGCTATAATCTTCTCAGGAGTCACATTCTGGTAATGTTCTCGATACGCATTGAGCCGTATATCCACCTGTTTGGCGGCTTCTCTCACCATTTCTTCCTCTTCACGCGGTATGGTGAGGGGATAGGTGGTGCCAGCCATCTGTAGGTTTATCTTTATCTTATCGTTCATACATCTCGTTATTCGTTCAACAAAGCGATGCATTTATCGACTTCACGCACTAATTTGGACAATCGCAGTTTCGTCTCTTTTACGTCGCTGCCGTTAAGGCTGATTGTCATTGCTGTTTTTAGGTTCGTATAGTCATCTTCCAAAGCTTCATATTCAGCATGTACCTGTTCGCATTCTTCTTGTTTGTTTTTTAGAAGTTGCTTTAGTTCAGCATTTTCGCGCCTCAATTCGTCATGTAAAAAGACTAAATGACGCAGTCTCGCTTCAAAGGTACTTAATCGCTTCTTTTCTTCGTCAGTCATTACTATACCAAAATTGTACACAAAAATACAATTAACTTGGAGATTACAAAAACTTTTCAGGAAAAAATGTTGCCTGTGTGTCGAAATAACATGAAAACGGTACTTATGCGGACTGAAAAGGGCTTGTCGGGCGGTGCCTAAAAACTAATCTCTGTCTTGCAAGAAACTAATCCCGGCACTGCGATAAACTAATATTTTCCTTGCATATTATTATTCATACAATAATTATTATAGTTTCTTACAATAATTGTTGTAAGAAAGAAATATAACTATTGTAGGAAACTTTTATATCTGTTGTACGAATAATAATATGCAAGGAAAATATTAGTTTATCGCAGTGCCGGGATTAGTTTCCTGCAAGGTCGGGATTAGTTGGTTATAGTTGCGGAATTAATTCTTTTTGGAGCGAATTTTAATCAAAGTCAGGAGAACCGATACGCGGACTATCACCATTCCCCTCCTCCAGTTGGAGAAGGGGTGCCCAGAGGGCGGGGTGGTAGGTGAGAAAAAAGTCCCTTATTTCTATTAATAATCAGGTACTCGGTTGTTTCCTACCACCTCCCCCTTTCAGGGTACTCCGCCTTCCGGAAGGAGGAGAATGGAGATAGTACTGTTGATTATTTGATTCTTTTTTCTCTCCTATAAATTAATTCCAAAGTATTTGCGCATCTCTGAAAACTTTCTTTCTGTTGTTTATAAATTAATTTATTAAATAATTTGGTTTATAAAATAAACTACTTATATTTGCATCGGAGTTCGAACCCGAAATGTATGATTATTGTAGAATTTTAATTGATGTACAGTTATGAAAACAATTGGTTTTAAATGGGTTGCATTATTTGTTGCATGCGTATGTGCTGTCTCGGTATCAGCACAGAGCGACTTGACAGTGAAAGTGAAGAACATTCGTTCTGCAAAAGGAAAGGTGATGATTGCTGCCGATAAGGGGCAATATGCAATGGTGGATGCTACGGGTGATACAGTAACACTTGTATTGAAAGAAGTACCTGAAGGAAAATGCAAATTGTATGTATACCACGATGAAAACGGTAATTATCAATTGGACAGAGTAGACGGTGTACCGACAGAGAATTGTGCGATTGTGGATTTAGACATGACAGTTGAAGCAAAAACAATTGATGTCGAGTTGGCCGATCTGCGGAATAAAGCTAAAAAATAATTTTATGGAAGAGAAAGACATTATTATGGAAGACAAAGAATTGAACGAGCAAGAGAGTTTGAAACTTATCACTCAAATGATACAGAATACCCGACGTAATTTAGATACGGGTAGTGGAAATATGTTTTTGTTATGGGGATATGTTTCTGCAATAGTTACGTTGGTAGTTTTTGCAGGAATCTATTGGACGCGAAATCCTGTTTGGATGTGGGGCTTTTGGGGAATTCCGGTTTTAGGTTATCTCTTTAGCTTCATACTGGTACGTAAGCAACGTAAGCTCGCAAAGTCGTATGGCGATAAGGTATTGAATGAAATGTGGCAAATCATGGGGCTGCTTTGTATTGCGATTGTACTTGGAGCAACGTTTACCAATCATTATGAGATAATTCTGCCGATATGCGCAATCCTTATTTCTCTAAGTAGCATTATAACCGGGAGCATAATTCGCTATACACTCTTTTCCGGCTTCCCTGCTTTTGGGATTGCATTGGGACTGAATATGTTATTCAGCATTCTGGATAAGACTTCTTCCTATTTGTCATTGTTAGAATTTGTATTGGTGATTGTTTTTGCATTGATTATTCCCGGGCATATTCTGAATTATTGTGCAAGAAAGGATAATAAACGATGAGTACCGGATCATTAACAGCAGAAAAAGCTGATATATTTGAAGAGGGTAATATAGAGGCTATTACCCGAATGATGCAAAATCGCAAGAAGAATCAACTTTGGCTGGCAGTTACCTCACTAATGGTATTTTGCCTGTATTGGCTTTCTAATGTGGTGTTATGGGTACCTTGGAGTCATAGCACGCAATTGGGTATCATTTTGATGTTAACTGTAAATCCCGTCTTTTGGGGAGTAGGCATATATGTTTGTCTGGCTTGCGAAAGTGGAGTAAGGAATCTGATGAAGAAAGCTCTTCTGTTAGCCTTGATTGCGGTAGGAATATCTTTGCTTTCCGACTATCTGTTTTTTGCAGTATATATGAAGTCGAAGGACGTATGGCACATTACTACATTCTATGGTTATGCCTGGTTAGCCATACTGGCTTTGGGTGAAGCGTGCTTATTAAAGAAAAAATTGATGACTAAACAATATCCCGTAACGAAAAGGTTGTTTCTTGTGTTGGGCGTTGTCTTATTATTGTTGTTATTTTCTTTATTTTATCTATTAACAGAATGAAAAAATGGGAGCTTGGGTGATATATATGCTTGCGGGAAATTGGGCTTTAATGCTCTATTTGATATTAAATGTATATGATTGGGAAAAGTGATATATTAAAGAAAGGGAATCTTTGTGCTTTGGTAGGTAGCAGACAGAAGAGAAAGAATCCGGAATGTATATGATTAAAATAATTTGTATTGAATATGGACAATAAGAAATTGAATGAGCAAGAGAGTTTAGAACTCATCACTCAAATGATACAGAATACAAAGTTCAAGATGGTGAAAAACGCCGGAACTCCTTTTTTAGTATGGGGCTACATGACTGTGGTGACCTCTTTGCTGGTTTGGTATCTCCTGAAAGAAACCGGCAATTATAACTGGCAGTTTTTATGGTTTCTGATGCCGGCTGTTTCTTACCCGGTCACTATCTACAGTCAGAGGAAAAAGCAAAGGATGGCAAAAACATATATCGACCGGATAGTAGGATATGTATGGGTAGTCTTCGGGCTATGCGGATTGCTGATTTCATGTGTATCTATGATCTATTGGAGTCTGCCTATACTCTTTGTAATCCTGTTGATGATGGGGATGGGAACTACTTTAACCGGGCTGATTATAAACATGAGGCTGGTTACGGTAAGCGGTGTGCTGGGTATATTTGCATCATTGGGTTGTTTGTATATAGACAAGTTTGACCAGATTTTGCTTTTTGCTTTAGCCTTTGTCTTCATGATGGTTATCCCGGGACACTATTTGAACATAATGTCAAAACGAGGAGTTTAATGTATTATCTTTGCACTATAAAAAAATAGAAAGAAAGCATGTTTAAAGAACTGAACCCCTTACTGCATTCCGAACTGCGCTTGGCGGTGATGTCGTTGCTTATTGGTGTCGAAGAGGCAGACTTTGTCTTTATCCGGCAACAGACGGGAGCAACGGCGGGCAACCTCAGCGTGCAGATTGATAAACTCAATAAAGCGGGGTATGTGGAGGTGACGAAGACGTTCAAGGGAAAGATGCCTTGCACTATCTGTAAGATTACGCCACAGGGAGTAGACGCTTTTGAAGAGTATGTGGAAGCACTGAAAACATATATTATAAAATAATGAAAGCAGACTTTATGATCAGAGTAGCTCTGCAGTCGGATACTGTTGAGCTGAAACAATTATTTCAGAATACCGTTCTCGCGATAAATAGACGCGATTACTCACAGGCGGAAGTTGAAGACTGGGCATCGTGCGGAGATAACCTTGCTAATATAAAAGATATGATAAAGACCCACTATTTTATTGTAGCTGTTAATCAACAGTCGGAAATCGTAGGTTTTTCATCTATCACTCCGCAAGGTTATTTACACTCTATGTTTGTGCACAAGGATTTTCAAGGCAAAGGCATTGCTATAATGCTTTTGAATGAAATAGAACAGTATGCAATTACAAATGGGATTATGCGGATTACATCAGAAGTGAGTTTAACAGCCCGCCCTTTCTTTGAAAAAAGAGGTTATATAGTGGAGGAAGAGCAAAAGCGCAAGGCTAATCAGCTTTCTCTTACTAATTTCTGGATGGCTAAACAAATGATATATCCGGAAAACTTATAGAATAGACAGAAATCAGATTGAAGTTTTCCGATACTATTCTCTTTTTCTTGTAACATTCTGGAGTGGCCCGTATCTAAAGGAAAAACTTTAGAATATATGGCGATGAAAAGATTACTTTTGACCCTGATGTTATTGGGAACTTCTCTTTTGATTTTTGCACAGGATTATCCTTTTTCGGTAGTAAAATCGGGAACAGGAAAACAAGCGGTTATATTTATACCCGGTTTTGCATGCTCGGGTGATGTCTGGGCAGAAACAGTCAGCGTACTGAAAGACAGTTATACCTGCTATGTGCTGACTATGGCGGGCTTCTCGGGCGTTGCACCTGAAGAGTGTCCATCATTCGAAAGATGGAAAATGCAGATTGCAAAGTTTATCAAAGAGGAGCGGATAGAGAAACCTATTCTTGTGGGGCATAGTATGGGAGGTGGTTTGACACTTGCAATTGCGGCTGAATTCCCGGAGCTTACAGGAAAAATTGTGATTGTAGATGCCTTGCCTTGTCTGATGGCTTTGACAGTTCCTGATTTTAAATCTGCTCCTGATAATGACTGCACTGATCTGATTGACAGGATTACAGCTATGGATGAGGAGCAATTTGTGCAAATGCAAAGAATGAGTGCGGCAACGCTTACCACTGATTCATTGAGATTTGCCGAAATAGTAAACTGGGGATTGGCATCTGACAGAAAGACGTATGCTAAACTCTTCTGTGATTTCTCGAATACAGATTTAAGGGAATGTATAAAGAATATAGTTGTTCCTTCTCTCGTACTTTTGGAGCCTTATTTCAAACATATAGATACGGTCATTAAGAATCAATATAAGAATTTGTCAGTAGCACAAATCAGATATGCAGATAAAGGCTTGCATTTTGTGATGTTTGATGATAGGGAATGGTTCATTCATCAAATTTGTGAATTTATAAAAGAGCGTTAAGTGGAATTTGAAGATATATATAGGAGGTACTGGAATAAAATATTCCGCTTATGCATGGGGTATGTAAATGACTGCAGCTTAGCTCAGGACATGGCTCAGGAAACTTTTATTAAAGTCTGGCAATATCTGCCTACCTTCAGGAATGAAGCCAATATTGATACTTGGATATTTCGTATTGCAACCAATAACTGTCTGCGTCAGCTGGAACGGAAGAAGCAAATCTTATCTACGCAGTTTCCTGCCGATTTATTTGAAGATGAAAAGACGGATATTGAGCCGCAGATTCAGTTACTATACAAGTTTATTGCAGAACTTTCGGAGATAGACCGCATTATCATTTCGCTGGAACTGGAAGATGTCAGGCAAGCGGATATAGCGCAAATCATTGGATTGTCGGAGAGTAATGTCCGTGTAAGAATTCATCGTATAAAAGCCCAGTTAACAAGAAAATTCAAAGAATATGGAGAGCAATATTGATATAAAAGAATTGTGGAACAGGCAGGCTGTTCCGGCTGCCGATCAATCTGAAATATTGAATAAGATCAGCCGTTTCAGAAAGAGCGGTCTTAAAAAGGGGATATTTCTTGATGTTATCTTAGTGTTGACTATCCTTTTTATGATATTTATCTGGATCTATTTCAAACCGCAATTCTTGAGTACTAAGATTGGAATCATTGTGGGAATCTTGCCGATGTGTATTGTGGTGGTAGTCAATCGGAAGATAACTTCTTTGTATAGGTCATTGGACGAGAAACAGTCGAATATCGATTATCTGAATAATTTGCTTATGCTGAAAGGGAAAGAAACTTTCATGCAGACTAAGGTAATGAGTTTATATTTCATTTTGCTATCCTCCGGTATCTTTCTTTATATGTATGAATATACTCTTAATTCATCTTTTACATTCAGACTGATAGTGTATTCTGTTTTGTTTTTATGGATTGCCCTTAATTGGTTTGTTCTGCGTCCTGTAATGATTAAAAAGAATAGGTGGAAGATGGATTGCTTGATCAGACAGATCGAAAAGATTAAGTCGCAAGTGGATGAATTTTAGTTTCTAAAAAAAAGTTGTACATTTACTCGCTCAAAATAAAAAGATGCAGTATGAAAATTTTAGTTACTTACGCCGTACAGGGTGAGTTTACGGAGTTAAAGTTTCCCGGATTGATAGGAGAGGAAGAAGTTCACATCGGTTATATTCGTACAGGAGTAGGCAAAGTGAAGTCAGCTTATTATGTTTCTGAAGTGCTCAATCAGGCTAAGCCGGACTTGGTGATCAATGTAGGTACGGCGGGAAGCATTGATTGCCAGGTAGGAGATATTCTGGTGTGCCGTCATTTTATAGACCGTGATATGCAGAAGTTAGCCGATATGGGCTTGGAATATGAGATTGATTCTTCTACTTTGCTGGCAGAGAAGGGATACTGTATGCATTGGGCAGGAGAAGGCATTTGTAATACAGGTGATACTTTTCTGACGGAACTTTCGGATGTGAAAGGCGATGTGGTCGATATGGAAGCTTTTGCGCAAGCCTTTGTTTGCCGTGCCAAGAATGTGCCTTTTATTGCTGTGAAGTATGTGACGGATATCATAGGACAGAACTCCGTGAAGCATTGGGAGGATAAACTGGCTGATGCTCGTAAGGGGTTGGGGGAATTCTTTGAACAGATAGGTGGAGCGGTAAAATAAGCATCTACTTCAGCGTCTTAAACGAAAGGATATGATAGGTTACTCCTGCTGCAATAATCAGGAGTATTACTTTTACCCATATATACGGTATGATAAAAAACACGCAGTAGAGCATGGTGATCCACATCAGCGAGATGGAAATTATCTTTGCACGTAGAGGGATGGCTTTGTTTTCACGAAAGTTGCGGATATAAGGGCCGAGATGCTTATGATTTAATAACCAGTTATACAGGCGAGGCGAACTTTTAAAGTAGAGTGCAGCCGTGAGTAGCAGAAATGGAGTAGTGGGTAGCAACGGCAGAAAAATGCCGAGGATACCAAGTGCCAAAGAGAGTGTACCAAGTGCTATATAAAGGGTTTTCATGCCGCAAAAGTACTCTTTTTTTGTTTACGGAGAAAGTTCTGTTTGCTTTGTTATCTGACATTCACTTTAAATGCTTATGTTTGCGAAGAATTTTCAATAAAGTCAAAACATGTATTTGAGAAAGTCCGTCTTCACGCTATTGCTGATACTGTGTAATGTATTTGTTGTGGTGGCACAGACCACTGCAGATTCTTTAGCACTTGTTACTGCTCGTTGGAATGTAACTTCTATGGGAAAAGATGTACTTTGTCGCGAAGCGGAGTTCGTTTCTTTGTATGGTGTTCCGCAGCATGTTGCTATTCTTGAAATCAAACCGGAACAACATCGGTTTGACATTTTAATTCATTCTCCTAAAGAAGAAACCAGTAATGCTGCCCGTCGTTCCGGTGCAGTGGCGGCTATTAACGGTTCTTATTTCAATATCAAGCAAGGAACTTCTATCTGCTATTTGCGGAAAGACGGGGTGGTGGTGGATACTACTGCGACCGGTGTACTCAGTACTGTATCCAATGGTGCCGTGAAAATAGATAAAGGGAAACTGGACATCATAGCTTGGAAGAAACAGGATGAGAAAACTTGCGAACAGAAAGAAGGGAGTATTCTCGTTTCCGGTCCGTTGATGCTGCTGGATGGAAAAGCTTGTGATTTGTCTGCTTGTAACCGGTCATTCGTTCAGACTAAACATCCACGGAGTGCCGTAGCTCTGATGAAGGATGGAACGGTATTTCTGATTGCGGTTGCGGGCCGTTTCGAAGGTAAGGCGGAAGGTATCAATATCCCTGAGTTGACACATCTTCTTCGTGTATTGGGTGCAAGGAAAGCTTTGAACCTGGATGGTGGTGGTTCTACTACACTCTGGAGTGCTTCCGCACCGGATAATGGAATTGTAAACAAGCTTACTGACAATAAACTTTATGATAATAAAGGGGAGCGTAAGGTTGCCAATTCACTTTGTGTTTATGAATAAAAGCGGAAGATTTAAACTGTAATCCTTAGAATTTTTGTACTTTTGTGCCGTGCCGAGGTGACATTAGGTGCGACAACAGACAAAGTATTTTCTTAATTAGCGTATTAACAAGAATATGTATACAGTTATCAAACGCATGGAAATATCAGCTGCCCATAGCCTGAAACTTTCCTATCGCAGCAAATGTGAGGATCTGCATGGTCACAATTGGATTATCACAGTCTACTGCCGTTCCCGGAAACTCAATGCCGATGGAATGGTAGTTGATTTCAGTCACATCAAAGAAACGGTGAAAGGAAAGCTCGATCACCGTAATTTGAATGAAGTTCTTCCATTCAATCCTACCGCAGAGAATATAGCCCGCTGGATATGTGAGCAGATATCTACTTGCTTTAAAGTCGAGGTGCAGGAATCTGAATCCAATGTAGCCATTTATGAGAAAGAATAACCCTACTGAAAGCCGGCACAAATATTTTTTATGAGAAAGATTAATGAGATTTTTTATAGCTTGCAAGGTGAAGGCTATCACACCGGCACGCCTGCTGTCTTTATCCGCTTTTCCGGTTGCAACCTGAAATGTTCTTTTTGCGATACACGGCATGAAGAAGGTGTGCTGATGTCCGATGATGAAATAATTGCCGAAGTAGGAAAGTATCCGGCTGTTACGGTTATCCTGACGGGTGGAGAACCTTCTCTCTGGATTGATGAGGTTTTTATCGACCGTTTGCACCAGGCGGGAAAGTATGTCTGTATCGAAACGAATGGAACGACCCCATTAGCCCAAAATATTGATTGGGTGACCTGTTCTCCCAAGCAAGGGGTGAAGTTGGGGATCACCCGTATGGATGAGGTGAAGGTAGTTTACGAAGGTCAGGACATTGGGGTCTACGAGTTGCTTCCTGCTGAATATTTCTTTCTGCAACCCTGTTCATGTAGCAATACTGCGGAAACAGTGGCGTGCGTCATGCAACATCCTAAATGGCGGTTAAGTCTGCAAACACATAAACTGATTGACATTCGTTAATGAATCGGGTAGTGTTATAGGAATGTAATGTGAATGACATCTTTCTTTTGCTTTTTAGGGCTTACTTTGCCGTGAAATTAAAATTCTAAAAAGAGAAGAAACATGAAATCAATTCGTTTTTTATCCTTGCTGCTTTTGCTGAATTTATTTGCAGCAGGAGGGTATGCAGCAGACCAGCCCGTTAAAAAAGAGATTGTCGTAAGTGGTGTGGTGACAGATACGCAGAAACAACCTGTTACAGGTGTTGTTGTGACAGATGGCGTTAATTTTACGCAGACTGATGATAAAGGGCGTTATCAGTTGGTATCTGATCCCGCACAGTCTAAATTCGTTTATCTTTCTGTTCCGGCGGACTACAAAACTAATGTAGAGAATGCATTGCCTGTTGGCTATTATGCCCGGATTGATGCAAAAAAGAAAAAGAATCGTTGTGATTTCAGCTTGGTGAAGAGAGAACAGCCGGTTCAGGATTTTACCTTTATAGCTATCTCTGATCCGCAGGCAAGAAATGAGGAACAGTTGGATCGCTTTGCTTCGGAAACTGTGGTTGATTTGGAGGAAACATTGAAGCAATTATCTTCGCAGGAAGTTTACGGAATGGTTCTGGGAGATATCGTCTGGGATGTTATGCCTTTGTATGATTCGTATAAGAAGGTTATCTCTGATTTGGACTTAACTATGTATCATGTGATTGGTAATCACGACTTTGATCAGCAATATACGGCACTGAGCCTCGCTACGAATAAGGAAGAATACGGGGAATTGGTATTTGGTGAGCATTTTGGACCGACGGATTATTCTCTTAATGTAGGGAAAGTGCATATTATTTCGATGAAAGACATAGATTATAAAGGTAAGAAGAAATATACGGAGCAGTTTACCCCTGAACAATTGGAATGGTTGAAAAAGGATCTGAGCTATGTGAAGCCGGGTACTACCGTACTGTTGAATCTTCATGCTCCTACGGCTAACAGTACGGGTAGAGGAGGAGCCAATGCCCGTAATGCCGAACAACTTTTTGAGATACTAAAAGATTATAAGACGCATATCTTTGTCGGTCATACTCATTTTTATGAAAACCGCATTGTGACTCCTGTTATCTATGAACATAATATTGGTGCAGCTTGTGGTGCCTGGTGGGCAGGACATGTAAATCGTTGCGGTGCTCCCAATGGTTATCTGGTGGTAAATGTGACCGGTGATGACATCTCCTGGCAGTATAAGGCTACCGGTCGTCCATTCGATTATCAGTTTCGTGTGTATAAGCCGGGTGAGTTTCAGAGCCAACCTAAGTATCTGGTGGTTAATGTCTGGGATTATGATCCGGCATGGAAGTTATCCTACTATGAAGACGGTGTTGAGAAACCGGGCGTAATGGAGGCTTTTGACGATGAGGATCAGGATTATATTACAATGAAAGAAGGAAAGGCTACAGGATATCATACATCACACTTATTCCGGGTACATCCTACGGATAAGGCTAAATCAGTGAAGATCGTAGCAACAAATCGTTTCGGTCAGAGCTTTACTCAGACTGTAGATTTGAAATGACAGGCTTTGAATACTCGTTTATGACGGGTTTATAAACAAAAATAGCTGCAAGTTTTTACTTGCAGCTATTTTCATCTTGCACGGGAGGAGAGGCTCGAACTCCCGACACCTGGTTTTGGAGACCAGTGCTCTACCAACTGAGCTACTCCCGTGTTTGCGGCTGCAAAGGTAATGTAAACTTTCAAATATGCAAGAGGGATGAGCGATTATTTTAACGCTCTCTCGTCTTATAACATCTGTAAGTCCTGATACATAATGCGGTAGGCTGCTGCTTTTTTTTCTAAAGCAAGCGGATAAGCGCGCGAAGAAGAGGGCATCCGATAGAGTCGCATAGGTCTGCCATCAAAAACAAACTCTGTAAAATCTCCCACTTTCGGTTTTTCAAGAGAGAACTGTTCGCATAAAGTTTCCGTTGCTTTCTCACCTGTAGTAACTATGGCTTTACATTCCGGTAAGCGGCGGAGCATGCCCTCGATATCCGTAGGCTCTACAACTTCCAGAAATTTGTCGGATGCATTGTCCTGCAACCGTCGTATGGCGGTAGCTGTATCAAATAGGGCAATGCCTTTTTCTTGCAGGAAAGGGACAATGCGATCTTTGTCGAAAGCTTTTGCCGCTTCGTTCAGAAAATGGTTCTTATCATTGAAGAATAGGAATCCTACAATCCGCCACATATCATTGTTCCAGTTCGGATAGTAAAACTCCATCGACCACCTTTTCTTTTGAGGTGGAAAACTTCCCAGCATCAGCAAACGGGCGTTAGCAGGAAGAAAGGGTTCTAAAGGGTGTCGTTCGATTTGCATACTGCTATTTCCAGATTACTCATTTTTTCTGTGATGCGGAAAGGGAAGTCCGGATATTCGTACAGGCTGAACCGTGATTCGGTTTTGCCTTCCGTATAATTCCAGATACTTGCGTAGTCTTCCACATCTTCTCCCATGGCACGCAGTTGTCGCAGGTAGGCGGCTATGGACTTATTCTCTACGATATAGACCTGTCCGAGTTGATTGATTATCGGGCTGTGGCTACGTGTTCCGTCGTGGTCGAAACGAAGGATGCGCTTTCCGTCTTCGGTCATTCCCACCAGATTGAACGTCATGCTCTTGCCAATGGCGGGCAGGTTCAACACGCTGCGGTCCGTGGCAAGGAACGGAAGATGATGTATTTTCAGGAACTGGCGGATACAGGATGCAGGATCAAGTGCGGTTTCGAGCGATGCAGACAGGTTGAAGGCATCTTCTTTATTCAGTTTGCCGAAACGCTTTTCTTCTTGCTGTTCCTGCATGGAACGGCTGTTTGGTGTAAAGACTGCGTTGTTTTCTTCGAAACCTTTTACGGAGAATGTATAGTAGCAGACAACTCCCAGTTCGTTAAGTACCTGGCGTAGGCGAGTGGTATGTCCCCGACGTGAGGCAGCTACGTTATACACAAGTTGGTTGGTAATCAGCCAGCCTGCCGATAATAATTTGCGAATACCTTCCTTTGCCTCGGGAGTAACCTCCAGTGGCGTTTGGAAATGCGTTTGAATAATGAACTGACGGATACCGATGACGGATGCTTTCTCCTTGAAAGTTCGCAGAATTTCTACCAATTCATTGTTGATACGCATTGGCAGATAAGCTGGCAAACGCGATCCGAGGCGAATACGCTGTAACTCGGCATACTTTTCTCCTTCCGGGCGTTCCTGATTGGCTTTCCGTTTACGGGCAGCCATGCGGTAAACGGCTTCCAGAATTGTGTTTAGCGTCTTGTTCTGACTCATGAGGGCATCTCCACCTGTGATGAGGATGTCACGCAATTGGGTATCTTCCTCGAAGTAAGTCATCAGACGGCGTAATTTCTTCTCCCATGTTTCTTTAGGACGCAGGGAGTCAAACTCAAAATTGAGTCGTTTGCTCTGGAAGTCATACATGCGCTGGCAGGAAGCACAAAGCCCGCCACAAGCGCGTCCCATGGTGTCGGGAATGAGGATGGCTACTTCCGGATAACGACGGTGGATATTGTGCCCGTCGGGCAGGAGCCAGCCGGCCGCATTGGGTTTTCCAACTTCTACTATGTCTTCACGTTCCCAAGCGCGGATTTGCCCGTAAGTTTCCACCAGTTGCGGGGAGTAGAGGATGTAGCTGCGCAGAGATTCATCGTTGTATCCTGTACTGCCGGGATTTAACAAGTGCAGATAGTAAGGCGTAACGAAGAAAGGCATTCCTTTCTTGCGGGCACGAGATAACAGATACATGGTTTCAGCAGAAAGTGAATTGCCCAGAAAGCGATTCAGTTCCGTAGGGCTTTTGGCAGCCATGGCCAGATGGAAACGGAAGTCATTCCACCATTCGCTGACGAGATGGTATTTCTCTTCGTAGCTGACGCCCTCTTCAAAGTGGTAGCGGGAAACAGCGGTACGGTGCTCTATCTTCTGTATCAATGCGTGCAGAATACGCTCTTTATTTTTGGCATGGATTAGTTGTACGTCTTCGTCCAGTCCGCTGGGCCAGCGCTCGGTCCATGCTTTGACTCGTTGGGGTGCGGGGAGTGGGGCAGCAGGATGCTGTAAGCGTTTGAATTGCTGGAAAATATCCAGGAACACGTCTGTTTCCACATCTTCTTCCAGGTTTCCGGAAAGAAACGCGTATAGAAGTGACAGGGTAGAAACAATCATTTGTTCATCGGTAGAAAGTTCATGGACTTCCTGGCCGTCATATTCAATCAGAAGTCGAATTTGCCTGACAACTTCACTTTCCGTATCAGCCTGATTGGTAATGAATTCCGAAATGCCTTGCTTGAAGCTTTCCGTACCGTCGCTCTGTTCGGCGATGCGTACAATTTCGGGAAGTTCATTTCGATAAAGTTGCTTCAACTGGGATAAAGTGAGTGCAAGCATTTTCTTTTGTTTCATAAGCGGTTGTTTTTTAATGATTAATATTGAATGTTAGCTACAAGTTACGAGCTACAGCTTGAGAGTTCTGTTGATACAGAAACTCTAATAGCCTGTGAAAGGCTGCCTGACTTATTGAGCCTAAATCAAGCTATTTGAATTATCGGATCTTCTGAATAATCAGATTACTTGAACTAATAGGTTTTGAACTATCAACTTATCAGAGTTTTTTAACTTACCCAGTGCAATAGTTTGTCACTGATAGCTTGTAGCCTGTAGCTTAGCGGGCAAAGCCCGCTATATCTTACAACAATCTCTTTGCATAAAGTGTTGTTGCTCCTTTGAGCAAAAAAGTTGCATAAAAATAACAAAAAAAGGCGAGTATATCACTTCTCGCCCTTTCTATTGATTATTTCTTTAGAAAACTTTTTCTTTTGATAACAGTTTTTGCCTGATAGATATTTCAAGCTTATTTCTCTTCCGTGGCTTTGCTTTTCGGTTCTTTTTTAGCCAGTAGCACAACGTTGTACACGTATTCTGTCATCCACTGCTCCGAATACCCCAGACGCTCTTTATACTGGCGGACTGCCATAGCCGTCTTGTGTACATCGTCCTTTTTCCATACGGTCTTGGTACAGACGTCATGTACGGTCTTTTCGGTCATACTGCGCAGTGCGCCTTTAAAAACAGAGGGAACGCGGAACTTCCACTGCATCAAGTTGCCCATCAACATCATCAGGTCTTGTGAGAAGCCTTGATACATAAACAAGTATGTCTGCACATCATTCTGCGTGCGGCAATGTTTTTTTACGGAGGCATCGATTTCCTTGAAGAAGTTTTCACTCAGTCCATAGTCCTGCATCAGCATTTTGCGTGAAGCAGTCTTTTCGGCTTGTCCCAGTCGTCCGCCCTGAGTCGGTATTTTGAACAGGCGTTTGAAGTTGGCTACATCCGGTACGAAACGAATGTTCGTAATGCCTAGATTAGCGGCAATCACGGACTGGAAATAAACGCGTGTCAGTGACACGAAATCTTCCACGTTTTTGGAGGAAGTACCCTCGGAATTCTTTTTAAATAGTTTGGCAAATATACCCATCTGATTTATGTTTTATGATTTATGATTTATAATTGCCGGGGCAATTGCGGTTGCAAAAGTACGAAATAAGTTGATTTACACCAACAATTGTATAAATCATAATTTATAAATCATAAATCTCTTACCAGCACTCTATGTCATTTTCCACCTCTTCGAGGCGGTCTTTTGTGAAAACAGGGTCTTTGATACCCGCGCGTTTCTGTGCACGGTAGTCTTCCAGCAGTTTGAAAGCGTATTTACCGAGCAGGCTGATGGCAATCAGGTTACAGAGCGCCATCAATCCCATGGTGACATCTGCCAGACTCCAGGCCACATCCAGTGCAGCGAGTGCACCAAATAGCACCATGCCACCTACCAGAATACGGTAAATGTTCAATATCCATTTCTTACGGGTAAGATAACGTACATTGGCTTCTCCATAATAATAATTACCCAGAATGCTGCTGAAGGCGAAGAAGAACAAAGCAATAGCAACAAAAATGCTTCCTGCTGAACCTATCTCATTCGTTAGTGCCTGTTGCGTAAGTTGTACCCCGTTGGTAGAGCCGTCCAGTGGCGCACCACTGAAAAGTATAATGAACGCGGTGCAGGTACATATAATTAATGTATCGGTGAAAACGCCCAAGGTCTGTATCAGCCCCTGCTTTACGGGATGTGTGACGTGTGCGGTAGCTGCCACATTGGGAGCGGAACCCATACCTGCTTCATTGCTGAACAATCCCCGCTTGATGCCTTGCATCAATGCAATACCTACGCCACCGCCCAATGCCTGTTGCCAGCCGAAGGCATGGCTGACGATGAGTTTGATAACGGCAGGAAGTTCAGTGATATTGATAGCTACAATAATCAATGCCAAAGCAATATATCCCAATGCCATAATGGGGACAATGATACTGCTCACTTTAGCAATGCGCTGTACACCACCAAAGATAATAAGCAGCGTAGCTATGGTAATAACCCCTCCTACAATGACGTGATCGAAGCCGAACGCATGTTCGAAAGCTGCACACAGTGTATTGCTTTGCACGGAGTTGAAGGCGAAGCCGAAAGTTATCGTAATGAGTACGGCAAACACAGTACCCATCCACGGTTGTTTCAATCCTTTCCGCATATAATAGGCGGGACCGCCGATGAAAGAGTCTTTGCCTCTCACCTTATATAATTGTGCCAATGTGGACTCTACGAATGAACTGGCAGCACCAAACAAGGCAATGACCCACATCCAGAACACTGCTCCCGGTCCGCCTACAGCGATGGCGGTGGCTACACCCGCCAGATTGCCCGTACCTACGCGGCTGGCAATGGAGATGGCAAATGCCTGAAATGAAGAGATATGCTTTTCACCTGGCTTACCGTTTGTTCCTGCTGAGTCACCCAGTAAACGTACCATTTCACCTATCATGCGGAACTGTACGAAGCGGGTTTTCAGCGTGAACCAAAGGGCACATCCCAAAAGCAGAGCGATAAGGATATAGGTCCAGAGAATATCGTTGATTGAATTGATTATATTCATGCTATATTGTTTTATATTTACTTGTTTAATGATAAACTGTCGGTTCTTCTGTCTGAATTTATGATTCTAAGGATTACAAAAGATGTGCTTATAACTGGTTGATTGTGAATATGTTATACTGAGGCTATCTCAAGTAACGACTGAGGTACCCTAAGGTAACGACAGAGGCACCCTCAAGTAACGACAGAGATACCCTAAGGTAACGACTGTGTCCGGCTCCTCTTTTCTGTAAATAACTTTCTGCTCATCCCCAAGAAATAAAAGTCAGGATTGAGGAATAATCATTTACTTTAGCCTGAAGTGAAACTTATGACCTTCAAATACCGGTTCTACAATATCAAACCGGATGAACTTGGCAAGTAAATGTTCCGCTGCACGTCGGGAAAGGCGTGCCAGCCTGCAATACCTGTTCAGCGATAGACTGTCATTTTCTTCCAACAAGTCAAGCAATAACTGTTCGCGCTCTGTATAAGTTATTAGTTCTCCCCGCGGACTACCACTTTGCTGCCATACACGCAGATGCACCGGTGTGGCGAGTATATTCTCATCCTTGATGCGCAGATAAGCCAGCGGTTTTCCTGTTTCATCCTTGGCATATACGGGTTTTTGCAGACTTTCCTCAATCTGCACTACCAGCACGCTGCGTCCTTCCGCCTGAAAGGTCTGCATGGTATAGTTCACTTCCGGCTGACAGTACATTTGCGCTGCCGCCTCTATCATATATTGTTCCTCGTCAGAGCGAACTCCGGCGATCTTTCCGTTATCTTTAACTCCGATCAGCAACCGCCCGCCGTCTGTATTGGCAAAGGCGGAGAGCGTTTTTGCGATCTTACGGGCATCGGAAATCTCAAACTTAAAGTCCTGCCTTTGGTGTTCGCCTTCGGCTATGAGCATGTGTATGTATTCCGTATCTGTAAGGGTTTTCATGCCTGCAAAAGTAGGCAAAAAACGCCAGAGGACGCCTTTTTGCGCAATTTTTGCGGATTATTTCAAAAAAAATATTGTTTTTCTGCATTTATTTCAAGAAAGAGTGTATTTTTGCCAGACATTATTAACGAAGTAATATTAATAAGAAAAGGATTATGAAAGAATTAGTTGAAAAAGTTGCTGAATTGTATGCAGCATTCGAGAAAGATGCAAAAGCTCAGATTGAAAATGGTAACAAAGCTGCCGGTACTCGTGCACGTAAGGCTTCTTTGGAAATCGAAAAATCAATGAAAGCATTCCGCAAAGCATCTTTGGAAGCTGCTAAATAATAAGCACGCTTACTGAAAGAATTGAAAGACCGTCTCAATGAGAGCGGTCTTTTTTGTTTATCCGGCACAAACATAGGACCACCTGATATTTTCGGTGTACCCATCAAATAATAAGCAATTTGTTCAGCCGTTGGGTAACGCGGATCTCTTTATTAATTCTTTTTCAAACTATATACATTGTGTATATGATATATCTTTTATATCTTTGTAAAAAAAGAAAGGAGTTATTATGGCGACAATGACATTAGAGAAAAAAAGAAAAAATATAGATTTGCCTGTTGACGTATTACAGCGTTTATCGGTTTTGGCTGCTTCACAAGGTAAGAGTTTGAAAGCTTTCATAGAGCACCTCTTGGTGGTAAAAGCAAATTCTATTTCTGTGGAAGTTTTAGAAAATCCCAGTCCAAGTGGCGATTCCTTTTTCGAAGATACAGAAAATATGGCTGAGATCTCAGCACGAGTGAAAGCACATAAAGCAGGAAAGACAAAATCTGCTATAAAGCTTAAATCAGCCGAGGAAATCAAGAGCTTTATAGATAATCTCTGAGATGAAATATATCATAGAGTTTGAAGCCAAGGCTATAGAAGATTTAGCTAAACTGAAGAAATCGGGAAATAAAGCATTAATTACTAAAATTGAAAGATTACTTTTGGAAATAGCAGAACACCCTACTGTGGGAACTGGACAAGTGGAAGCATTGAAAGGCACTCTATCCGGTTATTGGAGCAGGAGAATTGATAAGTTTAATCGTATTATTTATACCATTGAAGAAGAAATTGTGACAGTTACAATAATTTCGGCTAAAGGGCACTATGGTGATAAGTGATAAGTTGTGTAGTGGATATGAACGAAAACGTCCTTAATAAACTGAAGATACTGGCGGAATCAGCGAAATACGATGTTTCGTGTGCGTCCAGTGGTACTGTGCGTTCCAACAAGCCCGGCATGTTGGGGAATACTGTCGGTGGCTGGGGCATTTGCCACAGTTTTGCTGAGGACGGGCGTTGCATTTCACTATTGAAGGTGATGCTGACAAACTATTGCCTATAAGTAACTATTGTACTTATTAGTAATATATTGATTATCAATGTTTTATGTTTTTTTATTGCGACAGCTCATAAAATGCAGGGGCGGCAATAATACTAAAACAACTACCCTTTCAATAAGTCTTGTTCTAGTAGTTTGGAATGAACACTATCCCATAACTCTTTTTGCTTCTCATTCAACATATCTACAGATATGAACGTAGTACCACAAAACACAATATCGCTATATCTTATTACTGGTATTAGTCCGAATTTAGTCCAAGCAAAATAGTTATCGTTATATTTATCTGATATGCCAGTGTTGCATAGGTATATTTCTTCATTGATATTAATAAGTGTCTGTATGGAGTGTTCCAGTATATCAAACATCCGACCTCTTAAATCATACTTTATGCCATCCGCTATTACCCTTTTGCGGAATCTGGATAGCAAATGCTGCGATAAGATAAAGGCATTATTCAAATTGATATAAACAAAGTCAGTAGTATTATTACCTCTTCTCATATATCCTACTATGAAGAACTGGTTAATACTCTTATAGAATACAAAGAAGTAATACCCTTGTATGGCAGTAACTTTCATACGCCATTCATCACTACTAGCACCATCTAGACTAGTAATGAAATCTATCATTTCTTGGCTATATGCCAGATTAAATAATTGTTCTGCGTATTCTGCTATATTCATGCCTTACAAATTAAAAAAGGCTACCACCGAAGTAGTAGCCCAATTTTTGTTAGTCATCAATCTCCGACAAAACTTGTTTCCTCAACTCTGGAGAAGCATTTTTCAATGTTTCCGTTATCTTGGACAGATTCAGTTGCAAATCTATATCGCTAGGCTCTATCTTTACAACTTGCTCCAAAAAGCTGACATATTCTTGATATTTATCAAGTTGCTGTCTAGCTTTTCTAACGAGTTCTTTCCCAGATGCTTTGGACGAGAACCAGCCACCAAGTCTTTCAAATTGTGTGGCACGGTCAGAGTTAATCACTTGTACAAAAACTTGCGCATTTACAGTTTCAATAGTTGAAGTATTCATAATAATTATATTTTTTGAACACGGCAAAATTACCGCTAAAGTAAATGCCTCTGTAAATGCGCTGCAAAGGTATGTAATATATCCGTAATATAAAAAACTTCTTGGAATATTTTTTTAATAAGTACTTTATATAGGCATCTTATTAATCAGTATATCCAGTACTATTAGTTAATGTACTAGTGAGAAACTACTAGTAATACCGTTACTACTATACCCCACAGTCTTATCACTATTAGCTATACTATTTTTTAACTAATGTACTAGTTCCGAAAAATAACGGCTGTCATTACTAGTACTACCATCACTTATTTGGGCACACAAAAAGTCGGCAGGATAACTAACAACTTCTATCATCACTGTTTTTTACTTACTAATAAGTTATATAGCCGCTACTTCGATAAATTGATTAATCGCTAATACATAACAATTTAGCTATCTGTTCCGAATATCGATTATCCGTAAATAGCCATAAATATAAACCATTGTCAAAAGAACTACATAAAATCACTATTCTTGTCTGTTAGCTTGCTGACAGAAGAAAATAACGGTAATATAGCGATATAGATAAACCGCCTATAGAAAGTGTTCCTTTGATTAGGTACACACCCGTAAAATGAATATAATCGTATAGAGATAAAAAGATAGGAACTACCACGAGCAGAGGTATAACCAGAACTGCCCGTAGTAATTCAAACACTATAGATTTTACAGTATATAATGAAACTAACATTGAATCATGGAGTATTACACATTTGAACAATTAAAAGAAATGGCTTTCAAGGATGGCATTACCGGCAATAAGGTAGCTGTTGGTATATGGGCTAAGATGAACGGTTTTCTAAAGAAAAAGAAGCAGATAAACAAGCGTAGAATTACATTCTACTTTAAACTGGATGATTGGCAACCTCATAATGTATGATTGCCAAAGCCTTTCTATAAGACACCATCAAAAACAGCACATAATACCTATTTCGGCATACATAGTTAGCCAGACAACACAAGGAAGTGAATTACAGATATTTTTTAAAGATAGTCTTGGTAAAGTGGTACTAAGGAAAAATGAACCGTAGTCCATGGGAAATTTGACACCAAGTATAGGGGAAAAATGATACTCTATACATTACTACAATACTAACATTACAACATAGATAATTCAGTGCTGCGCACTTCATTATCAGATTTTTAGCTTTCGTAGATAAGTAACTAATGACAAAAACGTAACATTATGATGATATACAACAACAGACTGTTCAATACAAGGAAGGAATTGAAACGGTATCTAGGTGGAACACGTAAATATAACAAGGCTCTGAAAAGCGGAGAAATTCATAACATATACCAAGAAGAATCAAATAACCAACCGTTTGCGCACAATGGAACAACAATATACGACACTGACAAAAGACATTAATAATCTAGATAATAAGGATGCTATGGTATATGCCTATATAAAATCAAGGATGAATTATAAAACTTCCATTGCAGATAATGTTACAGAAAAGGAGATTTCCGAAAAATTAGGCATACCATTAAGCACTGTAAAAAGAAGCGTTTCAAGGATAAAGAATAATAAGAATCTTATTGATAAAGTGATAAGTAACAATGTAATAGCAGAGAGAAGCTACAAAACGTACAACAAATATTATATGGCAAAATGTAATGAGAACTTCTTCTATATTTATAACAGTTTCTTTAATAATGATATGAACATTGCAGAAGCCAGTGAGAGAATCAACGTAAAGAACTTCTTACTTAAAATAAAGGCAATATGTAAAAAGGAAACGAACAAGTATATAAGTGAAAGTCCGTATCTGGACGGACTTAACAAAACGGAACTGTCTAAGAAACTGGGCATTGATGCAAAGACATTAAATAACTATCTGGAAATGGCAGTCAATGCAGGACAGATAAAATATATAACTAATGGTTTGCTGATACTGAACAAGTCCATTATTCCAGATTTTAAGAAAGATGATACAGATACAAGAATCTATCATATTATTTATGACTGGTGTATTGATAACGGTGTTGTTCCACCAGACAGAAATGATGAAACAACAGTAATGGCAAATGGCAGTATCAGAAGAAGAAACAGCTTACTTGTTGAAATAGCTGGAAAGCTAGGTTATATGAAAGATGAAGATATTAGGAGTTTACTAACTAATAGAATAACTTCCGAAGAAATAACATTGGAATATATAGCTAAAGTACTGAATATAAATAACAAGAAGAAAG